>JAJZCY010000138.1 GCA_021828835.1 Acidobacteriota bacterium | reverse complement strand
AAAGCAATCCATGGGTCCATCTCCAAGCATTTTCCCTGTCCGGCCCGCATGCTCTCGAACGGCGCGGTGACCGGACAGGTACGAATTGTCACTACTGAATCTCCGGCACCTGGTCCAGAATCTGCCGGGACACATACCGGATGTGGGGATTGTTGTCGGTCGTCGAGACCGTGCTCAGAACCTGGCGCACGCTGGTATCGGCTTCTACGGGCGCCAGCATCCGGATGCTCGCGCTGCGCACCAGCGGATCGCTGTCGGTCATCAGCGCCTCCAGCACAGCATCCCGCACCCGCATATCCGTAGCCACATAGGGCTCCAGCCCCACCAGCGCCTCCTGCCGCACCGTCGGATTTGCGTCGTAACGCAATGCCACCATCAGCGCATCGCGAATCCCCGAGGGCTGGCAACTGTGCCCCCGCTTACATTCCAGCGCCAGCAGGCTCACGGAGTCGCCCCGTACCCGCGCCGAGGTCTGATTCTCGCTGGCCATCATCAAAAGCTCGCGGATCTGCGGATCGTCGAGTGAGCCGGTCACGTGCTGCGGCACCAGTTCGTTGTAGCTCACGTCCACCATCTCCGTGCCCGGACGCCGCTTGATCGCCGTCACCGTGGCCACGTCGGCCAGGTTCGGCTTGACCTGCGCAGCGGGCGAAGCCGCAGAGGCCGCATGGGCCAGCGGACCTGCCGCCCCGCTTGCAGCCAGCACCGTCGCCTTCTGCGCAGCCGCGCCCTGCCGCTGTGCCAGCCGGAACCCGCCGTAGCCTCCGGCCCCCAGGCTCACCGCCGCCACCAGCAGCGCGGCCACCGGCACCGACGTCAGCCCTGCAAAATTCTTCCGGATCCGTTGTCCCCAGCGCTCGTACCAGCGCTGAGGCGGCAGCGCGTCCAGCGCCTCGTCCAGCCGCATCCGCGCGCGGGCGATCAAGTTCGCGTCCGGTTCCAAGACGGGCAGGGCATTGGTGATCACCTGTAGAGCCTGTACCTGCTCGCGCTCCTGCCGGCAATCCTCGCAACCTTGTAGGTGCCGTTCCAACTCATGCACCTCATCGTCCGGCAATTCGCCATAAGCCGCAGTCACAATCCGCTCATGTGCAACTTCGCAATTCATAGCACGTCCTTCAGCCTCAAGACATTTCCTAGTTCACAGTTCTCCGCGAACCGCTCATCTCGTTAAGTGGATGAGCTTCTTTCTAATCGATAAAGCAGCTCGCAACCAGTTGGTTACAAGCTGAAGGTCACCGCAACTCCGCCAACTGCGCGCGCAGCTTCTTAGTCGCCCTGAAGAGCGTATTCTTGGCGGTTTCTTCCGTCGTGTTCAGCATCTCCCCGATGGTGCGCAGGCGCAGGCCCTGGTAGTGCTTCAGTTCGAAGACCATGCGCTCGCGGGGCGTCAACTTTTCCAGCGCCGCCTGGATTCGCTCCCCAAGCACCTTGCGATCCAGCTCGCGCGCAGGATTGGAAAACGAGCGATTGTCGCTCACCGTCGCCAGCATGTCGATCTCTTCGCCGCTGCGGTCCATAACCACGGCGTTGTCTTCGCGCCGCGTCTTGCGCCGCCGCAACTGGTCCAGGCACAGGTTGGTGACAATCCGGTAGATCCAGGTGTAAAAGGAGCACTCGAAACGGAAGTTGCCGATGTACCGGTAGGCCTTGAAAAACGCCTCCTGGTAGATGTCCTCGGCATCGTGCTCCGAACCCGTGAGATGGAGGGCAAGCCGCAGCACCTGGTGCTCATATTGCCGCACCAGCGCGTCGAAGGCGGCCCGTGAGCCCGCCTGGGCTTCGCGAATCAGATCGGTTTCTTCCGCGCGGCTCTGCAGGCGGTCTTGTTCTCGCTCTGCCTTGTCCCGGGTCGCGCCGGTCCTTGCCTTGGAAAGAGCCATGCCTGCTGAGGATTTTACCCTCTGTGCGCCCGGCAATGCGCCAATGCCCGCGATTGCCCCCGGATCTACCGCCAAACTCGCTGCGTCTGCCGTCATCCGAAAACTCCGCCCCCTGCCCTTTCTAGGGCTTATAGACGGCGGCACGGCGGTTTAGTCACCGCCAGCTTACGATGTCCACGCGTGCGAAAAGCGTCTCGCAGCAACGGATTCCTTAGTTGCTCGCCCTCTGCGCTGGATCCCCACTCCCCAAGCCCCGCCTGGCCCGTCCCTCCTCGCCTTCCACAGGCGCAACCCCCTCCCGCTCGCTAAACTGGGATTCATGGCTCCTACCCTGTTCGACACCCCCTCCGCGCCCGCAGCCTGGTACACCGCCCACTGTGACGGCGGTTCGCGCGGCAATCCCGGTCCTGCCGGCTACGGCGCCGTCATTGAAGGTCCGCAGGGGCAGATCGTCGCCCGCCTCAGCCAGTTTCTCGGCATCCAGACCAATAACTATGCCGAGTATCAGGGACTGCTCGCCGTCCTCGAGTGGGCTCTTGCCCACGATGTCGGGCAGTTACGGGTGGTCTCTGATTCCGAGTTGATGGTCAACCAGATGAAGGGCCGCTATAAGGTGGCCAGCCCCACGCTGCGCCCACTTTGGGAAGAGGCCCGCCGTCGGGCCGCCCGCCTGGATCGTTTCGAGATGGCCCACACCCTGCGCGGGGGCAACAAGGAAGCCGATCGTCTGGCCAACGAAGCCATGGATAAAGGGATGGGCAAAAGCCCCGCCGGAAGCCCGGCGACCCAGCGAGTCGGCGGGCCGGCCTGCCAGCCTCGGGCGGCGGCGCCCCAGGGTCCGGTCTCGGGGGCCGGAAGGCCGCAGCCGGCCACCAAACCGCGCCAGGTTCTCGAGGGATATGTAAAGAACGGCGTGGTCCACATTCTGGAGGGGGAGCTTCCGGAGGGTGTTTTTGTTAAAATCATCCGAGAATAATTCTTGGCTCTAGCAACTGAATCCCTGAAAAAGGGTAGAAATAGAGTGGCTCCACTTCCGTAGCCGCAGAAAAGTTCAAACAGGCAACCTTTCTCCCTACCTCTGCAACATAAACCTCTGTTGCTTCTATCAAAAAAAAGAGGCCAGTTTCCCCCTGCGTTGCGCCTCGGTTCTCTTCCGGTGCGAGCATGTGCCGGCGGGAAACCCCTGTCTGCAAGAGGAGAAAGTTCATGCGACGTACCTGGTATTTGCTGACTGCGTTCGGCTGCATCTTTGCCGCAGCCATTGTGGTAGCCGCCTGCAGTAGCGGCTCCGGTTCTACAAGCTCAGGCGCGAGCACCGTCAATGTGATGCTCAGCGACCCGGCCACGTGCCAGGCGCCTGATGGTCCTTATTCGCACGTGTACGTCACGGTCACCGACGTGCAGGCGAACACCAGCTCTACCGCTTCCGCCACCGCCAGCGGCTGGGTGGACCTGACCCCGGGTCTCTCCACCGCTCCCAAGCAGATCGATCTGCTTGGCCAGGCCAATAACCAGTGCTTCCTTGCCTCTCTGGGCGATAATATGCAGCTCCAGGCCGGCAACTATCAGCAGATCCGGCTGATGCTGGCCTCCAACTCCGCCTCGGTCTCCAACAACGCCTGCGGTTCTGCCGCCAACTGCGTCGTGCTCTCCGCCGACGGCAGCGTGCACGCGCTGCAGCTCTCCAGCGAAGCTCAGACCGGCATCAAGATTCCCTCCGGCCAGATCGCTTCGGGTGGCTTCAATATCTCGTCGGGGCAGACCAAGGACCTCGATATTGACTTCAATACCTGCGATTCCATTGTGGTGCAGGGCAACGGCCAATACCGTCTGAAGCCCGTGCTCCATGCCGGCGAGGTCAGCACCACCTCCAGCTCGATCAATGGCAAGGTCATGGATAAGGCCACCGGCAATCCGGTCAGCGGCAAGGTCACCGTAGCTCTGGAACAGAAAGATTCGACTGGCGTGGATCGCATCGTGATGTCCACCGACGCCGCGGCGGACGGCAGCTTTGTCTTCTGCCCGCTGCCGGCCGGCACCTATGACGTGGTGATCGTGGGCACCCGGACCGATGGTGTGATGTACCAGCCTGCCATTGAGACCGGCGTTTCGGTCGGCGACACCGCGGGGACCATCTCTCTGGCGCTCCCGGCTCAGACTGCCACCAGCACCGCCACGCTGAGCGGAACCGTGACCTCGCAAAGCACCGCTTCGGCAGGAACGGCCGCCGATATCCAGGTCAGCGCCCTCGAAACCATCAACTCCACCAACTACACGATTCCGCTGCCTCCGACCTCGACCCAGAGCTCGGATTCACTGGCGATTGAAACCGCGGCTTCCACCGGGACTCTGACCTGCCCGGCAGGCACCGACTGCGCCAACTACTCCATGACGCTGCCTTCCGGCGGCGCCTATGTCGGCGCGTGGAGCTCGGCGGGCGTCAGCCTGACCGCAGGTGCCGCCCTGGCCAGCTACACCGTGGATGGAAACGCCTTCGTTCCCGGTTCGGGCGGCACCGCGGACTGCAACCCGACGGAAGTCAAGTCGGCAGTTACCACCCTGGCCGGCACCGGTCCCTACACCGCCAACATCGCCGTGCTGGGTTTTGTGCAATGCCAGTAAGCTAACCAAACCCAACCCGCACGAACCGAGAAGGGCCGGAACGCCTCGCGTTCCGGCCCTTTCTGCTTTGCTTTCCCCGGAATGGACCCAAATCACTTGGTTGCTCTTAGGCCCGATCCTGCGGGTAAGCTACTAGGCAGGAGCAGACGGTGCCTTTCCGATCCAAGACGGCCAAGCCACGCGCATTTTTGAATGAAGCCGGTCTCCACGATTACGCCGTGAAGGCCCTGGGTCGGCGCATGCGCACTGAGTCCGAGTTGCGCCGCCTGATGCAGGCCCGGGTCGAACCAGGCGAACATGGCGAGGCCGCTATTGCCGCCGTCCTCCAGCGCCTGCGCGAATACGGCTATCTCGATGACCGCGCCTTCGCCGAGACCTACACGCGTTTGCGCCATGAAAACGAGAAGCTGGGCGCCCGCCGCGTGCGCCAGAACCTGCTCCAGAAGGGCGTGAGCGCCGATCTTGCCGAAGAGGCGATTGATGCCCGCTATGCAGAAGCCAGCGAAGAAACCCTGGCGCGCGAGCACCTGGAGCGGAAGCGGATCGCAAAGCCCGCCAACGAGAAGGAAACCGCGCGTGTTGTCCGCCGTCTCCTTGCCGCCGGCTTTTCTACTGCGACGATCTTCAAGATCCTGCGCAACTGGGATGTCCCGGATGAAGCCCTCACCGCCCTAGACCGAATCGAAGACGAGCCGCAGGAGTAGTTGCCAGAAAAGTCCTCGTCTCGCGTTGTCTCGCTGCTCTCGCAGGCGGCTCCCTGGGGCGCCCGGCTATACTTCCTTTTCACTCCACACTGGAGCTGCCATGCGTCGATTCTGCCTTCTGGTTGCCGCTCTCGCTTCTCTTTCCGCCGCCACGATCCAGGCGCAGCGCGTCGAAGTCACGATTCCTTCGCTCACCACGCCGCTTACCGGCCACCTGATCCTCGTCTTCGCGAAGAGCGACAAGCCAGAGCCGCGCATGCAGATGAATGAGGACTACGGTTCCGCGCAGGGCTTCGGCGTCGATGTGTCGGATCTCAAGCCGGGCGCGCCGATCCTCATCGATGCGAAGACCTTCGGCTATCCGCGCCGGTCGCTTGCCGATCTGGATGCCGGCGACTACTACGTGCAGGCCGTCTTCAATGTCTATGACCTCTTTCATCTCGGCGACGGCCGCAAGCTGTGGCTGCCGCCCGACCGGGGCGAAGGACAGCACTGGTACAGCAAGCCCGGCAATCCTTACAACAAGCCAGTGAAGCTGCACTTCGATCCCCGGGCGCATGGCACCCTCAAGCTCGCGCTCGACCAGGTGATTCCGCCCATCGCCGGCACCGATCAGGATCCCGAGGTGCTCGGCCGCCGCGAGCCGGGCGCGAAGTGGCTCAAGTACATGCGCTTCAAAAGCCCGGTGCTCAGCAGGTTCTGGGGGCGCGACACCTATCTGGGCGCGTGGATTCTGCTGCCCGACGGCTTCGACGAGCATCCCAAGGCGCACTATCCGGTGGTTGTCTATCAGGATCACTTCTACCCGGACTTCCGGCCGCTGCCCTGGGTCACCTCACAGCCGCCCGCGGATGCAAATGCGCGTGCGAAGGCCGGCTACAGGTTTTTCCAGGACTGGACCAGCGGTCGAATGCCCCGTGTGATCTTGATCTACGTGCAGAGCGCGAATCCCTACTATGACGATTCCTACGACGTCGATTCGGCCAATGTGGGCCCCTATGGCACGGCGATCAACGACGAGTTGATCCCGGCCATTGAGAAGCAGTATCGTGGTATCGCGCAGGGCTGGGCACATGCCACCTTTGGCGGCTCGACGGGCGGATGGGAGACGCTGGCCACCCAGGTCTTCTATCCCAGGGACTACAACGGCGCTTACGTCGCCTGTCCTGACCCGGTCGACTTTCACGCCTACCAGAACATCGATTTGTACAGCGATACCAACGCCTTCACCCGCTACGGCGACTTTGGCCAGGTGCCCATCGCCGCCGATCGCAAGCCCGACGGCTCGATCATCGCCAACACCGGCCCTGAGTACGCCTACGAATACGTGCTGGGCACGCACGGCCGCTCCACCGAGCAGTGGGACATCTGGCAGGCGGTATTCTCGCCTCCGGGGCCGGATGGCTACCCCGCGCAAGTCATCGATCCGCTTACTGGCGTCATCGACAAAAAGGTCGTCGCCTATTGGCACGATCACTATGACCTGACCGCCATCATGATGCGCGACTGGTCTACGCTCGGCCCGGAACTCGAGGGCAAGCTGCACCTGACCGTCGGCGACGGCGACACCTACTTCTTGAACAATGCCGTTCACCTTCTTCAGGATCAGCTGTCCAGGACCCGCAATCCGCACTCGGATGCCACCTTCCAGTACGGGCCCCGCATGCCGCACTGTTACACCGGCGGCCCATCCGAGTACACCATGCAGCAGAACAACGCCGACTGGCCGCAGCGCGTGTTGCCGCGCATGGTAGAGCATATGCTGGCCACCGCGCCGCCCGGAGCGGATGTCACCTCGTGGCGCTACTGATATGCGCTTCTCTCAAGCGCGGTCGTACCCCGGGGACCTGCAGTGATCCGCCCGTCTCTCATTCGCCGACTGCAGGCCCGTCTACGTCATCCGCGATGGACAGGCTTGCCGTTTTCGCCGGCGGCAGATCGACGACGTGCAGGTGGTAATGCGGCGAGGTGAGCGGCCCGGCGGTTATGTAGTACTCCACGTTCTCGGGAATACCCGCGAAGATGAACCGATAACTGGTGCCGCCGCCGGGGTCGGGCGAAGCCTCCATGGTCGCCGGCTCCCATCCGGTGGCGCTCTGGAAGCGGACAAACAGGTGGGCATTTCCCGGCCGGATTCCGGTCACATGCGCAAAGATGAGCTGGTTGCCGTCGCGATGCACAAGGGCGTTGCCGGGCTTTACGGTGAGGGCGGAACCCTTCTTCGCCTCGATCTCCGGCAGGGATCCGCCGAAGCCGAGGTGTCCCGCCCAAAGCCCTGCCAGCACGAGGCAGCCCAGTCCAGCGCCGCCCAGCGCTAACAATCGTTTGTGAGAAGCCAATTGCTGCGCGAGCCGCGCAAGATAGCGACGGAGCCCGCTGATGTGGCTCATTCTTCCTCCCGCTGCCGATGCGGAGCGTTCTCCGCAGGGCGCCAAAAATGCCACACCAGTTCGGGCTGGTTGGACACCTGCGCTTCGGCTGCGGCCTGATCGCAGCTCGGCGCATTTCTGCTTGGATGCGCGAATTCTGAAACGGCTTTCCTGCGGGAGAAATCGCTCAGCACATGGCCACGCCCAGCCGGACTGAAAGCGCGCCGTGGGCTTCGCGCGCCACCATGCACGCCCTTCGGAGACCTGGACCTCAATCGGCTTCACGCGCCGGCGGCGGTGCTGCGCCCCTTTCACCAGGCGCGCTTATCTCCAGTGTCCGCGTCCCTGATCCCGTCCTTGGTCGCGTCCCTGGGGCTGGTGCTGCTCCCGCTGCTGGTGGCGTCCCTCAGGCTGGCGGCGCTGTTCCGGTCCGCGCTGCTGAAACTGCGGCTGTTGCCGCATCTGCTGTTGTTGACGCATCTGCTCCTGCCGCTGCTGATACTGCCCCTGCGGCCGGCCCTGTTCCATCTGCCGCTGCTGGTACTGCGGCCGCTGCTGATACTGCCCGGGCCCGCGCTGCTGGAAGCCGTTGGCTCCGCCCATGCCCCGCGGCCGCTCCTGCGCCATCACCGGCGGGCGTCCGTGGTTGTTGTTGAAGTAGGCGGAGCGATCGTGCATCGCGGCGTTCATGTGCTGCGTCTGAAAGGCGGTCCGCCCCATGTGCTGCTCGCGGTCTGCCATTCGCTCCTGGGCGCTGGGCATGTGCCGGATGCCGCCCGGGCCGCCGTTGTAGGCCACGCGATTGTTCACGATGGTATTGCGCTGGATCACCGTGCGATCGATGTAGGTGTTGCGAATCACGGTCGTGTTTACGCGCATGACGGCGGTGTTGTACATGAAGCGGTCTCCGCGCCACATGCCGCCCGCAAAGCCCATGCCGAAGTAACCGAAGCCGTAGTTAATGCCGCCATAGTAGCCCACATGCCGCGCCCAGTAGCCTGGATGCCACATGTAGAGTCCGGCGTTCCAGCCCCAGTAGCCCGGCGTCCACAGAGCTCCCATATAAGGTGCAGGAACCCAGGTGCCTGGAACCCAGTAGTAGCCGTCTGGACCGTAGGCCCAGTAGCCCGGCGTCCACATCCAGCCGGGCTGCGGGCAAGGCGGCTGCACGTAGACCGGCATCGCCGGCGGCGCAAATCCCACACTGATGAAGACGCTCGCGTTTGCGGAAGCAGGAAGAAACGGAACCAGCACCGCCAGCAACAGCAGCCATCGCAAAGACTTGAAGAATCGCATTGGGAGCCCCCTTACAAAAGCTAGCCGACAGCCGTGAATCGCGTCCACGGTCCGTCTCTGCCAGGTAGAACCCGTCCCACCTGGGGAAGTTGCACGGGAAAACCCCGGAATCAGGGGCGGTAGCTGAGGCCGATTCCCAGAACGCTGCGCGCCTTTAAGTCAACTGGAATCAACTGCGGACCTTGCGGCGTGACCGCCACGGTGGTGCCGATAGTGCCCGCCACCTGCCCCACCCCAATATCGAAGGCAAAGTGGGGGTTATTCCGCTGGGTGACGCGCACGGCGTAATCCAGGGTTGTGGGAATATGCGCTTTACCAGGTGGGGGATAGAGAATCTTGCTCAGGTTCACCACCTGCGGCGGCTCCTGGGTGAAGCCCGCCGCGGGAACAATCACCGTCTTCCACGGCCCCGGCAAAGGAATCCCGAGACCGCCAAAGAGCCTTCCGCCAAAGCGCGTGGCCTGGCCGCCGATGCCGTAGATGGAAGCGTTGGTGAACTTCAGGCCGAAGTTGGCCAGGATCGGCAGCGGCGGTTTGGCCCAGGTCTTGGTTGCCACCGCATAGAGGTCGCCGTTGGTGTAGGATTTCAGTTTTCCGGTCAGCGCCTGGTTCAGCGCGCCGGAGACGAAGCGGTCGCCGGTGCGCACCACACCGCCCACGGCGATTCCCGGAACCCAGGCGCCGCCGGTGCTCTCCTTCAGCACCACCACCTTGCCGTTGAAGATGTTCATTCCGGCAAAGTGCCACAGGCTGCTGAAGGCCGGGCTGTCGCCGGTGATATGCACGCTGCGCGTGTAGCCGGCCTCGGCGCGATTGGCGAATCCCTCCTCCAGATTGAAGGTGTGCAGGTCGCCGATGACCTTGTTGCTGTTCACAAAGTGATAGCCGATGGCGGGATGGGAAAAGAAGGAGCCCTTTTCCGTATAAACCACATAGGCGGTAGGGGTGAGAAATCCGCCGGTCTGGCCTTCCAGCGTAAGCTGCTGCGCCGCGCTGCCCACCGGCATCAGCACTGCCGCTGCCAGGGCAATGGCAACCTGCCGGAACCTTGAGGAGGAGATCATGGGTGTTTACACCTCCAGTGAGATCGCAGCGGGAAAAGGGTCCGGCAGCCTGGCTACGTGGGACCGAAGTGAAGATGTTCTATCACATCCCTACACTGCCTGTCGCCGCAAACCCGAGGTGGTAGACTCAGCCCATGCCGAGAGGGCTTTTCATCACCTTTGAGGGCCTGGACGGTTCAGGCAAGACCACGCAGATTCGCAAGCTGGCAGCATGGCTTGAGAGGCGCGGCCACGCCACGGTTGTCACCCGGCAGCCCGGCGGCACATCCACCGGCGACCGCATCCGCGAGATTCTGCTGGATGCCCGCAACGCTCACCTTGCCTCCATGACCGAGATGGCGCTCATGTTCGCCGACCGCGCCCAAGCCATCGCCGAGGTGATCGAGCCGGCGCTGGCAGCCGGCAAGATCGTGCTCTGCGACCGCTACACCGACTCCTCCGAGGCCTACCAGGGGGGCGGCCGTCAACTCGGCTCCGAGACCATCCTCGCCCTGCATCGGCTGGTTTGCGGCAATCTCCAGCCGGACCTCACCCTCCTGCTGCTCCCCGGTTTTGACGCCTCGCTTGCCCGCGCCCGCCGCCGCAACAGCCGCACCGAGGCGCGCGGGGGCAAAAACGAAGGCCGCTTCGAGGCCGAGCAGGATGCCTTCTTCCGGCGCGTGTGGGAGAAGTACCGCGAGATCGCCGAGCGCGAGCCCCAGCGCGTGGTCCGCATCGAAGGCGACCTCGGCATCGATGAGGTCTACGAGCAGATCGTGGAGATTGTCTCCGAGCGCATCGTGACCGCCAGCGCCTGATCCCGGGCGGCGTTTCGATGGAATGGATGTGAGCGGCCCATCCCTCACGTCGGCCTGTGAAAGCTCGTTCGAAGCACCGGTAATTGCCCAACTCCATTCCTGTCCGGCGGTTGCAGCCAGCCCGAAAGCGCAGTAGTTCGTTGCCGCCCGTGATCCGCGCGCGCCCGATTTGGTGGGATCAAACCAACCGCCGGGGACAAGAGAAAACGCCATTTCCAAGCCTGCCGTCTTACCCCAGTGCAGCCCGCGCGAAAAAAGCGGCGCAGGTGAACGGAATCCAATTCAGGGGACATTCGGTCATGAATCGCGACTTTCTCACATTCCTCAGCGCAGCAGCTCTTGCGATCTTCTTATCGCCGGCTGCGCACGCACAGAG
>JAJZCY010000137.1 GCA_021828835.1 Acidobacteriota bacterium | reverse complement strand
GCGAGGTGGAACGGCCCTGCCCGGTAGCGGCCCAGCGTAACTGCTTTATGGCTTCGAGGAGATGCGCGTTGTCGAGGCCGGCGGAGTCGAGGTCCGGGCACTGGCCGGGGGCAAAGAGGCCGCCGAGCGCGGGCAACGCCAGCAATGGCTCGCCCTGAGCCAGCCCACGAAAGACAATTCGGATGGCTTGCCAGCGGTCGTCATGCCGGGTGCGGGCGCGACGCTTGAGGCAGAGATCGCGGAGACGCGCCAGAGCATAGCCCTCCGAGTAAGCGCGACGAGCGGACTGGGCCTCCGGGCTGCCGGTTTGCGGGTGCAGAACGCCGCGCTCTTCCACCGTGAAGACGAAGATGAGCCGGTAGATGAGGCGGAGAAGCTGCTGGAAGTAGGCGTCTCTGGTTATCTGGCCGTCGCGCAACGCGGAGCGAAGCGGATCATTGGCTGGATGCTGGAGGAAGCCCTCTCCCAGGGTGCGCAGGGCCTGGGTGACGCCCTCGCGCAGGCCTTCGCGCACGCGGGCGCCCTCCTCCTGTCCGGCTGCGCGCCAGCGCTCCCACCAACAAGCTGTATCGGGCTCGCCGGGCTGTGGCGCGCGGCTGGCATGGAGCAGACGCCAGACGCCGGCGAACTCGGCGTAACGCTGGCCGCCGAGCAGGTCCGCCAGGTCCGCCTCCAGAAAGCTGGGGCGGGTGAGCGAAGCGGCGTTGCGGATAAGGCGGAGCTGACGGCCATTGGAGACGATGCCCCAGAGGTGGCCGGAGCCGGCATTGAGCAACTCCTGCATAGCCTGAAACGGAGCCTTCTTGCGGCCGCCGCCGCCGGCCACAAGGTAACGCGGGTCAGCCTCATCAAGCCCAAGGGTGTGCGGCGCAGCCAGGATGGGCACGCTACCGGCAAGGAAACTGGCTGGATAGCGAAGCTCACCGACAGCGATGGAGTGAGCCGGTTGAATGGCGGTGTAACCGAAGGCATCACGCAGCAGCTCCTGTACGAATGCGGTGGTGAGCTGCGCGGCATCCACATCGCTGCGTTCCATCTGGGCAGCAAAATGCTGCCACTGGGCATAGGCGATCTGGAACGCGCGGCTGTATTCGTCTTTGAGTGTGATGCCCTTGGGCGTTCCGTAATCAGCCTCGGACTGTCCTTCAGCTCGGCCCTGGGCAGCCTTTTCCAGTTGGTCGGGCAGGAAGAGGCCACCCTCCAGAGTGAGCGTTGGCAAGTTGAGTACGGACTGGGGCTTGCGAATGCGTTTCATGAAAGATGTCCTTGCAGAACTCAAAGCGAATCGGGTAGCAGAACGTAGACGCCAACAACGTCCACCGGCAAGCATGGCGTGACCTGATACTGGCCGACGTCACGAGCCGCTTCACGGACACGCTGGTGATCGGCAAGCAGGGTCTGGGCGCGTTGCTGGGCCAGAGCCTGCAATGGCTGCGGGTGGAGATGAAGGAATTCAAGCGCAGCGTTGAGCTCCCGCTGCACGGCCTGCGGCTGCAGGTTCCCGCTCGGCGTGCAGTCAAGCAACCGGGCGACGCCGTCATCGACGATCCACTCGGGCTGGGTGCGCCCCTTAACGGCGAGGGCGACGGTCTCCTCGGCCATCATCTGGAAGGGCTCGCGACGGCGCACGTAGCTGAGCTGATGTCGAAGACGCAACAGGTAGATGGTCGTGACAACCTCAACGTCTTTGGTCAACGTAGCAGCGCAACGAGCCGCCAGCGGGGCGTCTCCAGCTAGCGCATCCTCCAAGAGATGTTGCGCCAGGAGCCCAACCAAAGGATGACTGCGATGCAACTCCTCAAAATCGATGAGAGTGGGCCCAGAGATCCCCTCATCCGCCAGGCGCAGGCGCAGGCTCTCCGGGAGATGCTGGGGCAGGAAGCGCCGCTGAAGCGGTTTGCGCGTATCTTCCAGCGGAGCGCCGAGGCGAACGCAGGCGCTTTCAAGAAAGCGCTGCACGTCTTGCTGGCTGCCCAGGGCCTGCTGCTGTTTATGCCATTCGGGCAAGACCTCGTCCGGCCTGATGCGGCGCTGGGCGAAGACAGTGCGGTTGGCTTTGGCTCTCTCCAGCGCGTCCCGCCACTGTGCCTGCAAGGGGGCCAGCACAAGTTCGGGCTCGCCAAAGTCGAAGGTTGCCTGCTGCGGAACAGCCCGGTGGCGGGCTTCTCGACGCATCAGCGCCGCCTTGAGCAGCGCCTGATTGATGCGGGCTTCGTCTTCCGGCATGGGCACCAGAACGCCAAGCTCCTTCTGGATCGCCTCACCCTTCTTGAGGATGATGTTGAGCACGAAGCCGTCCACAGGGTTGTCTTGCCCGTAGAGCATGGTGCAGCGGACCTCGGAGGCCTTCTGGCCGAATCGGTCCACGCGGCCTTCGCGCTGTTCATGGCGGGTAGGGTTCCAGGCCAGGTCATAGTGCACCACCGCCGTGAACAGGTGCTGAAGGTTGATGCCTTCGGAGAGGCAGTCAGTGGCGACAAGAATGCGCTGCTCGGACTCTTCCATCTCCTCGACGCGCTCCAGGCGCTCCTCGGGGGTCAGTTCGCCGGTGATGCTCCGAACCGCTACCTTGGGGAAGGCCATTTGGAGCTGGTCGGCCACATAATGAGCTGTGGCAACATAGCGGCAGAACACGACCGGCCGGTAGCCGTCGCGCAGCAACTGGGCTATGTGCTGGATCAATGCGGTCAGCTTGGGGTCACCGGTCTTGCCCGAGAGCCGTCTGGCATCGGCAATCAGAGACTGCAGACGCTCAACCTCCTGCAACTGAGCTGGTGGCTCCTGATCGCTGGCGGAGAGATCGTCAGCCTCTCCATCGTGCAAGCGTTCATCGCTCAGGGTGTCTTCGTCGAGGAACTTGCCATCCAGTCGCGTGGTCAGCGCCTTGACCGCTGCGGCGGGTGAGGAAGCCACACAGCGCAGCAAGGCAAGCGTAGCGTACCAGATGAGACGGGAGCTGCTTTGTCCCTGCGCTTCAATCCCTTCGGCCAGTTCGCGACAATAGGCCTGCACCTCATCAAAGAAAACGCCCCAGTCGCCGCTGAGCTGGTAGGTGACCTCGGACTTCATGCGTCTGGGGAAGCCCCGGCCGTCGCCGGTCTCCGCCTGCCATTCCACGATGTCCTTGCGGCGGCGCTGAACGAAGTGCCGCGCAAGATCCTGGCGGAGCGGATGGTTTGCACTCATGTGGCCTTGCAGCGCGGCAAAACGGGGATCGAGCAGGGATAGAAGGTTGTAAAAGGCTGCTTCGTCGCCCGAGTGCGGTGTAGCCGTCAGCAGAATCAGATGACGATTCTCGTCCTGAACCAGCCGCTGCAGAAGCTGAAAGCGCAACTGCCTTCCGACTCCGCTGCTGGCGCAGGTGTGGGCCTCATCCACGATGACACACTCCGGGGCAGTGGCGAGGAAGTGCTCCCGGTGGCGTTCGCTCTTGATGTAGTCGAGACTGACCACGGTGACCGGGTGCTGGTCAAACAAGCCGACGCCATGGGGAAGATCACGTTCAATTCGAGCAGCAGAAGCCGCCGTTAAGGCTACGGCCTGCAGGTTGAAGTGGGTCTCGAGTTCCGCTATCCACTGCTCCACAAGGTGCGGCGGACAAAGCACAGCCAGGCGGGCAATCTCACCACGATCCATCAGCTCGCGAGCAATCAAGCCGGCCTCAATGCTTTTGCCTACGCCGACGTCGTCGGCGATCAGCAGCCGTACTGTGGACAAGCGCAACGCCATCAGCAGCGGTACAAGCTGGTAGCCGCGCGGTTCCACGGCAATGTTGCCGAACGAGCGGAACGGGCCGCCTCCAGCTCTGAGCGACAGTCGAAGGGCGTCGCGCAGCAGCAGGGCCGCAGCATGGTTGCCGGCGGCTTCCGGATCAGGCCAGGAGAAGGTCGCCGATTCCACTGGCTGCAGCTCAAGCCCGGGGATCAGCGCAATCGTTTCGTCATCAGCCCCGTGGAGTGGCCGCAGCCGCAGCCAGTCCCGACGGGAGTCGCTCTGGACCACCCACTCACGGCCGCGGGCGCGAACAAGATTCCCGGGGAGAAAATTCTGCGTAGCAGTGCTCATTTGTATTAACCTTTAGCTCCAAAGACGTCCGCGTGGGCGGCGAACAGTTCCGGCCAGTGGTCTGGATCAGAGAAGTCCAGGGCCTGCCATCCCTTGTCCCGCAGCATGTTGAGTGTCTCTTCGTCGGCCGGCTCCAGAAACACGAGGGCGCGGGCCGCCTTATACTGAGCTGCAGCCGTTGCTGCCCCCTGACCAACTGGAACGTTGACCAGGTCCGGCTCGTCCAGCCCAGCCTGCCTGAGCGCCGCGAGCCAGGGGACCGCGCCACCGTCAAGCGTCTGCGCTGCAACACCGGCGCCGGAGGAGACGAGGCGCAGCTCCACTTGGGCATTGGCCAGAGCCACCAACAGCTTCAGTACATCAGGGTGGCGGCGGTTGATGTACTCGTGGTCTGGTTGATTGAAGTAGGACAAGAGGCACCTGTAGCACCCCGCCTCGCACAGGTGATTGCCAAGCGCGTCCGTCTGCTCCAGCGCGGGCAAAGCATCCACATCCCCTACTCCATCCGTAGGCAGACTGTAATGGAGCAATTCGAGAGCCCTTCGCGCCACCAACCCCAGGCTGGCGGGATCATTGGCCAGCCGGGTCAGAACGCCCGCGCCGCCTTCAGCCGCTTCATAGAATAGCAATGCCTGCCGGTTGCCAGACGTGGGCAGCGGTTCGGCGACCAGCTCGGACTCCTCAATCTGGAAGGTCATCTCGATCCCGCGCTTCAGGGCCGCCTGCAGCGTGGCCATAGCCTCCAACGACAAGGGCTCTACAGGGGCCAGGATCAGCAGATTCCGGTGATCTTCAACGAAGGGAACGATGGGTTGGTCCGGAACTCTGCTGAGCAACGTATCGTCGATCGAGCTGTCTTCTTCCGGATCCGGAGCGTCCTTTTTGCTCCAGGCGCCCGTGATGGGATTGATGTAAAAGCCGAGCTGCTTCTTGTCCCTGCGCCGGCGCCAGCCACGATTGATTCGCCAAAGCTGCGCCGCCGGAGCGTAGGTGAGCTCGGCGAGCACATCATCCCCCAGCCGCACTTCGGCTTTCTGCTTCTGAACGGCGCCGTCGGGGCCGGGGAGGAAACGATAGGTCGTCTGGAGCTCAAATCCCTGTCTCTGGCGCTCTTCGTCATTGATCGAGATGCGCTCAACAGCCACAGTCTCGACGGTTTCGATCCGGTAGAGCTCCCGTACCCAGTCATCCTCCTTCAGCAGGGCGTCGCAGTTCTCGCAGCGATTGAAGAGCGCTTGCGTATCCCCAGGAGCTCCCAGATGTCCATATCCGCATTGACTACAGATCAAGGAAGCGATGGTAGCCAAACGGCTATCGCCTGAGATGTGGTCGGCATTGCCCACGTTCAGTTTGGCGCGGACCACTCGGTACATGCGCCCCTGGTGGTAGATGAGGCTGCGCGGTCCAAACTCCGACAAAGCCAGAAAGCGCGGCCGGCTGACCATGCTGCCCTCATCGTCCTTGCCGTTCGCGGTCGCGCCTCCACGGGCTGGGATCCAGGCCATCAGCGGAAGCCGGGGGAAGTTGTAGCCGGGCAGGAAGCCCTGGCTCGCCAGATAGCGATAGGTGTAGAAATCGTTGTTCTGCCCGTTTCCGGATTTGAGCAGAACGTTGTGTTGACGAGAGGCGTCGTTGTAGCGGAAACGCGCTCTCTCTCGCTCGGCCGTGGGAGTTGTATGGCTTCGGACAACGTTGTCGGCCATATCCATCTGCTGCAGCGTAGCGTCGAACAGCGCACGCCATCGTTCCAAGGCCTTGGAAAATTCATTTGGAGCTTCTTCTATCACGCGCCTGACGTAATCCTGCGTGAACCAGTGGCTTCCCTTCAGTTCCTGGCCAAGCTGCGCAATGACCCGCTCGGCGCTGGCCTGGGCACGTTGCTGCACCTCGGGGTCGTTCATCGCCGCAAAGAGCTCAGCTTTCACTGGCTTTCCTGGTTTGTCCAGCTCCAGCATGGGGGCGATGCTGTCTTCCAGCGGCGCTTGAACGCTAGCCAACCACACCGCCTGCAGGTGGCTATCAATTAGATCACGGTTCGCCAGATCGAGCGTGGGGGCCATCACTACACCGTGCACCATCTGGGCAGCGTTGGCAAAGAACCACTGATCGTGCGGGCTGAGGGCTGCACAGTAGGTGATGACAAGAGCCTGCTGGCCAGAGCGGCCAGCGCGTCCACTGCGCTGCGCGTAATTTGCCGGGGTCGGTGGCACGTTACGCAGGTAAACCGTGTTCAGTGCCGAGATGTCCACACCCAGCTCCATGGTGGGTGAGCAGAACATGACCGGCAGCCGCTCCAGAGGAGCTTCGTGCGTCGCTTGCTGTGCCCAATCCTGGCGATCCTTCTCTGTGTAGCGGAAGCGTTGTTCGAGCAACTGCCGCCGTGGCGCATCCACCTGGGCCGTGTGCTCCTGCGCCTCGAAGTCAAAGAGCGGGTGCGAGGGCCGATGCAGCAGATCGGCGATATTCCGGTACAGCAAGCTGAAGAATCGGTTAACGCGAGAGCTGTCCGTGATCTCCTGATCTTCGATCAGATGCCACTCCAGTACGGCGGTGTTCAGACGCCATCCCGAGAGCGTGGCACTGATCGGTATGCACTGGACATCGCCGTGACTCTTGGCAACCGTCAAAAGCTCCTCGATCAACTTTGTCCAATCCGTCCCCTTCCACTGCTTCACCTCGCTGGCGAAGATCGTTTCCTGCCAGAGCGAGTCAGCCTTGATATCCCGCAGCAGCCGCGAGCGCGGTCCGCCGTTCACCACGTCCGTACGCGGCTTGCCCTTGTGCTCTGGGCGTTTGTCCAGAATCAGGTACCGACCAGTCTCCAGCTTTTCGTCGGGCGCAAAGGTCCAACGCTCGTTCAGGTAGGAGTAGGCGCTGGTACGCGCCCGGTCCTGTTCTACCGGATCAAGAAACCTGCTCTCCAGACACAACTGGCGGCGCATAAAGTCAAATACAACTGTGAGGAGCTTGACGCGATGTTGTGGAGGAAGTCCAGTAAGTACTCTGTAGCCCGCGAAGTGCTCAGCGGCCCCGCAGAACGCATCCAGATCACGGTAGCGGATCTCAAGCAGTCCGAGCTGGTCCAGGTTGGGATTGTTGAATCGCCAGCCGCGCCGCAGATCACGCAACAGTCGATACGCAAGGATGAAGCGCAGCGTGCGCTGAGCCTCCTGCCTTGCGATTCCCATCAACCTGGGAGAGCGCAGATACTCTACCAGCGTTCCTTCATCCTCCTTATGGAGGCCGAGGGCTTGAAAGACGGCGTCAGAGAGGCGCCCTTCGTCGAGCAAGCCGCCGTTTTCCCGCAATGCCCCAATCAGGCCGGCCCGCAGGGTGAGCAGAAAGATGAAATCGTTGAAGTGGCCGGCCTGCAGGGCGGCATCCTGGCGGTTGTCCGTAAACCCCAGCAACTTGCGCGGGTCGGGTTGGCCTGATTCAGGTTCCGGCATCTCAAACAATTGCTGGAGTGCCGCCAGAGTGATCATGGTCGTGGCGGAAGAACGGCCTTCGCCGGAGAGGCTGGAGAGCCGGTTTGCATCCTTGCCCAAAGCTTCGTGGGCAGTGCCGCAGCACAAGCAGAAACGGAACTTGCCGGGGATGAACCAATAGTCAATGCCTTCTCCCACGCAACCCCGCGCATCCACTTTGATACGCCTGGGAACTGCCGACTTGTAAGACTGCTTCACCTTGGGCTCCGTCCGCCCCTGATCGACCCAGGACTCGGGAAGATCCTCGACCAAGCCTCCATATTGCTGTTCCTCCCCTACTGGGCAGAGGAAGCCGTAGACGGGTCCGTCGTCGGCATTGGCCGCAACGTCGTCGATCTCTCGCGGCGAATAGCTCTCCGGCTGCTGTGAAGACTGCCAGACTGGCATATACTCCTGGCCGCAGTCACGGCAAAAATGAGTTGCGAACAGATGAACACCCTCGTCCTGTCGGCCCGGAGCAAAACGCTGGGCATCGAGCGTGACGTGACGTCTCCCCCGCGCCTCCAGCGTCGTGAGGACCTTGCCTGGGCCGCTGATGAACTGGTGCAACTTGAAGGCAAATGGCAGCCTGCCCTCTGGTGTACGCACCTCATGCGCGGCAAGCAGAAATCGCTGCAGCGCATCTCGAGCCACAGTCGGATCGCAATCTGCGTCAGCGGCCAGGCGCATGCCGGCGTCCCCCAGCGTCATGGGCCTGGCCCGTCGCGGTGGCTCGTCGGCAGGCAACTCAATCCCGAGTGTGAGCTCGACCCAGATTGCCATCGGGTCATCGTGGAAGGCCGCAAAATCGGGCCAGGTGTACCGGCTGCGCATGACGGCGGCAGGCAATTCGGGGAGGATGGCGTTCACATCCTTGAGCTGGTTGGTGATCCTTTCCAGAGTCTCCCCGATGACCTCCCGTTCACTGATGTCCGTCCCGAACAGTCTGCTGGCGATATCCGCTACAGCCCGGTTCCGTTCATCCACGCTGTCAGAGCTTGACATAGTGGCCGAGGTGCCGATGCAGACCAGGTTATCGGCATGCAGACGTTCGCGCAGACGGCGCACAAGCAGCGCGACGTCTGAGCCCTGACGCCCGCGGTAGGTGTGCAGTTCGTCCAGCACAAGGAATTCGAGGCCGTCGCAGTGATCCACCACGCGGCGGTCCACCTCGTCGTAGCGGGTCAGGATGTACTCCAGCATCATGAAGTTGGTGAGCAGGATGTCCGGCGGGTTGTTCGCAATCGCACTCCGTTCAGCCGCCCGCTCCTGCCCGGTGTAACGCGCCACGCTGAAAGGGCGCTGCTCCGGCGAGTAGTTGTGCAGGAACTTGTCCAACTCTTCCAACTGGCTGTTAGCCAGCGCGTTCATCGGATAGATGACGATGGCGCGGGTGCGCGCCGCCTTGTCCACTGTTTCTTCCCTGGCCTTCAGGATTCGGTCGATGATGGGAATGAAAAACGATAGGGACTTGCCCGAGCCAGTGCCCGTTGTGACCACGAAGCTTTGCCGCTTCTGCCCCTTGGCCAGCGCCTCCAGTTGGTGTGCATAGAGGCGCACGGGCTGAGGACGTCCCTCTGGTTTTCCCGCCTGAAAGATATCAGCGCAGAGGGGATGCAGCTTCCCCTGCGCCGCAAGCTCCTGCACCGTCTCCTTGCGCTGATAGTTTGGATTGATTTGCACCAATGGCTCAGGCCAGTAGCGCCCCTCACCGTATTGGCGCTTGACTTCATTCTTGATGTCGTCGGCGGCAATTTGAACAAAGCTGCGGGAGAAACTGCCATATTGCTCGATCAGCTTGTTGCGGAAATCAAATACGTCATTCATGGCAGCAGGCTCTCCTGGTTCGGGTGGCAACTTCAGTCGTCCAGTCTCCGGACATAGGCCCCGTTGAGACGGTTCGATGTTCAATGGCGCTTAGCGCAGCGGCTCCGTTCCTTCATTCAGAATACCCAGATACCGACGGTAGACGAACAGACGATGCCGCTCGCGGCCGGTGATCTCTTCGGCAATGCCAAGGTCGATCATATGCCCCAGCGACTTGGCAACAGTGGGAGTGGAGATGCCAATCCGCCTTGCGGCGGAGGGTATCGCAAGAATCGGGATTCGCTGCATGTGCTGAAAGACGCGCAGCACCGAGGCCGCGGGTCTGCCGAGGGTCTCGATCTTCTTCCGGTCCTGGTTGAACAGGTCCAGAATCTCACGTGTGGCGTTGGCGGCTTGCTCGGCGGTGTCGCGCACGCCAATGAGGAAGAAATCAAGCCAGGCTTCCCAATCGCCTTTGGTCCGTACCCGGTCGAGCAGTTCGTAGTACGCAGTCCGATTGGTCTTGAAGTAGAGGCTGAGGTAGAGGATCGGTTCTCGCAGCGCGCCGTGAGCACAGAGCAGGAGGGTGATGAGCAGCCGTCCGAGTCTTCCATTGCCGTCAAGGAAGGGGTGAATGGTCTCAAACTGGACGTGGATTAGGCCGGCGCGGAGGAGCAGGGGCAGGCCCGTTTGGTCGTCATGCAGGAAATGCTCAAACTGGTTCAGGCACTCAGCCAGCATTTCAGGCGGCGGAGGTACGAAGACGGCATTGCCGGGGCGGCTGCCGCCAATCCAGTTCTGGCTGCGGCGGAACTCACCGGGCTGCTTGCCGTTTCCGTGTCCTCTGGAGAGCAGGATCTCATGTATCTCCCGGATCAGACGCAGGCTCAGCGGGAAGCCGGAGCGCATCCTCTGCAGACCGTGGTTCATGGCTGCAACGTAGTTGGAAACCTCCTGGACATCCTCGACGGGCACTCCCGGCGCCTCATTGTTCTCGTAGAGCAAAAGGTCGGAGAGCGACGATTGTGTCCCCTCGATCTGCGAGGAGAGCACCGCCTCTTTGCTTACGTAGGTATAGAGGAGCAGCGACAGGTCGGGCAGAAGCGATGCCAGCCCGTCGAGCCTTCCGATGGCTTGGTTGGCCTGTTCCAGCAAAATCTGGAGGCGCGCCAGATCAATCGGCGGATGAGGCGGCAAGGGCGGCGGCACGAAGGCTCGCACCGTCTCGCCCTGGAGCTGCTTGGCAACGTATCGCCCTTGCCGGGCGGTGTTGTCGGTGTCTGGCACGAAGTCCTTTCGTTGAATTTTCGATAACGAAAGGGTAGACCGTTATCGTTTAGCCGGCAAGGTGGATATTTAAGAACGGTCTTGTGCCCCATTTATTTGCTTGACCGAGCTTGGAAAAGCGCATGTGTCCATCTCCCACCGGCGACCACTTCCATGCCATCCTGGTCATCATCGGCAACGGGTGTCATCGAAGATTTCAACTTGAAGTTGGTGATACTTCTGGTGATACTTTGTTTTGGAGTTCCGTGCGGGCTCGTGCAGCGCGCTGCAGGAGAGGAAGTTTATATGTATATGATCAAAAGCTACTTATGCATCACAGTGCAGAATCGTGCAGTTCGGTGCAGCAGCTAAAAATCGGACTTAAAATCCGCAGGCCTTAACCGGCCGTGGGGGTTCAAGTCCCCCTCCGGGCACCAATCTGGAGGGGCAATTTGCGGTCTAATCCAAGCGGGAGTTACCCCGGTCTGCCGGGCTCCGGTCAAGACCGTGACTGGCCAAACGCGCATGGCGGTGTTGGGATTGTTGGCAAACCAACGCGGCTTAATTCTTTCCATACA
>JAJZCY010000136.1 GCA_021828835.1 Acidobacteriota bacterium | reverse complement strand
GTTGAGGAGCGGGCAGCCTGACGAACGCGAGACGGGGAAGTGAATCAGGCCTTCGTGGATCTCGTTGAGCGCTGCCTCCGCAGCCCGAAGTTGTGCAAAGGTCAGTACGATCCCGGGAGATAAAAACGTGTAGGACGGCAAGCGCTTGCGGTCCCGAGGCACTATAGCGCTCGTAATTGACAGAGGTCAAGACGAACAGTTGCGGGGTAGAGGCGAAAATGCCTGCAAAAAACTTCTTGACTTTGAAATTTTGGGGATGCTATGGTGCGTCTCCATCGGAAGCGTTTGCAAAAAATATCAACCGGGCAGCGCAAGGAGATACCTCATTCCCCGGGAAAGCGCCATTCTAAGAAACTTCTAGGAGGTCGTTCTATGCCTATACAAACTAGTGCAGTAAGGAGCGCGTTTGTCCTTCTGTGCGTACTGGTGGGAGCTATGTTCTGTCTCCCGCTCGCTGCACACGCGCAAAGCTCGGAAGCAACACTCACCGGTACGGTTACGGATCCCACAGGGGCCGTAGTGCCCCACGCACGGTTGTCGATCAAGAATGTGGCGACCGCCGTTGTGCACCGGGCCACCACCAACACGGAGGGCCGCTACACGGTTCCTAACCTGATCCCGGGCGATTACACCGTTACCGTGACAGCGACGGGTTTTCAAACCTCGGTGCGCACTGGAGTCAACCTGACGGTCGGCGCCCAGATATTGGTAAACTTTCCCCTCAAGGTCGGAGCCCAAAGTCAAAGTGTGGTGGTGAATTCCTCCGCCGTGAATATACAGCTGGCTTCCTCGGACGTGAAGGGGGTGGTGAGCGAGCGCCAGGTGCAGGGATTGCCGTTGAACGGCCGCGACTGGACCACTCTGGCCACTCTGCAGCCGGGCGTGGACTCGATGGCTTCCGAGCAGTCCCTGGGCAGCAGCACGGACCGCACGCGCCGCGGCTATGGTGTACAGATGGCGATCTCCGGCGCCCGGCCCACCATGGACAGCTACCGCATCGACGGCATCAACGTGAATGGCTACGCCAATGACGGCCCAGGCAGCGTCGAGGGCGCATCGCTGGGTGTTTCGGCGGTGCAGGAATTTTCGGTGATGACCAGCAATTATTCCGCGGCCTATGGGCGGACCGCCGGCGGTATTGTCAATGCCCAGACCAAGTCTGGCGCCAACCAACTCCACGGCTCGCTCTATGAGTTTGTCAGAAACAGCGCGATGGATGCGGCCAACTTCTTCGATAACTTCAACGGACAGCCCAAGCCGAACTTCAGCCGCAATCAGTTCGGCGCCGCTCTGGGCGGCCCCGTGCACAAGGACAAGGCCTTCTTCTTCGGCGACTACGAAGGGCTGCGCTCGACGCAGGGCGTAACCACCTCGGCCTTCGTTCCCTCGGCCGCCGTGCGCGGCATCGGAACGGGGGGCGGAAACGGCCCCGGGCCATCGATGGTTTGCAGTGTTCCTCAGGCTGGGCCCGGAGGTTGCAGCACGCAGACGCTGAGCCAGTTCGTCGCGTCGGAAGGCCAGAGCGTTCCCAATCCCGACCCTGTGACCGGCATCGACCAGAGCGTTCTTCCCTTCCTGGCTCTGTGGCACCTGCCCAATGCAGGTCTGGTGGGCAATGGCGACCAGGGCATCTATGCCTTCAACGCCATCACCAACACCTCGGAAGATTTCTACGACGCGCGTTTCGACGAGAACTTCTCAACCAAGGACAGCGCATTCGTAACCTACCAGCTTGACCGCGCCAGCCAGACGCTCCCCGATCCGAATAACGATGTGCAGATGTTCGACGACACCTCTCGCCAGCTTCTGGTTGCTGAAGAGACCCACATCTTCAGCCCCAGTTTCGTGAACAGCGCCCGGTTCGGCTTTAATCATCCCACCACCACCAACGGTCCCCTGAAATCGGTGAATCCTGCCGCAGGGCAGCTTTCCCTGGGTATGACCTCAGGAGAAGACAATCCACAAATCGATATTCCGTCGTTTACCTCGGCGCAGCCCGGCTTCAACCAGGTCCAGATTCTCAACGTGCACGAGAGCTCTTTCCAGGCGTACGACGATCTATTCTGGACCAAAGGCAAGCACAGCCTGAAGTTCGGCGGCTCGTATGAAAACCTGCGCACCGACAACTACAATCCGGCCCCGAATGGCGACTTCCCGTTCGGTTCGCTGTACGACCCGCTGAACAATGGATTCCTCACCAACGATCCGCTGCTGCTGGCAGCTCCGGTGCCGTCGGTACCGTTCGTTCACTACCTGTTCATTACCCAGATCGTCGGCGCCTATGCCGCCGACGACATCACGGTGACGCCTCGCCTGACGGTGAACCTCGGGGTCCGCTACGAGATGGCGACGGTGCCTTACGAACCGCATGGCCGTCTGTCGGCGTTTTCCTCTCCCTTCAACCAGAGCACCGCGACCGACCATGTGGGCAAAACCATCTTCAGCAATCCCACGCTGAAGAACTTTGAGCCGCGCGTTGGCTTCGCCTGGGATCCCTTCGGCAATGGCAAGACCTCCATTCGGTCTGGATTCGGGATCTTCGACGTCCTGCCGCTGAATTACCAGCTCGGCCAGTTTGCCACCAATGCAGCGCCCTTTGTCGAAAACACCTCGGTCTCCACTTCCACTTCGGCGAATGTTTGCGGAGCCTCCAGCAACCAGTCCTGCGCGCTCCAGCCCGGCGACTTCCCCTTGCTTGCCTTCGACAAGGCGGCGGCACTGGGCGCCCAGGGACTCGCTCAGCGCATCCCTTACGTGGAGCCGCACCCCAAGCGTAATTACGTGATGCAGTGGAACTTTGCAATTCAGCGTGAGATTTTGCCGAATACCATGCTGATGGTGGCCTACGTGGGATCACACGGCGTGCACAACGAATTCCGCGCCGACGATATCAACACCACCATGCCGGTCAGCACCTCCGCCGGGTACTTCTTCCCGGGCTACAACGCCAATGGCAGTTTGAACGGGACGGTTCTCAGTCCGCTGAGCGGCCAGATGGACACGCTGCAGTGGATCGACAGCTCCATCTACAACGCACTGGAAGTGCAGCTTGAGAAGAGAATGAGCCGTGGCTTCGAGGTAGGCACCAGCTTCACCTGGGGCCGCTCGATCGACGGCGGCGACGGCGCCCTGGCCAGCGACTCTTTCCTGAACTCCATTCCCGCGTTGTTTTACTTCCTGCCGCGCTACCGGCGTGGGCCGTCCGATTTCAACATCGAAGACAACCTGACGGCGAATTATCTGTGGAATCTTCCCACGGCGATGAAGAGCAGTGCCCTGGGCAGGAGCCTGACGGGGGGCTGGCAAGTAGGCGGCGTGTTTACGGCAACCACCGGCCTGCCCTTCACTCCGCAAATCGCCAATGATCCGCTTGGCCTCGGCGATGCCGCACCCTTTGCTTATCCGAGCCGGCTGCGCGGCAGTGGCTGCAATCCGCCCACACATCCTAACAACGTGACTAACTACATCAACTTGGGATGTTTCACACTCCCACAGGAACCCGGTGCGCTTCCCAACGGTGTCAACTGCATTCCCTTCTCCGCTGTGCCCGGCACCTGCCAGAACCTGCTGGGCAATGGAGGCCGGAACGAGATCTATGGGCCGGGGCTGTTGAATCTGGACTTCTCCGCGGTCAAGGACACCAAGCTGAGAGAGAACATGACTCTTGAGTTTCGAGGAGATTTCTTCAACTTCTTGAACCATACGGACTTTAAACCTCCAGTCGATAACGCCGTGCTGTTCAATTCCGACGGCACCCAGGCAGGCAATGCCGGTCAGCTGGATGCAACCTCACAGGACGCGCGAGAAGTTCAGCTCGCAGTGCAATTGAACTTCTAACCCGCGGCTTCGATAACGAAAGACCATAACTGCGAGTCATGTCGCGGACGGCAGGCGGTTGTGCGCTTTGTCGTCCGCGCGGCTCCTGCATCCGCTGCCTCCGAGAATCTCGGGCGATGGGCACCGCGGAGTGAACTACCCAAGGGGGATTGTGATCAGAACCACGGTAGTGACTGCTTTGTTTTCTGCGCTGACAGCGGGTTCTCTCTGCATCGCTTCGGGAGTTCACGCTCAGGGGGGCGGCGGATCGGCAACCAGTCCGTGCCTCCCGCCCCAGGGATGCATCCCCACGATCTCTACAGCCAACATCGCCCGTATCGGCGATTTCTATGTAGGCGGCCAATGGCAGAAGCAAGCGGGCCAGGAGATCATGGCCGGCTCCATGTTTGTCGAGGCATGGGTTCCTAAGAAGATTCAGCATCCATACCCGGTCGTCTTCGTACAGGGAGGAGGCGGGCAGACGCTGATGGCCTCCATCCAAACCCCGGACGGCCGGCCGGGATGGGCCTACGACTTTGTGAACGCAGGGTATACCGTCTACCTGGTCGATCCTCCCGGCGGAGGGCGTTCAGCGTACTACCCCGGCTTGTACGAACCGTTGGCCGCTCCGCGCGCTGCGGAGCAGATGGGACGGGAGTGGTCCGGCGGTTTGGCGCCCTCCGCTGCGATTCAGAAGGTGTGGCCGCAATGGAGCAAAAACACCGCGTGGCCGAGCGATGCGCCGAAGAAGGGCCGGGCTGGCGACCCGGTCTTCGATTACTACGCCAAGACGGAGATGCAGCACATCAATGGATATCAGGAGAAGACCTTCTCCGATGCGCTGGTCCAGCTTCTCGATCTGATTGGCAAGCCCGTGATCATGATGGTGAATTCGGGCTATGCTCCTTCAGGCTGGGTGGCGGCCGACGCACGCCCCAAGCTGATCAAGGCCGTTCTCGCGGTCGAACCCTGGGCCCCGCCCATCGAGAACATGGAACTGGGGCAAACTGGCCCGGGACGTCCCTGGGGCCTGAGCAGTTTGCCGCTTCACTACTCTCCTCCGGTGACCAACCCCGCCGAGTTGCATCCGGTACATCGCACGACCGCTACGGGGCCGGGCCTCTTCCCCTGCTGGGTGCAGAAGGAGCCCGCGCACAAGCTCATCAACCTGGCTGGTGTGCCGGTGCTGGACATCTCCGGAGAGGCGAGCTATCACCGCCCGTTCGCATACTGCGAGGCCGTGTGGCTCAACCAGGCCGGCGTCAAGACCGACTACGTGAACCTGGAGGATGTGGGACTGCGCGGCAACGGGCACCAGATGATGTCGGAAAAGAACAGCGCAGGGATCGCCCGATTCATGCTGGAGTGGCTCGAGAAGCACGTGCAGTGATACCGCAGGCCAGATGAGCGGCGTCTGGCCAAGCTGCGCGATCGCCGCCTTGCGAACACAAGATAAGAATCACGGACTTGACACGAGAAAGTTTCACTGCAGATAATCGAAAACGTTTGCAATAGACCAATGCCCGCAACTCTCAAAGACGTCGCCCGTGAAGCAGGCGTGAACATTTCCACCGCTTCGCGCGCCTTGAACAATGCCTTCGGGATCAATGTAGATACCCGCAAGCACGTCATCAAGGTGGCTGCGCGTCTGAATTACCGGCCGAACCAGGTGGCGCGTGGCCTGGTGACCGGGCGCTCCAACAGCCTGGGCCTTCTCATCAGCGACATTCGGAATCCTTTCTTTGCGGAGTTGGCCCGGGGCGCGGAAGATGCCGCATTCAATGCCGGCTGCGATCTCGTGCTCTGTAACAGCGACCAGAACGCTGAGAAGCAGATGCGTTACGTCGAGTTTCTGCTGGCCAAGCGCGTGGGCGGAATCGTGATGAATTCCGTAACGCCGCTGGACGAGGACCAGCAAGACCGGTTGCGGGCTGCCGGAGTTCCCATCGTGCTGCTGAATGTGAGTTCGGCCGATCGCCATTCTCCAGCATGGCGCTTCTCCTCAGTGGTTGCGGATAACCTTTACGGCGGTGAGATCGCTGCGAAATACCTGATCGGTCTGGGCCACAAGAATATTGTTCATATTGCCGGGCCCCGGACCCATGGCGCGTTCAGCGACCGTGCCAGCGCTTTCCTGAAAGTCTTTCGCGAGAACGGCCTGCCCAAGCCGAGGGTCGTCTTCGGCGAGCACACGTTCGGAGCGGCTTACCAGTCAACCAAACAACTGCTGGGGACTGATCGAAACATCACCGCTATCTTTGCGGGAAACGACGTCATCGCGTTCGGATGCATGCGGGCCCTGATGGAAAGCGGCATTCGCATTCCCGAAGATGTCTCTATCCTCGGTTTCGACAACGTCGAGATGACTCAGATCACCAGCCCGCCTTTGACCACGATCGACCAACCAAAGTACGAAACCGGTAAGGCTGCTGTCGAAATTTTATTAAACATGATCTCTAAAGACGGTGTCCGCGAACCGGAACACCGCATTATTGGTGTCCACTTGATCGAACGCCAGTCCTGTCGCAAGATCTCCGGCGCTGCTGTCCAGGATCGCAGGACCGCGAAGCGCTGAGTTGCAAGTTGGCTCCTTCCACTACGGCTCCAGCCAAACGCTGAAGCGCCGCGGAAGAGCCATGAAAGCTCTCCAGGGTCACAGCAAGAGCACGAGCAGTCTTCATCTTTCACTTCTCAAATGCGGACGGCAGGGGTGCGCCTCATGTCGCTGGCGCAGAGCTTTCCGGAAGGAGCATACAAATGTCTACGGCTACGGAGATCAAGCAAGTTCCTTTCCTCATCGGAGGGGAATGGATCACCAATAGTTCATCCCGCATTACCCACATCAATCCCGCTACGGGCGAGGTGAATTATCAGGTCAGCGCCGGCACCGAGGCAGATATTGACGCTGCCGTGCAGTCGGCGCACAAGGCGGCTTCGAATCCGGCCTGGCGCAACATGCTGCCGCACGTCCGAGCACAATTGCTCAATCGCATTGCGGATCTGATGATGGAGCGCTCCGATCTGCTGGCGCGCTGCCAGATGCTGGAAAACGGCAAGGTCTGGAAGGAGTGCAAGAACCAGGTCGCCAATGGGGCCGCTACGTTCCGCTATTTTGCTTCAGCGATTGAGACGCTTGGTTCGGAGATTACGCCGCCACGCGGCAACTACCTCAGCATGACGGTGTATGAGCCGTGGGGTGTGGTGGCCGCGATTACTCCCTGGAACTCGCCCATCACTCTCACCAGTAACAAAATCGCCGCCGCGCTCGCAGCCGGTAACGGGATCGTCCTTAAGCCCGCATCATTCACTCCGACCTGCGGCATCGAGTTGGGCAGGATCTGCCTGGACGCCGGCGTTCCGCCGGGCGTGTTGAACGTGGTGCCTGGCGCCGGCGGCAAGATCGGCGATGCCTTGGTGAACCATCCGCTGGTGCGCATGGTCTCCTTCACCGGCGGGACGGAAATCGGGAGACGAATCTCGGAGTTCGCCGGCCGAAAGATCATTCCGGCGGTGCTGGAGCTTGGCGGCAAGTCGCCACACATCATCTTTGCCGATGCCGATCTGAAGGCGGCTGCCGACGCGGCGACGGTGGCCATCTTCGAGGGCACCGGCCAGTCCTGTACCGCGGGGTCGCGCCTGTTCGTGGAGCGCAAGGTCTATGACGAGGTCCTCTCCTTGGTCATGGAAAGAGCGCGCGCGCTGCATGTGGATCTGCCGGATGCGCCCGGGGCGCAGCTTGGTCCGAGCGCGAGTTTCGGCCAGCGGGAGTTTATCGAAAGCATGGTGGAGGGCGCCCGCAAGGAGGGAGCTGAGATTCTGATCGGCGGCACGCGGCCCGCGGATCCGCGCCTGGCGAAGGGCGCTTTCTATCTTCCCACCATCGTCGCCGGAATCTCCCACAAGGCGCAGATCGCCCAGCAGGAGATCTTCGGCCCGGTGCTGTGCGCCATGCCCTTCGACAACGAGGACGATCTCATCGCGCAAGCCAACGACGTGAACTACGGCCTGGCGTCCGGAATCTGGACCGCCGACTACAAAAGGGCCTGGCGCGTGGCCCGAGCGCTGGAAGCGGGCATGGTGTGGATCAACACCTACAAGCAATTTTCCACGGCGTCTCCCTTCGGCGGATTCAAGGAGAGCGGCCTGGGCCGCGAGAAGGGGCTGCAAGGCATTCGCACTTATCAGCAGGTGAAATCGATGTTCTGGAGCATGTCCGATACGTTCGATGGCGGTTTCAGCATCGCGAAGTGATGCGGAGGAGAGGTCATGAGTGGCAGCAGTGTAGAGACAGTTCGCGTGAAACCAACGTCGAAGGGAGCCGCGTACATCGCGGACTTCCTGGTGCAGCAGAAAGTTCCCTATATCTTCGGCGTGTGTGGCCACGGCATTCTTGGATTGCTCGATGGCCTATTCGATCGGCGGGATGAGATTCAAACCATCTCTGTGCATCACGAGTCCGCCGCGGCGTTCATGGCGGAAGCCTACTTTCGGATCACCCAGAAGCCTGCGGCCACTTATACTTCGTGCGGACCCGGCTCGGCGAATCTGATTGTGGCCATCGCGGCGGCCTTCGCCGATTCCTCGCCCATGCTCAACATCACCGGCAATGTGGCGACCGGGCAGTGGAATCGCGGTCCTTTCCAGGAGACCGGCCGGTATTTTCAGGGCGACTTTGTGAACGCGGTGCGTCCGTATGTGAAGCGCAGCTTTCAGCCCACGCGGGCGGACATGCTGCCGCTGGCGTTGCGGCAGGCGTTTGCGCTGATGACCAATGGGCGGCCGGGGCCGGTTCATATTGATATACCCCTGAACGTGTTTGTGGAACCGGTGGACGAGCAGGCCGCAGAGCGCGACAGCGATTGGCCGCTGGCGGAGTATTCGCGGCCGGCGCCCGATCCCGCCGCACTGGGCGAAGCGCTGCGGCTGTTGCAGCGAGCCGAGCGCCCGGTGATCGTGGCCGGCCACGGCGTGGAATTGAGCGGCGCGGAGGCGGAGTTGCTGGCGCTGGCCGAGAAGTTCCGCATTCCGGTCGCCACTTCGCCGTTCGGGAAAGGCGTCTTCGATCCGCGCCACCCGCTGAGCCTGGGCTCGACCGGGCGCAACGGTTCGTATCCCGCCAATGCAGCCTGCCGCAATGCCGATGTGATTCTGGCTCTGGGAACGCGCTTCGACGACCGCGCGACCAGCGCCTGGCTGCCGGGATTCACCTACAATTTCCCACCCACCAAGCTCATCCATGTGGACATCGATCCCACGGAGATCGGCCGCAACTTCCAGACCACGCTCGGCATCATCAGCGACGCGCGCGTCATGATGCAGCAACTTGTGGCCGCGTCTGCTTCCGCCGGCAATCACGAGCCGTGGCTGGAACGAATTGCCGGTTGGCGCAAGCGTTGGGACGAGGCGACGCTTCCGCCGCGCAGCTCCGACGCCATTCCGATCCGGCCGGAGCGAGCGGTGGCCGATGTGCGCAAGGTGATGCCGGCCGACAGCATTGTGCTCTGCGATGTGGGCATTCACCACAACTGGATGGTCGCCGAATTCGATGCCTGGCAGCCGCGCACGTTTCTCCAGACCTGGGGCTTTGCCTCCATGGGCTTTGCAGTGGCGGGCTCGATCGGCGCCAAGCTGGCCGCGCCGCACAAGCCGGTGGTTGCAGTGTGCGGCGATGGCTCTTTCATGATGAACTCCAGCGCGGTGCTCACCGCCGTCGAGTACCAGATCCCGGTGGTGTGGCTGGTATGGAACAACTTCGGGTATTGCTCGATACGCGATCAGCAGCGCGGCTACTTCGGTTCGGGCCGGGAGATTGCGGTCAGCTTCACCGATCCCGCTGGCAAGCTTTTTTCCGCGGACTACGCCATGCTGGCGCGCTCGATGGGCGCCGAAGGTTACACCGTCGAGAAGCCCGCCGATCTTGCTCCGCAACTGGAGGCTGCGATTCGCTCCGGCCGGCCCACCGTTCTGGATGTGCGCATCGACCGTGAAGTCCGGCCGCTGGCCACTGGCAGCTGGGATCTTCCGCCGATTGCGCATCCGCTGCCGAACTTTGGGTGGGGCGAAGACTAGGGCGCGCGGCCTTGTCGAAGACTTTGAGCGATTCGAAGGGATGGAGATGAAGACGAAGATATCGATTGGCGTACTTTCCGCACTGGCGCTCGGAGTTCTCGGCGCGCCGTTCCCAGCAATGGCGCAGCAGGCTGGCGCATCTTCTTCCGCGGCGTCCATGCCGAATCCGTGTCTGCCAAACCGGGGATGCATCCCGATGTTCTCGACCCAGAACCTTGGGCGCATGGGCGATTTCTATGTGGGCGGCAAGTGGACGCAGGATGGGGTCAATCAGGTCATGTTTGGCGCCACGTTTGTTGAGGTGCTGGTGCCGAAGAAGATCGTGCACCCCTATCCGATCGTCTTTGTGCAGGGCGGAGGAGGGCAGACGCTGGTCGAGTCGCTGCTGACGCCGGACGGCCGGCCGGGCTGGGCCATCAATTTTCTGGACGCGGGTTACACCGTTTACCTGGTCGACGCTCCGGGAACAGGCCGCTCCGCCTATTATCCCGGGCTTTATCCGGCGCTGATTCCGCCGCACGGAGCGGAGCAACTGGAGCGGGAGTGGACCGGCGGCATCGCGCCGCCGCCGCAGATCCAGAAGGTGTGGCCGCAGTGGAGCAAGAACACGCAGTGGCCGAGCAACTCTCCGAACAAGGGCCGAGTGGGCGATCCGGTCTTCGACTATTACGCCAAGACCGAGGTCCAGTACATTGCCGGGTATCAGGAGAAGATCTTCTCCGAAGACCTCATCAAGCTGCTGGATTTGATCGGGAAGCCGGTGGTGATGCTGGTCAATTCTGGATTTGCTCCTTCGGGCTGGGTCGCCGCGGACGCCCGGCCTAAGCTCATCAAGGCCATCATTGGAGCGGAACCGTGGGCTCCGCCGGTGGTGAATGACGAACTCGGGGCCTCCGGGCCAGGGCGCGTCTGGGGTCTGAGCAATCTGCCTCTGCATTACGATCCGCCGGTCACCAATCCCGCCGATCTGCATCCTGTTCAGCAGACCAAGGCGCCGGGGCCGGGTCTTCTGCCCTGCATGCTGCAAAAGGAACCGGCGCATAAGCTCATCAACCTGGAACACATTCCGGTGCTCGATGTCTCCGGCGAGGCGAGCTATCACCGGCCGTACGCGCGCTGCGTTGCCGACTGGCTGAATCAGGCCGGCGTGAAGACGCAGTATGTACGCCTGGAAGACGTGGGCCTGCCCGGCGATGGCCACCAGATGATGTCGGAGAAGAACAGCGCGGGGATCGCCAGGTACTTCATGCAGTGGCTCGATAAGAACGTCCACTGAGGCGCCAGGGATCTGCCGCGAGTGAATATGACTGAAAATAAAT
>JAJZCY010000135.1 GCA_021828835.1 Acidobacteriota bacterium | reverse complement strand
CGCTGCTCGGCAAAAAGTGCTTCGCCCTGCGCATCGCCTCGAACATCGCCCGCGACGAGGGCTGGATGGCCGAGCACATGCTCATTCTCGGCGTCGAGTCGCCCGAAGGCGAGAAAACGTACGTGGCTGCGGCGTTTCCTTCGGCCTGCGGCAAAACCAACCTGGCCATGCTCGTACCGCCGGCGGCCTTCCAGGGCTGGAAGGTGACGACGGTGGGCGACGACATCGCCTGGATCAAACCCGACGCGCATGGGCGATTGCGCGCCATCAATCCCGAGGCCGGCTTCTTCGGCGTAGCCCCCGGCACCAGCGCCAAAACCAATCCCAACGCGATGAAGACGCTGGCCCGCAACACCATCTTCACCAACGTGGCCCTGACCCCCGAGGGCGGCGTGTGGTGGGAGGGCATGACCGACCAGTCCCCGGCCGAGCTCATCGACTGGCGCGGCAACCGCTGGACGCCGGAGATCGGCAAGAAGAACGGCCAGCCGGCGGCGCATCCCAACGGCCGCTTCACCGCCCCGGCCAGCCAGTGCCCGTCCATCGATCCCGACTGGGAGAACCCGGAGGGCGTGCCCATCTCGGCCATCATCTTCGGCGGCCGCCGCGCGACCACCATGCCCCTGGTCTACCAGGCCTTCAACTGGTCGTCGGGGGTCTACACCGGCGCCACCATGGGCTCGGAAACCACCGCCGCGGCCGCCGGCGCCACCGGCCACGTGCGCCGCGATCCCATGGCCATGCTGCCCTTCTGCGGCTACCACATGGGCGACTATTTCCGGCACTGGATCAAGATGCAGCGCGATCTGCCCGCCACCCCGCGCATCTTCCACGTCAACTGGTTCCGCAAAGACGAGCACGGCAAGTTCCTGTGGCCGGGCTTCTCCGAGAACATGCGGGTGCTCAAGTGGATCGTGGACCGGGTGCACGGCCGCGCCCTGGCCCGCGAAACCGCCATCGGCTGGACGCCTTACTACGAGGACATCAACTGGGCCGGCCTGGCCTTCTCGCGCGAGCAGTTCGACAAGTTGCAGGAGGTGGACCGCACCGCCTGGAAGAAGGAAGTGATGGGCCACGAGGAGCTCTTCATCGAGCTCCACGACCACCTGCCCCCGGAGATGATCTACGAGCGCGAACTGCTGATCTGCCGGCTCTGAGCCTGCGATCGGACCGACGAGAGCGCGTGTCCTCTGCCGCCTGGCAGGGGACACACCGCCTCCTCCGCCGTGCGGCCTATTGCGCGACCGTCAGAAGCCTTTGGAATTCACGCGTGTTGCGGATGGGATCGAAGTCGTGTTCCGCCGCCATCTTCTTGGATGTGACCACCCCTTCATTCACGGCTCGGGTCAGGTTCTGCAGCGCGCAATCGGTCAGTCCCGCGCGCGCGCAACTGCGCGCCTTCAGGTAATTGGCGGCGCCGATCTCGTGAATGGAGGCCGCGCTGCCCGTCGCGGGATGGCCTCCGGCATCCTCCGCGAACTGATCTGGATCGATCGCGATGGCCTGGCGGTAGAGCTCCTGCCCCTCTTGATAGCGCCGCTGCAACAGCAGGTTGGTCCCCAGGTTTTTGAGAGCCGTTGCCGAGTGGGGGTCGATCTTGAGCGCCTTGCGATAGTAGCTCTCGCCCTGCCGCAAATCTCCCAGCGAGTCGTACACCGTACCCAGGTTGTTCAGGGGGAGCACATTCTTGTGATCCAGCCGGGCCGATTCCTTGTAGCAGTGGATGGCGTTTTGGGTAGCGTAGAGCATCTGGTAGGCCACCCCCATGCCGTTCCATACGGCCGCGGTCCGCGGCTCTGCCTGCTCATATTCCTTGAGGGCCGCGCGATAACGGTGCCACACCATGTGCACGTCGCCCAGCTCCTGGTGCGAAAGCTGCGGCTGCGGCGCAACCGCGGTTGAATCCAAATTGCCCGCAGGCACGGCGCCCGTCGCCGTTGTCGAGTTTTCTGAGCTTCCGCGAAAGGTGCTCTGGGGAATGAGGGCAGCCGGAAAGACAGCAACCAGGACCACGGCCGGGAGCCACCGGCAATGGTATGAACTGCACATCGGTTCGGAATTCTGCGCCTGAGTAGATCACCGGCAAAATACGATGCACAGTGATGCGCGCCATCCACGCATGTGATCTGCATCACAATCAGGCTCTTCCCACGCTCCAGGAAGTCAGGGGTGGGAAGCCGCAACCAGGCCCTTGGCAGCCACGCGCCCAATTCCCCGCAGAATCCCCTTCACCGGCCACTGTCCCTCCGCGTCCGGGAAAAAGATCTCGCCTGCCCGCCGCGCCTCGGGCCGGTAATACCACCGCTTCAGGAGCGCCAGGTGGCCCTGCCGCTCGGTTCCGTTCGGCGGCGTGGCGTCCGCCCTAAGCCGGGCTAGAACCTCCTCGAACCGTGCCTCCAGCATTCCCCGCGGCAACGTAGCTTCGGCTTTCTGCCTCCCTCGTTCCCCCGTTCCCTTGTTCCCCTGTTCCCTCGTTCCCTCATACCCCGCCTCCGGCACGGCTTCCACTGCCATCGGCTGCGCGAAGAGAGAGGTCGACCCCGACTGCTCGTTCTGAATCCGCATGCCGAGGGTGGAAAAGGGGACCGGCCCGCCCAGCCGTCCACCCTCGAACAGAAAAACCGCAATCTCATCCGGATGGGCCGAGGCCTGCAAAATCACGGCTCGCAACTGGCTCAGCGGCCGCACCAGCTCTGCCGCCAGGGCCCGCACCGCCTCCACCTTTTGCACCTGCGCGTGCAGCGCGGCGGCGTTCTCGAATTCAAGATTGGTCGAGGCCTCCTCGCGCTGCGTCCGCAGGGTTGCCAGGCGGCTCTCGCCGCGCGTGGCCAGGAACCTCTGGACCTCCTCCGACTCCTCGGCATAACGCGCGTCGCTGCACCCCTGGTAGCAGGGCGCCAGGCACATCTTCATCTCGGAGTAGACGCAGCCCGGATGGCTCGGGTCCGGATGCAGATCATCCGTGCAGCGCCGCAGCAGGAAGAGCTTCAGCATCTCTTCGCAGAACCGCTCCGCCGCTGCACGCGAGGGGAACGGCCCGTACGCCCAATCGGCTTCGCGCTGGCTCGGCCGGTTGGTGACCACCACCCGCGGATAGGGATTTCCACCCAGGAAGCGCACGAACGCCGGCATGCGCAGGTGCATGCGTTCCACGGCCTTCGCCCCGTAGGTCTCTTCCAGCAGGCAGAACTGCGTAAGCAGCGACTCGAACTCCGACCCGGTGAGCCGCCAGGCGATGCGCCGCACCCGGCCCGCCAGTTGCAGCCGCCGGGGATGCTTCTCCGAAGGCTGGAGCAGCCGCTCCAGCCGCGCCCGCAGATTGGGGGTGCGGCCGATGTACGGCTCCGCGTGCGCCTCGGCGCCATAGAGCGCGAACACCGCATCGGCCCGCGGAAGCTGCCCCAGCGCCCCCTTCGCATCCGCAGGATCGAAGGGAATTTCGCCGTCCCAATGCCAGGCGTGCGTGTTCAAGCTCCCCATTTGCTCCTTGTTTTGCTTTGCTCGTCGAGTCTGATCCGTCAAGAACTGTCCCAGCACCGCAAAACCCGCCGGGTGCTCCAGGTCCCATGCACTTGGAGATCTCGGACACCTCAGATCCTCGCCCGCCTCGACTCCGCTGACTTGCGGAGTGGCCAGCCTGCCGACTCGCTGCCTTCACTCCCCGGCAATCGTCATGCCGTCGATGCGCAGCGTAGGGCAGGCTACGGCACTGCGAAACACCAGGTCATTGCCGATGGCCGCCACATTGCGCAGCATCTCGCCCAGGTTTCCCGCGATCGTCACCTCTTCCACCGCGTGGGTGAGCTGGCCGTTCTCGATCCACAGCCCGGTTGCGCCGCGGGAGTAGTCGCCGGTCACGGTATTCACTCCGAAGCCCATCAGGCTGGTCACATACAGCCCCGCCTGCACGCCGCTCAGAATCTCTTCCGGCGTCTGTGTGCCCGGTTCCAGATAAAGGTTTCCCGCGCCCACCCCAGGCGCTCCCGCCAGCCCGCGTGAGGCGTTGTGCGTGGATTGCATGCCCAGCTTGCGGGCGGTGTAGGTGTTCAGCAGGTAGTTGCGCAGCACGCCCTTCTCGACCACCACGGTCCGCCGCGAGGGCAATCCCTCGCCGTCGAAAGGAGACGTCCCGAACCCGCTCGCACCGTTCGGCAGCACCATCAGGTTGTCGTCCACAATGGTGACGGATGAATCAGCGATGGCCGCGCCCAGCTTCCCGGCCAGAAACGAGGCCCCGCGCCAGATGGCATCGCCGCTGGCCGCCTCGAAGATGGACCCGATCAGCGTCCGCGCTGTCTCCGGCGCAAACACGATGGGAACGCGCTGAGTGGGTACGCGCCGGGCTCCGAGCCGCCGCAGTGTGCGCCGCGCCGCCTCCGCTCCCACTGCCTCGGGGCTTTCCAGCAGCGCAAAGCTGCGCGCCCCCGACCACCAGGCATCGCGCTGCATCTGCCCGTTCTCGCCCATGGCCAGCGGCGCGGCAGCCACGCCCGCGTAGCTGGTGCGGTAGCTGCCCAGGAAGCCCCGCGAGTTGGCCAGCACCTTCCGCCCGGTCGCCGCGTCGAAGCTGCCGCCATCGGAGTTGGTGATGCGCTTGTCCGCCGCCAATGCCGCTGCTTCCGCGCGCCTGGCCCACTCGATCCGCTCCGGCCCCGGCAGCGAGTACACGTCGTCGTAATACAGGTGCAGATCGCCCTCCGCCGTTCCGAACTCCTCTTTCTCGGCGAGCCCGGTGAAGGGATCTTCTTCGGTGACGCGCGCCAGCGCCAGCGCGCTCTCCACAAGCTGGCGGATGCCATCAGGGGTAAGGTCGCTGGTCGACGTGGAAGCGGAGCGCATTCCGGCCGCGCCGGCTTTGCCCAGGAAGACGCGCAGCCCCATCCCTCGCGAGCCCGACTCCTTCAGCGTCTCCACCTCGCCCATGCGCACGTTCACGCTGAACTCATCGCCCTCGCGGATGACGGCCTCGGCATCGCTGGCCCCGGCTTTCATGGCCTGCGCGACCACATCGGTGGCAAGGGATTCGAGGTCGAGTGCGGCTGGCGAGGAAGAAGCGGAATACGGCATGGGTCCACACTAACAAACCGGGCAGAACCCTGCACCGCGCGCGGATCGGCAGCCTTTCCCAAAGGCCCCGCTGCCGCGCGAAAGCCCTTCCAGCAGAAAGAGAAACACGGCCGCGGCCGCTCTTGGCCGTCCGCCGGGCCCCATGCGCAGCCCGGAAGAAACGGGCTTCTTCATCCGATCCTTATGCCTGCCGCCCTAGCATTCGAGAACAACAATCGACCGCACCCCATCCACAGGAGAATGCTGAATGCCAGAATCGAAAGCACCGCAGATGCAAGCGACGCTGGGCCTCACCGGCCTCACCAGCAACGCCATGGCGCTGATTGCCCCCGGCGCGTTCCTTTGGCTCACCTTCTACCTGCAAGCCACCACCGGCACTCCCACCACGGCGCCCGACATGTGGTGGGGCATCCTGGTGGCGCTGTTGCTGTGCCTGGCCACCGCCGTCGCCTATGCCGAGATCTCCAAGCTCTATCCAGGTACCGGTTCGAGCTACTACTACGCCGAGCAGGCTATGCTTTCGAAGCCCGGCGCCTTTAAATACGCCCGCATCGCGAAGTTCATCGTGGGCTGGGGCTCTCACCTGTACTACTGGGTCTACCCGGCGGTGATGGTGGCGACCACCGGCATCTTCGTCGGCTATGTCGTCGGTTTCCTCTATCCCAACTTCCTCAGCGGCTCGAACCCGGGACCGGTGTTCATGGCCCTGGTGGCGATCCTGTTCTCCTTCTTCGTGGCCTGGATCGCGCAGAAGGGCACCGGCGCGTCCACTGGCGTCAACATCGCCATCAACGTGGTGCAGATCTCGGCTCTGATCGTCTTCAGCGTGCTGGCGCTGGGGTATCGCGCCAATCATCCGGCTGGATCGGCAGGCATCCAATATGACGCGCAGACGCTCTCGACCTACTCCTACCAGTTCGCCACCAAGCCCGATGGAACGGTGATCCGGAACGCGGCGGGCACGCCGCTGCCGCTGCTCGACTCCGCCGGCAAGCCAGTGCCCTATGTGGTCTCCTACCCGGAAAAGGACGCCAGCGGCAACTTCCTCACCCATCGCAACGCGGCATCCGTGATCACCCCGCACCGGTTTAGCTGGGTCTTCATCCAGGCGACTGTGGCAATTCTCATCCTGGTGGGCTTTGAGTCCGTCACCTCGATGGGAGGCGAGGCCAGAAATCCGTCCAAGCATATCCCCATCGCGGTGATTGCCTCCCTGCTGATCCAGGGGCTGGTCTGTTATCTGATCGAGTATTTTGCGGCCAACTACTTTCTCAACTCGGGGTACACGATGCAAAGCGCGGCCGGCTCCGCCGCCCCCGTCGGCGACATGATGATCATGGTCGGGGACGCGCTGCTGGGCCAGGGCCGCGGCAAGTACTTCATGCTGGCCGAGGCGCTTACCGTGTTCCTGGCGCTGATTGGAACCACCCTGAGCTGCATGAATACCGGCGCGCGCGTGACCTACGCCATGGGCAAGGATGACGAAGCGCCCGAGCACTTCGGCATCCTCCATGCCAGGTCGCTGACCCCGCGGCGGGCGATCTGGACACTGGCGGCGATCTCGGCGGTACTGGGCTCACTGGCCGTGACGCTTGTCTTCGCCGATGGCAGCGCACCAACCGATGCCACCATTGCGGCGCTTCCCCACGGTCTGTTCTCCAGCTTTGGCTATCCCTCCCATGCTGTGCTGGCCGCCATGCCGAATTCCCTTCTGACCATCACGCTCACCTCGAACTTTGGCACCTTCATTCTGTACGCGCTGAGCTGCTTCCTGTGCATCGTGGCCTTCCATAACCGGCCAGACTACAGTGTGGTGCGGCACCTGCTGATTCCCGTGTTCGGCCTGATCGCCAACCTGACCTGCATGGCTTTCTACGTCATCGGTCCTTTCCTGGGGTACGGCACCTCCAAGGAGCCGCTGCTGGCGCTGGCAATCTCCGCACTCTGGGGCGGCTACGGAGCCTTCTACTTCCTCAGCACCTCGAAAAAGAAGGGCAAGGCCATCCTGGTCGACAGTCGCGCGATCGCCCAGCAGTAGGCAAACGCACTCCGCGCGCGTGGTTCTCCTGGCAGCGGCAAAGAGAACCACGCGCAGTTTCTTCCGCTGCACAGACCGGGCGATCGCGCGGTCGGGAACGGTGGTTTGAATGCTGGAACTTGTCTTCGGTCTGGCCAGCGACCCCGGCAAGGTGCGCGCCAACAACGAAGATTGCACGGGATGCTTCGTTCCCGGCTCCAGGCATGAGGCCCGCTCGCGGGGCTATCTCTTTGCGGTGGCCGACGGCGTGGGCGGGTCAGATCGCGGAGAAGTCGCGGCCGCGACCGCCATCGCGGTGCTCACGCGCGAGTTCGCGGAATGCCAGGAAGGCACCATGCTGGCCGCGCTGCTGCCGCGGCTGTTGCAGCACGCCAATGCCGCTGTCCACGATTGCCGGCTTCAGCCCGAATACCGGGGCAGCGGTATGGCCACCACGCTGGTAGCCTGCGCGCTGCGCTACAACGAAGCGGTCGTCTCGCATCTCGGCGATTCCCGATGCTACCTGGTGCGCAACGGACAGTTGCGTCACCTGACACGCGACCACAAGCCCGCCGGCTGGCGCAGGCTTGGGCTTCGCGCCGCCGGGGACGGCCCCGAGCCCGCCACGCAGCATGCTCTGACCAAGTGCCTTGGGCCAGAGCTGTTCGTAAAGCCGGATACCACCTCTACCACCCTCCTGGCAGGCGACGTCCTCGTGCTCTGCACCGATGGGCTGCACGACGAGATGCCGGAGAACGAGATCGTGGAGATTGTCTCGCAGCGGCGCAAACATGCCGACGTCGTCGCCCAGGAACTGGTGGCGCGAGCCGTTGCCCGCGACGGCCGAGACAATACCACGGCACAGGTGATTCAAGTTCGCTCGGTGGAGATGGCCGCTTCGTATCGCGGCCGCCAGTACCCGGCCTCCGCGTGAGCCTTGCGCCGCCCACGCCGTCGGCCCCCCATTTCCCGCTACAGTAGAAGCAGCCTTTGAGAGAAGCAGCCTTGGAGAGGAGCTTGGCAACAGATGGGCTATTTCGACGCCCTCCAGCCTGGCGAGCAACTGGATGCGTATCGGATTGAGGAGCAGGTGGCGCGCAGTGGCATGGCGACCATCTACCGCGCCACCGACACGCGCGACGGGCGCGTCCTCGCCATCAAGGTTCCTCATCCCGATATTGAAGCCGACCCCGTGCTGTTCGACCGCTTTCAGCGCGAGGCGGCGATCGGCCAGAAGCTGCAACATCCCGGCGTGATGCGCGTCTTCGACGATGAGCAGCGCTCGCGGGTCTACATGGTGATGGAGTGGTGCGAGGGCCGGCTGCTGCGCGAACTTCTCAATGACGGCGCGCTCCCGCAGGATCGCGCGCTGCGCATCGCTCTCGCGCTGCTGGATGCGCTCGCCTACATCCATGGCCAGGGGATTGTGCACCGCGATCTCAAGCCGGAGAACATCTTTGTGCACGGCGACAGCGACATCAAGCTGATTGACTTTGGCATCGCCTCCGACGCCTCCGCCGGCAGGCTCGGCCTCGGGCTGGCTCCTGCGCTCGGCACCCCCCACTACATTTCTCCGGAGAGGGCAAAGAACAAGCGCGGCGACCCCCGCACCGACCTGTACTCGCTGGGCGTCATCCTCTACGAGATGCTCACCGGCGCGGTGCCCTTCCGAGGCAACAATCGCGTCGAGATCATCCACGACCGGCTGTTGAACCACCCCGTGCCCCCGACCGTTGCGAATCCGGCGCTCTCACCCCAGTTGCAGGAGGCTCTCTATCGCGCCCTCGAGCGCGACCCAAAGAAGCGCTATGCCAGCGCCGGCGACTTTGCGCGCGACTTGCAGCACCTGGACGCCGTCACCGTCGCTCAGCGGCCGGAACTGCGCGATTGGCAGATCCGCAGGAGGTACCTGCCGCGCAAGATTGCGCAGTATTCGGCTCTCGCGCTGATTCCTGTCGCCATTCTGCTGCTGCTGTTGCTGTTCTTCCGCCACTGAAAATTGCCGGGGGCTTCCCTCGCTCCGTCCTTGCGGCGTCTTCCCGCTATCCATCGAACCGGAAGGCGCTGATCGCCGCGCCCATCGGCTCATCGCTGAAGACACGCCTCCCCGGCCCATCCCCGCCGGCTCCGGAAGCCACCATCAGCGGAATCAGGTGCTCCTCGCGCGGATGGGCGAAGGCAGCAAAGGGTGCCGAGCGCCATGCCGCCAGCCGCCGCGACCGCTCCGGGGCGGGCAGCTCCACCGCCTCCGTAAGCCAGGCGTCGAAGCCCCGTGCGCGCTCCACGGTGTCGGCCCGCAGATAGGAGCGCAGGTTGTGGAAGCGCATGCCGCTGCCCACGATCAGCACGCCCTCGTCGCGCAGCGGCGCCAGCACCCGCCCGGCCGCCAGGTGCAGCGCCGGGTCCAGGCTTATGTCCAGAGAGAGCGGCACCACCGGAACCTGCGCCTCCGGAAACGCCACTTTCAGCGGCACAAAGATGCCGTGGTCGTAGCCGCGCTCCGGATCCACGGCGCAGGGCAGCCCCGCCTGCCGCAGCAACTCGCAGACCCGCGCCGCCAGCGACGGATCGCCCGGCGCCGGCCAGGTGAGCTGATAGGTATGCGCCGGAAACCCCGTGTAATCGTAGATCAGCCCCGGCGCGGCCGCCGCTCCGGTGGTAAACGCATGCTCTTCCCAGTGGCCGCTGATCACGATCATGGCCCGGGGAGTCGCGGGCAGCGTCGCCGCCAAGCCCGCCAGAAACCGCTCCAGTCTCTTCCAGGTATCGGGGGGCCCCCAGGTCCATTCCATAAAGAAGCACGGGCCGCCGCCATGAGGCAGAAACAGCGAGGGCTGACGGGACGAAGACATGGGATCCTCGGAGCCGGGGCACGCATCAAGTCGCATTGCTGGCTAAGTCCCAGATGCGCCACCCCTCCGGTTCGATGCAAACCTGATTTGCGCCGGCTCCCCGCGGGCGCAGCGGCTCCCGGTCCGGATCGAGGTGCACCCCGGGAAAGGCCCGTTCAGAACACGCCATTCTGATATTCTTGGGTGGTTCGCCCCGTATGCGCTGGCTGATGCTTTCTATGCTCGTTTCGCTCGTGGCGCTGCTGTTGGCGGCCGCGGGTGTCGCGCGCCATATCTGGGCTCATCACGCCAAACAGCGGAGCGAGCCGTTGCCTCTCGAACACCCCCAGGAGCACGACCTGGAACCCTGAAGGAGACTTATGCTGCCTACGCTCTCAGAGTCCCGCCTCCCCCTGGCCGATCGCTCGATTCCCTTTGCCCGGCCCGCAGCCGTGGTTCTTGCCGGTACGGTATTGGCGGCCGTCACCGCGCATGTGGCTGTTCCGCTCTGGTTTACGCCCGTGCCGCTCACCTTGGAGCCGTTCGCCGTGCTGCTCCTCGGCCTGGTGCTGACGCCTCAGCTCGCGGCCCTCACCTTCGTCACCTATCTGGCGGAAGGCGCTATGGGTCTGCCCGTCTTTGCCCCCAGCGCGGTTGCGCCCCTGGGCATCGCTCATCTGCTCGGCCCCACCGGCGGATACCTGCTGGCTTATCCGCTGGCCGCCGCCCTCATCTCCTGGATCTGGCGTCGCACCGGCCGCGGTTTCTCCGGCGCGCTGCTGGCCGCCGCTGCCGGCGACCTCGCTATCCTGGCCTGCGGAGCCCTCTGGCTCGCCGCCCTCACCCACTTCCTGGCCCGTCCCGCCGCTGAGCTGGCGGTGCTGCCCTTCCTGCCCGGAGACGCACTGAAAGTCGCCGCCGCCGCCGGTCTGGCCTGCGGCTGGATGCGCCTGCGCCGCCGGCCTGTTGAGCTTCTCCAGAGCAAATAGCTGTTTGTCGTTGAAAGGAATTGTGTTGCTGTGAGTACTCCCCGATCTGAAAGCACTGTTTCCAATCCCGTCACCGAGATCACCATCGCCCACAGCCCTGACTCGGATGACGCCTTTATGTTCTATGGCCTGGCCACCAACAAGGTCAGGGTTCCCGGCTACAAGTTCACGCACACCCTCTGCGACATCGAGACGCTGAACCGCCGCGCCATGGACGAAGCCTTCTACGACGTAACCGCCATCAGCTTCCATGCTTACCCCTACCTCCAGGATCGGTACACGCTCATGGGCTGCGGCGGCAGCGTGGGCGAGGGCTACGGGCCCATGGTCGTCTCCCGCCAGAAGTTCACCACCGACGACCTCAACCGCATCCGGGTGGCTGTCCCCGGCACGCTGACCACCGCCTACCTGGCGCTCAAGATCTTCAATCCCAAAATCGAAACCACCGTC
>JAJZCY010000134.1 GCA_021828835.1 Acidobacteriota bacterium | reverse complement strand
CCCGGCGCGCAGCCCGACTGGTATCTGGGATGGATCGAGGGCGCCATGCGCCTGTTTCCCAGCGTGAACACCCATTTCGGCAAATGGCTCATCCCCGAGGTCTTCTTCCCCGGCTTCCTGTTTCCCGCTGTGGTGTTCATCCTCCTCTACGCGTTTCCTTTCATCGACAAGTTGATCTCGCTCGACTTCCGCGCCCACAACGTGCTGCGCATGCCCTGGGAGCAGCCCTTCAACACTGCGCTCGGCTGCGCGGTCCTGGCTTTTCTGTCGGTGCTGTTCGTGGCCGGCGGAGATGATGTCATTGCTGTAGCCGCGGGAGCGCCTCTCGCCTGGATGCGCGAGTTGCTCCGCTACCTCGCCTTCGCCGCGCCGCTGTTGACCGGTGTGGTGGCCTATGCGATCTGTGAAACCATCCGCCGGAGACGGTCGCGCGCCATCCCCGCTCAACCAGCCGAACCCTTCGAAAGGAGCGAAGCCAATGTCGAGATGCGCTGACCTGCTTCGCTGGCCTGCATGCGGACCGTTTTGTTCTTCTCCCCCGTCGTACGCCGATCCGGCTCCTCTTCCATTCCACTGCTTTGTGAGGTGTTTTGCATGATATCCGCTTTCTCCATTTCGCCTTGTGCCTGCGCCAGTCTGCGGCGCGCTGGTCGCGCTGTAAGCCATCTCTACGACCTTGTGCTCGCTCCGCAAGCCATCAAGACAACCCAGTTTTTGCTCTTGAAGGCCATTGCGGACGCTGCTCCCATCGCGCATTGCGAACTGGCACGGCAGTTCGGCGCCTCCGAGGAGACCTTCTCCCGCCGCCTGGCAACCGCCCGTCGCGCCGGCTGGGTGCAGATGACCATCGATGCGCGACGGCGCAGGATGTATACCCTGACGGCAGAAGGTTTTCGTCTGCTGGAAGCGGCTATGCCCGGTTGGGAGCGGGCTCAGGACCGTCTGCGTCAGCAACTCGGCGACACCGACTGGAGTACCTTGATTGAGCTGAGCGATCGGGTCACGCAGGCCGCCGTTCGCGCGGAACGCGCTCCCCGCCGCAACGCTCCGCCGCAAGAGAGAAGCAAAGAGCCGTTAGCGGCTGATTGAGGCGGCCCTGTCGCGTGATCCTCCGCCTTCTCCTCGCGCGCCCGGCTCCGCCGGCAGCTCCACCGTTACGCAGGTGCCGCGGCCGGGCGCGCTCTCAATATCGATCCGCCCGCGGTAAAAATCCACCAGCGATTTAGAGATCGCCAGCCCCAGGCCGAAGCCGCCCGTGGCCCGCGCCCGCGAGGAATCGGCGCGATAAAACCGTTGGAAGATGTGCGGCAGATGCGCCGCCTCTATCCCGCATCCCTGATCGAGCACCGACACCTTCGCCATCCCAGTCTCCGCGCAGACCTTCACCGTCACTACCGATCCGCGCGGACTGTACTGCACCGCATTCTCCAGCAGGTTCAGCCAGATCAGCTCAAGATCCGCTGCCTCGGCCCTCACCGTGGCTTCGCCTTCGGGAATGAACTCGAGCCGCACATCCCGCTCTGCGGCAAACTGCGCCATGCGCGCCAGCGCGCCCTCGCAGGTTGCCGCCACCTCCACCGGCTCGGGCTCCTGCTCGTGCCCCTTCGCGATCCGCTGCTCGGCACGCGCGCTCTGCAGCATCCGGTTCAGAAGCCGCTCCAGGCGCAGGCAGTCCCCGTTCATGATGGCCAGCCCGCGTTCGTACTCCTCGCGCTCGCGCGGCTTGTTCAGCAACCGTTGCAAAGTCGACTTCAGGATTGCCAGCGAAGTTTTCAGTTCGTGCGCGGCATCGCCCAGAAACTCCCGCTGCCGGGTAAACGCTTCTTCCAATCCGCTCAGCACCGTCTGCATGGCGTCGATCAGCGGCTTCAACTCGCGCGTCGAGCGCGCCTCCTGCGAAGGCTCAAAGCTCCAGCGGTCCACAGAAACCGTGCTTGCCGCCGCAACTAGGTCATTCAGCGGCGTCAGCGCCCGCCGGATGCTCCACACCGCCAGAATCAAGGTGGGAATCAGCACCAGTAGACTCACCAGGCCGATCGTCACTCCCAGCATCGACACCTGCTGGTCGATGTCCATGGTCGGCGCGGCATACACCACGGTGAGCGTAGGCAGCGGCAGAGGCTCGCCTTCTTCCGTATCGAGGATCCCCACCTTGCGCAGGATGATCGCCCGGTACGGCGCGCCCTTGTAGTGGAACCTCCAGAAGCGCGCATTCGCCGGAATCCGGCCGAGCATCGCCGGATCGAAACCGGGCGAGTAGCGCAGCAGATTGTCGCGGTCGCTTTGGACCAGAAACAGATCCTTGTGAACACGGTGCCGGGAGGGCGGAATCTTCGCATTGTTGAAGAGCAGGCCCGGAACTCCATCATCGCGGTAATACACCAGCGCCGCCATGCTCTCCGCGCGTCCCTGCAAAAACACATCGAAAGCACGGCGCAGATAGTGCTTCGAAAACGAGGTGCCAACCAGCACCAGGCCCGCGCCCAGCAGCAACTGCGACGCCACCACCGCCAGGATCAGCCGCCTGTTAAGCGAGAAAGCCTTCATACCTCAAACCGTCTTCCTCTCCCGCGATTGCGGACCTTGCAGCGAAAGTGCGATCGCGCTGCCGCGCACCTCACCTAACCGCGCTCCTTCTCCGTCACTTCCCCTTCCAGGCGCAAAGCATATCCCAGCCCGCGAACTGTCTGGATCACTTTGACCCCGGAGGCGCCTTCGATCTTGCGCCGCAAACCCGAGATGTACACCTCGATCACGTTGCCGAACTTCTCCCAGTTGTAGTCGTAGAGATGTTCGAGCAGTTCCATCTTCGACACCAGCGCCCCGCGCCGCAGCGCCAGATACTCCAGCACCCGGTACTCCATCGCCGTCAAACTGAGCCGGACGCCATTCACCTGCACGGCCCGCTTCACGGTGTCCACTTCCAGCGGTCCGGCCTGAATCACCGGCGAGTGTTCTCCCTTGCCGCGCCGCATCAGCGCCTTGCAGCGCGCCACAAACTCGCCCAGGTCAAAGGGCTTTGTCAGGTAATCATCGGCTCCCGCATTCAGCAGTTTCACGACGATCTCTTTCTCGTCGCGGGCGGTCAGAATCAGCACCGGAGAGTTGTTGCCTTCCGCCCGATAGCTCTTCAGTACCTGCAATCCGGTAAGCTTCGGCAGCATCAGATCCAGGATCAACAGATCGTAGGGCGACGAGCAGGCCATGAACAGGCCCTCTTCTCCATCCGGCGCAACGTCTACCGCGCACAATGCATTGTCACGCAGGATTGCGGCCACATTCTGCGCCAGCCGCTCCTCATCCTCGACTACGAGCACCCGCATGGGCCGTTCCCGCTCCGCTTTCTATTATCCGCCCGCCGAATGCCTGGCCGCTGCGCAAACTCTCCCGCAGGCCGTCCAGGCTGCGACCCCTACGCCGCTTCCTCGGGCAGCGCAGCATGACGGTTGCGGGTAAGCAGATAGTAGACCAGCGGAGTAATCACCAGGCTCAGCAGCATCGAGATTGTCAGGCCGCCAATCACCGCGATGGCCAGCGGCTGCAACATCTGCGAGCCGGACCCGATCGCAAAGGCCAGCGGCAACATTCCACATACCGCCGCCACCGCCGTCATCACAATGGGCCGCAGCCGTCGCTGCGCGGCGTTCAGCATGGCGTCATAGGCCGACATCCCCTGGGCGCGGTAGCGTTCGTCGGCGTCGAGCAGCAAAATGCCGTTTTTGGCCACGATGCCGATCACCATGATCAGCCCCATGAACGAGGCCACGTTGAAGGTCACGTTGGTGATCAGCAGAGCCACGATCACCCCCGAGATGGAAAGCACCGAAGAGCTGAGAATGGCGATCGGCGCGGGAAAGTTGCGAAACTCGGCGAGCAGGACTCCGAACACCAGCACCAGCGCCAGCAGCAATACGCGCAGCAGATCATGGAACGACTGCTGCTGCACCTCGTAGGTGCCGCCGTAGACCACGTGCACTGAAGGCGGCAGATTCAGTGCGGTCACCGCCTGCTGCACCTTGGCCATGACACCGCCCAGGTTGGAACCTTCCAGGCCGGCGGCCACCAGAATAAAGCGCTGTAGATTCTGGCGCAGAATTTCGTGCTGCGGAGGCAGTTGCGTGATTTGCGCCAGCGAAGCCAGCGTTGCCGTATGGCCTGTAGTGCTGTTGAAGACCGTATTTTCGATCGCGCTCAACGAACTGCGATGCTCCTGGCTCAAGCGGATGCGAATGGGATACTCGCGGCCGTTGGCGATCAGAGGTGTGGTCGTCAGGCCATCCAGAATGGAGTTGGCGTCGTCGGAGACCTCGGTGGGCGTAAACCCGAGCCGCGAAGATGCCACCGGATCGATCTGGAAATTGGTGGCCGGCCCGCTGACCGTGCTGTCCACGCCGTTATCGACATCCACCACCCCGGGAATCTTGCTGATCGCGTCTCCCACTTCCGGCCCAAGGTGGTACAGCAAATTCGGGTCATTGGCGAAGAGTTTGACCTGGATCGCCTGCGGAGCATTGGATAGATCGTTGATGTTGTCCTGTAGAACTTGCGTCAGCTCGATGTCCAGCGCCGGCTCTGTGGCTTTGACCCGTTCGCGCACCTCCGACATGACCTGCCATACCGAGCGGCTGCGGTCGGACTTCAGCTTGACGGTGAAATCGCCTGTATTTGCCTCCGTCACAGCCGCCAGGCCCAGTTGCAACCCGGTGCGGCGAGACGTGTTCTGCACCTCCGGTATGGAGCGCAGAATCCTGGTTACATGCTCCAGAACGCGGTTGGTTTCCGCGAGCGAGCTTCCCGGAGGCATTACGTAATCGAGGATGAAGCCGCCCTCGTCCATGTCGGGCAGCAGATTGGTGCCCAGCCCCTGGTAGCCGGCCCAGGTGCCCACCACCAGCAGCAGGCAGATGCCTCCCACCCAGATAGGCTTGGCCAGCGCCCACTCCAGGACCCGCTTGTGGGTGTGCAGTACCCGGCCCATGACTCGGCCCGGCCCTTCGTGTTCGTGATTGCCCCGCTTCTCGCTCAACAGCACATAGCTCAATCCCGGAGTCCAGGTAAGCGCTAGCGCCAGCGAGGACACCAGGGCCGCGGCCATGGTGATGGCCAGCGCCCGGAAGAACGCGCCCGTTACTCCACTTACCGAGATCAGCGGCAGGAACACCACCACCGGGGTGATGGTCGAGCCTAGCAGCGGAATGGTGAGCTCGTGGATCGCCTTGCGTACCGCCTCCACCCGGCGTTCGCCGTTGTCGCGGTGCATGACGATGTTCTCCACCACCACGATGGCATCGTCGATCAACAATCCGATCGCCGCGGCCAGCCCGCCCAGGGTCATGAGATTGAAGCTCGCACCCATCAGGTACAGGGCCAGAATCGTCATCGCCAGCGTCACCGGAATCACCAGCCCCGCGATCAGCGAGGAGGTCCAGTCGCGCAGGAACAGGAACAGGATGACGCAGGCCAGGACAAGCCCGATAAAGATGGCGTCGCGCACGCTGCCGATGGCTTCGCGCACCAGTTGCGACTGATCGTAGAACAGCGTCAGCTTCACCCCGGGCGGCAGGTGGGCTTGCAACTGTGCCACTTCTTTGCTCACCGCGTTGGCTACCGCTACCGTGTTGCTCGCCGGTTGCCGCGAGATCATCAGCAGCACCGCATTGCGCCCATTTGCCGTTACCGTGGTATACACGGGCCTCACCGAGGGCTCCACCGCGGCCACATCGGAAACGCGTACCGGCGCGCCGTTCGGAGTCGTCTTCACCACCAGATTCCGAATCTCGGCAGGGTCGTGCACCTGCGCCCCCACCAGCCCCAGAACCAGTTCGTGATTGGCCTCATAGAGACCCGGAGACTCCACGATGTTGGAGTTGTTGATGGCCGTCTCCAGATCGGTGATCGTGACCCCGTCGGCGCTCATCGCGGCAAGATTGGGGACCACGTGGTATTCCGGCTCCTGCCCGCCCTGCACCACGACAGTGCTCACACCATTCACCCGGTTCAGCGGTGGCTTGAGCTGATAGGTGGCCATCTCCCACAGCTCGGTCTGCGGAGTGGTGTTCGAAGTCAGGCTGTAGCCGAGCACCGGAAAGCTCGCGAAGGTCAGCCGGTTGGTGGTGATCTGCACCGTGGGCGGCAACTGCTGCTGCACCTGGGTCAACGCGGAGTTCACCAGTTGCAGCGACTGGATCATGTCCACGTTCCAGCTAAAGAACAGATCCACCTCTGCTGACCCGCGGCTGGTAGTGGATTGCACCGATTGCAGGCCGGGGACCGAGTTCACCGCGTTCTCAATCGGCCGCGTGATCGTCACTTCCATCTGGTCCACCGGCATCACGCCGTTATCGATGCCGATCACCACACGCGGAAAATTGGTTTCAGGAAAAACCGAGATCGGGACCTGAAGGGCGAGGTAGACACCCGCGGCCGTCAGCACCATCGCGAAGAAGAAGATGGTGCGCGTGGCCTTCGCCAGCCAGAAAGGCTTCTCAGCGCCATCCATCTTCGCCGCCTCGCTCGACAAGGGTCGGGTCTCCGTAGCCATTAAAACCCTCCGTCGTCATCGTCATCCGCCTTCGGAGCCGGACCGATCTTGACCTTGGTTCCCTTATCCAGGCCGAACGAGCCGCTGGTAATCACCGTATCCGCAGGAGTGAGGCCCGAAAGCACCTGCACGTCTTCGCCGTTCGAGACGCCCAGTTGCACCGGCTTGGGCTGCGCTGTGCCATCGCTCGCCACCACCATCACGCTCTTCTTGCCGTTATCGGCGGTCAGCACTGCGGAAAGCGGAATGGTGAGGGCATGTTCCACCGGGTGTCCCGCAATCGAAACCTTCACCGGGGTGCCCGGCTTCAACGCGCCGGACTTGTTGTTGATCTTCAGCCACACTTCAATCGTGGCGCTGCCCGGATCGAGCGCCGGGCTGATCATCGACACCGTTGCCGGTACCGGCGCTTCGAGCCCCGGCACCGTCACCTTGGCAGGGCTGCCCAGCTTCAACTGCTGTGCCATCGCCTGCGAAAGATGCGTCTTGGCGATCAACGTCGAGGTTTCCATCACGGTAACCACTGCCGTACCCGCCGTAGCCGTCTCGCCATCGAACAGCGGCCGGTCGGTAACCACGCCATTGATCGGGCTGCGAATCTCCGAGTACCCAACCTGCGCCTGCGCGCCCTGCAACTTACCTTCGGCCGAAGTCAACTGCCCTTGCGCAGCTTTCAAGGCGGCTGCGTGCGTATAGCTTTTCAGGGCCTTCAGATGAATGCTGGCCGCCGCATACGCCGCCTTCGCCTGCACCAGCGCCGCCTCCGCGGTATCCAGATCGCGGCCCGGAATCGCCCCTTCGGCAAACAGCTTCTTACGGCTGTTCACGATGCTCTGTTGCAGATCCAGGTTGGCCTTGGCCTGCGCCAGGTCCGACTCCGCTTTCTGCGTCTCTTCCGGAACCTGCGAGCGGGTGGCCGTGACATACGCCGCCTGGGCGGCCTCGTAGGCGCCCTGGTTATCCATCGCAGCGGCCTTCAGATCGTTGTTCTCCAGCACCACCAACAGTTGTCCGGCATGCACGCGCTGCCCGCGCTGCACATAGAACTTCTTGACGGGAGCCGTAATCTTCGGCGCAATCGCCGCCTGGTCGCGAGGCGCGAGCACCGCGTCCGCGTGCACCTGCTCGGCGATCGTGCCCACCTCCGGATGCTCTGCCTGCACCGTGACCTGCGTCTCAGGTGCTGCTTCCTTGCTGCATCCGGCGGTCAGCGCAACCGCACCCGCCGCCGCGCACGCCAGCACCAGCCGTGCTGTGATGAGCCAGCTTGTATCTAAAGAACGTCTCGTCATGGTCTCGCTCATGGTTCGGATTACATGGTTCCGGTTAAAGTCTGAAGGCTGGCAAGCGCGTTCTCATAGCGCACCCGGCCAGCCTCGCGCGCCACCTGCGCGGCCACGTAGGCGTTCTGCGCATCCACCACTTCCAGCACCGTGGCATCTCCGCCTTGGTAGGCCGCCCGCGTCAGCCGCAGGCTCTCGCCCGCGGTGTTCACGCTCTGCTCCAGAGACGCCAGTTGGTCGCGCGCCGTCGCCGCCTCCGCATACGCCTCATCCAGCTTCGCAATCAACTGCCGCTGGGTATTCGTCAGCGTCACCTTGGCAACCTGCCGCTGAATCTTGCTCTGCTTGACCTTGTGCTCGGTAGAGAGCCAGTCCCAGACAGGAACATTCACGGTGGCGGTGAATGCGTAGCCCAGGTTGCGCCCCTGAAGGCCGGCGGCAAAGCCGGTGGTATTCAGCGGGGCATTGGTGGCAAATTGGTTGGCGTCGATGCCGTAGTTCACGCTCACCACCGCACTCGGCAGATAGGCTCCGCGCGCCGCCATCACATCGGCATTGCTCATCTTCACCGCCGCCAGTGCGCTCCGCAGCTCGGGGTTGTTCTTTGCGGCAGCGGCATCCACATCGGCGCGCGGAGGCAGCGGGGGAGCGGCGGCCGGCGCAGTGAGCGTGTATGGCGTTCGCGGATCGGGGAACAGCAGCACCCCCAGCTCCAGGCGCGCCTTTTGCGCCGCCACCTGCGCATCCTCCAGCGAACGCTGCATCCCCTGCTGCGTGAGCTCCGCCTTGATCACGTCCGCATGCGCCGCCTCGCGCGCCTGCTCTCGCTCCCGGGTAATCTTGGTAAAGTCCACGGCGTCTTGCAGCGCCTGCTGCGCTACTTTCACATCGCGATCCGCGGCCAGCGAGCTATAGAACAGCGCCGTCACGCCCGCGACCAATCCGCGCCGCGCGATCTCCTGCTCCGCCGCCGCCTGTGCCGCGGCTGCATCCGCCCTGCGCACCGCTGCGGCACCGCCCAGGCTGATCGACTCATCCGCAACGCCCATGGCAATGTATTCCCACGGCCGCGCGTCGTATGAGACGAACCGTGGTAGCGGCGCCGATGGCTGTCCGGCGTCGCCCTCGGTGTAGATCCCGTTGGGCTGCACGTAGATGTCGCTGCTGAGACCGTGGATATTCGGCAACAGACCCGCGCGTGCAATCGACCTGTCCAGCTTGGCCGACTGGCTCGTCCCGGACGCCGTGGCATACGCCGGATCGCTTGCCTCCGCACGGCGGATCGCCTCGTCCAGCGTGATCGTGACGGGCTGCTGCGCCTGTGCCGGCATCGCCTGAGCTGCCGGCCCCTGCGCCTGCCCAGGCGCGACACGCGCCGCAAAAACCACCGCGGCAGCCGCAATCGCACAAGCTAACTTGCCTTGCATTCTCAGTAAAATGGCCATCGTCCTCAGTTGCGGTTCTGCGCACCCGCCCTCCGCGGAGCGCGGAAGCTCGAATCGGATGCTATCAACCTATTCAAATCAGCCTTAATGCAGGATTAACTGGTCGCAGGATGAACTGGTCCGGGGAACACCTGCACATGGTTTTCTATACTCTAATCCGCCGCCACCCCTCCGAGCTCAGTGCCCCGAGAGGTGGCGGCTTTCAATGCCTGGCGGCTGCTCCGCTTCTGGATCAGCCGCCCGTTCGTTACTTGACTCCAACTTCCACCACGCGGAAGCTGCCCGGCTTCATCTCCGGCCGCTTCCCCTGCGCCGCAGGCAGAAAATCGGCCGTCGGCAGGAAGATCCGCTTCGTGGTCTTATCCAGACCCAGCGTCCGCGCACCCACCGCTGTCTTCACCGTCTGCTCCACCACCCACTTGCCGTTCTGCTTGCCCACCACCGCCAGGGTCCCGTCTCCCCCGCAACTGGCAAACGCCTGCCCAGCGGCATAGCGCGTCGCGTCCACATGCGTCCCAATCGGCAGCGAAGCCACCACCTTCCCGGTCTCGGTGCTCATGACGATCATCATGTGGGGATTCCGGCAGCCAATAAACAACAGGTGCGCCGCGGGATCAATCGCCATGCCCACCGGCTCTCCGCCGGGAGCCACCGGCCACCGCGCCACCACTTTGCGCGTGTGCACGTCCACCACCGCTACCTCATTTTTGTCCGGCAGATTCACATAGAGCCGGCCCGTTCCATCCGCCGCCAAAAACTCAGGACCGCTGCCCAGAGCGATCGGCGCGTCCAGTTTGCCGGTCTTGGGGTTCACATCCGGGCTCACCGTCAGCAGCGCGTTTCCATCGCCGGAGGTCGCAACCACCTTCCTGGCGGCCGCGTCATAGATGATCCCGTCGGCATCCGGAATCGCCTTCAGGCTGCCCAGCACCTTATAGGTCTTCAGATCGAACACGATAATGGCCCCGCTGCCCCCGCCATCGGTGATAAAGCCGCGTCCCAGCTCCGGAACCAGCGCCACGCCGTGCGAATGGATCTGCCCGGGAATATCGGCCAGCACCTTGCCCGTGGTTTCGTCCACTGCCATGGTGTGCGTGCCACGCGTCACGAAGAAACGATGATGCGGCGCATCCACCGTCACATAGTCCCATCCGCCCGCCCCGCCCAGGGGAAGGGTCTTCAGCACCTGCCACTTCGTCTGCGCCGAGGCGCTCAGCGCCCCGGCCATCAGCAGAACACCCGCCTGCGCCAGAAAAACTCGGAAACCTCGCACGTTCTCTCTCCTTAGGGATTCTGCAGCCATAATGAAGCGCACATGCGTGCATGGCCGCGCCACACCTAAGAGTAGTCACCGCAGCTTAAGCCACGCTTAAATGTTTTGAATTGGCGTCGAAAAGCAGCCGCAGGCAATCCCAGCATGGTGCGGAAGGCGGGACTTGAACCCGCAAGCCTTTTGGGCGCCAGCTCCTAAGGCTGGTGTGTTTGCCATTTCACCACTTCCGCATTTCGTCCGCGCGGCTCGGGGAGAACCGCGCCTCCAAGTCTAAAGCAAAACCCATGCCCGCTTCACTCCGCGGCCCCGCCGCCGGCTTTGGAAACCTTCCCCTGCGTATGCTATATTTTTCTAGGTACGGGAGATCACTGCGCACCGCAGAATCGCCCGCTGCCAACCCTCCCAGCGATCCTGGACGCGTAGCTCAACTGGCAGAGCATTCGGCTCTTAACCGACAGGTTGTAGGTTCGATTCCTACCGCGTCCACCATTCAATTGACAGTTTGGCCTGGTCATTCCCAGAATAGCGCTCCATCTTCACCGTGCTCCTTCCGCGCGCAAACGGCCGATCTCCATCTGTTCGGTTGCTACCAGGCTCTTGCCGCTGGCCTCCTTCCGCTTGCCCTCCTGATTCGCCTACCACTCAGTTCGACAGCGTCTGCTCCAGCACTCCAAGACTTCGCGCCAACGAGGCGATGCCCTGGCCCGACTCGACAGCCTCCTGTTTGAATTCCAGCGTGCACCTGCCGCGTTTTCTCTTCCTCCTTTGCATATCCTTTTTGCTAGAGGCTGTTTCATAAACACCGCCTGAGTGTGATCCAGAGGCAGGCGAGATAGAAGAAGGCGCGGTAGGTAGCGAGAAGATGCTCATGTCTTACCA
>JAJZCY010000133.1 GCA_021828835.1 Acidobacteriota bacterium | reverse complement strand
AGATCGTACTGGAGCATCGGTAGCGTCCATACCGCCACGTCCTTGCGATCGGTCACGAACCGCTGGTCTTCGGTCATCCAGTTGTACCACTGCGAGCCGGGGCCGTAGGTTGGCTGGATGGGCCGGTGGCGATAGGGCACAGGATGCGCCGGATCGCTGACGTAGCTGAACTGCGCCGGCGCGGCGGGAGCGCTCCAGCCCAGCGCGTGGTTCGCTTCTATATAGAGGCTGGCAGTGTGCGCGCCGGCGGGTGGGAACTGCTTGTAATACTTCCAGGTGTCGGAGCCGGTCTGAAAGCTGGCGGTGTTCTGAAGATCGAAGCCGCGAGCGCCCTTCAGATAGTGCGCGAAGAACTTGGCCTGGATCTGGCGGCGGAACTCCGAACCGATAGGCTGGCCGTACTGGAGGTTGCCGAGGTGATTGGAGGATGAGATCCAATAGCCGTGCCGCCAGGGGCCTTCGACGAAAAAGTTGTCATGATGCGTGTCGTGTGGCTCCAGCTTCTTGTACTCTTCCTGCGGTCCCCACATATCTTCCTGGTCGTAGTAGCCGCCGACGGTGAGGGTGGGCACGGCGACGGCGTTCAGGTGGTACTCGACGCCCCGCGAGCGCCACACCTGGTCGTAGGCGGGATGATTCAGGAACAGCTTCCAGGTGGGCAGAAGCTTGGAACCGGACTGCTTTACGTCCAGCTGAAATGAGCCGCGCTTGAGAAAGAAGTCGTAGCCGTCCTCCGGTTGGCCGTCCGCCGTCTTCCCATAGCCGTCGCTGGTGAACTTTTTGCTGGACTCCATGTCGAGCACATAGTCGTAGCCGTAGCTCTGGCGGAAGGCGCCATTGTGAAAGAAGTCGTCGCCCCGCCACACATCGATCATGGGAGCCTGCGGCGAGATAGCCTTCAGCGCCGGATGGGGGTCGATGCCGGCCATCGTGGCCAGAAAGCCGGGATAGCTGATCCCCAGTACGCCCACCCGGCCGTTGTTGCCGGGAATGTTCTTGAGCAGCCAGGCGATCGTGTCGTAGGTGTCGGTGCTCTCGTCCACCGCGTTGGGATTGGAGTGGTCGGCCAGCGGGCGCATCATCACGAACTTGCCCTGGCTGCCGTAGCGGCCGCGGATATCTTCGGCCACATAGATGTAGCCGTCGCGCGCCAGTTCGGGGTTCTGGGCGAAGAACGAGGCGCGGCTGGTGCCGTTGACCCCGTAGGGCGTGCGCTGCATCAGGAACGGCAAGGGCGTATGGATATCGACGGGCCGCAGGACGATGGCGTGCAGCTTGACGCCGTCCCGCATGGGAATCATGACGTCGGAGGCCACGTAGTCATGAAAAACGTGATAAATAGCGGAGCCGGTGCGGTGGTAAACAACGCCGGGGTCGCTGGCGAGGAAGACGGTCGCGCCCCGGCCGGCGCCGTCGCGAGTGAAGTCAAAGCGCAGGCGGCCCATCTCCGGCACCACGAATTCGTTAGCCGATACCGCGTTCAGTTGCCTGGGCGCCATGCGGCTGGATTCAACGGTCAGCACCCCGTTCTGCACGTAAAAGCTGAGCGGCGTGCCGGGATCGGCCGCATAGGTGTACTCGCCGGAGAGCGCGCTGAGCTGAGCGGCGGATGCGGAGGCCTGCTCAGGCTGCGCCCAGGCGTGGGGGACCAGATAGAACGCGGAGAGAGGAAGAAGAACAAGGAAGACGCGAAGACGGGACAATGCAGGACCTCCTGCTGGTACTGTACGGCGTCCGGGTGCGGACGCTACATCGTTCCCTGCTCTTCAGTGGTGATGGTGGTGCTCGTGACCCGATTCGCGCGACATCTCTTCGATCGGCACCACGCAGCCCTGCATCTCGCCGCAGTTCATGTGCTCGAACTGGATGGTGCTGTGGGCGATGTGGAAGTGGTCGCGCAGCACGTGGTTCAGCTTCTCGAGGATGCAGGCGCTCTCGGAGGGAGGAATGTCGGGGATGGTGACGTGGCAGGCGAGCGCGCGGGAGTTGGAGCCGAGGCTCCAGACGTGCAGGTCGTGCACATTGATGACGCCGTCCACCTGCTGCATTCCGTCGCGGATTTGCGCCAGCGAAACGCCGCTGGGCGTGCCTTCGAGGAGGATATTCAGTGTCTCGCGCACGATCCCGATGCTGGACCAGAGGATCAGCGCGGCGATGATGAGCGAGAGAGCGGGATCGATCCAGTCCTTGCCGGTGAGCAGGATGCCGGCGCCGCCGGCGATCACCGCAGCGGTCGAAAGCGTGTCGCCGGCCATATGAAGGAAGGCGGAGCGCAGGTTGACGTCGCGAGCCACCCCCCACAGCAGGGCGGCAATCGCGCCGTTCATCAGCACGCCGGCGGCGGCCACGTACATCATGATGCGCGGATGCACAAGCACCGGCGCGTAAAGGCGGTGCACGGCCTCCACAGCGATCCAGATGGAGATGCCGATCAGCGTGGCGGCATTGATGAAAGCGGCGAGGACGCCGGTGCGCTGATAGCCAAAAGTGCGCGATTCATCGGCGGGCCGGGACTGAAAGTAGACCGCGACGAAGCTGAGCAGAAGCGCGAAAAAGTCGGAGGCATTGTGGCCGGACTCGGAGAGCAGCGCCAGGGAATGGGCGCGCAGACCGGCGATCAATGTAACGACGACATAGGCGAGCGTGAGGCCGAGCGAGATGCGCAGGACAATGGAAGTTTTTCTGGAACTCTGCTCCGGGGCCGCGTGGACATGCATCGTCTCTAGTGTAACCCCGGTAGGGTATAGAGGAAAGTCGAGCATCGCTCCATCAGAGCGCTGCTTTCCTGGCGATGGGCCTCACCCCTGCTTGCGCAGGCGGCTAGGATCGAGCGGTTCGCGGCGTTCCCGGATGGCCAGTTGCGGCAACGCATCGCGCAGCCCCGACCAACCCTCGGCGATCACGATGCTGTTCTGCGGATTCCCCGGCTGGTAACGCACGGTGCAGGGAAAACCGACGCGCACCTCGGCGGGGTTGACGATCTCCTGGAGATACGTAATGTCCTGGGAACACTCGTAATCGACGCCGCCGATACGGTAGTTGAACAGGAGCAGCTTGAGGGGGGCGCCGTCTTTGCCGTTGACTTCGCAAAGATCGAGCAACATGCCGTCGACCAGGCGGCCGAACTGCACCAGTTGCTTGCGGCGGGCCCGTTCCAATTCCTGTTCGGTGGGCCGGCGGCGCACGAGCAGCCACACGGCCCCCCCGACAAGAACGGTCATCATTGCCACCCCGCCGGCAATCTCCCAACCATGTCTGCTGAACAGGACCATTCCTGGCGGGACGCCACCCCAAGGCTCCCACCAAGAGAATACCTCAGGTGGAATCCACAGGGCAGGATCCCACGCACAGAGAACTTGCGCGTGCAATGGCGGTCGCGCTGGGAGGCCTGCGAGCCGGCGCGGTGAGGATGACCTATACTAATGTCTGCATTGGGTTTTTCCCGATTTCGACGAGAGAAGCAGATGACCAAGAGACCGCGAATTCGCTCCACCACCGTAATCTGCGTCCGCCGCAACGGGCAGGTGGTGATGGCCGCCGACGGGCAGGTGACGCTGGGCGATCACGTGCTGAAACACTCGGCCAAAAAGATTCGCCGCATCTACCAGGACAAGATCCTGGCCGGATTTGCCGGCTCGACTGCCGACGCCTTCAACCTCTTCGGCCGCTTCGAGGCCAAGCTGGAACAGTTTGCCGGCAACCTGGGCCGCGCCTCAGTGGAACTGGCCAAGGACTGGCGCACCGACAAGATGCTGCGCAACCTGGAGGCCCTGCTGCTGGTCGCCGACAAGGGGCAGACGTTCCTCATCTCCGGCTCCGGCGACGTGATCGATCCCGATGAGTCTTTCGCCGCCATCGGCTCGGGCGGCAGCTACGCCACCGCGGCGGCGCGTGCGCTCTACGAAAACACCCAGCTCAGCGCCCGCGAAATCGCCGAGAAGGCGATGAAGATCGCCGGCGAGATCTGCATTTATACGAACGACCACGTGACGATCGAAGAGCTGTAGCAGGCGAGCAGCACGCGGCGAATAACGGCTTCCGTGTCAGGGCACGACTCCAGTCGTGCCCTGACACGTTGAGACGGATCGAAAGAAGTTCAGGAGCATCCAAAAATCCATGGCCATCTATCTCCCCGCATCCGCCGAAGAACAGGAACTCTCGCTGGACGAGCTGACGCCGCGCGAGATCGTCGCCGAGCTCGACAAGCACGTGGTGGGCCAGAAGGCCGCCAAGCGCGCCGTGGCCATTGCCCTCCGCAACCGCCAGCGCCGGCAGAAGCTGCCGCCCGACCTCGCCGACGACATCATGCCCAAGAACATCATCATGATCGGCCCGACGGGCGTGGGCAAAACCGAGATCGCGCGGCGGCTGGCCAAGCTGACCAACTCGCCCTTCCTCAAGGTCGAAGCCTCCAAGTTCACCGAGGTCGGCTATGTGGGCCGCGATGTCGAGTCCATTATCCGCGACCTGGTGGAGATCTCCATCGACATGGTGCGCGAGGAGCGGCTGGAAGAGGTGGAAGACCGCGCCGAGATGAACGCCGAGGAGCGGCTGCTGGACCTGCTGCTGCCCCCACCTCCGGCGCCGGCGCACGCCCAGGAGGGCCAGCTCAAGCTGCCCGAGTCCGACAGCCATCAGCGCTCGCGGGAGAAGCTGCGCCAGCAGTTCCGGGAAGGTAAGCTCGACGACCGCATGGTGGAGCTCGACGTCCGCGAGCGCAACATGCCGCAGTTCGGCATCATCTCCAACCAGAACATGGAAGACATGGAGATGAACCTCAAGGACATGCTGCCCAACATCTTCGGCGGCGGCGCCAAGAAGAAGAAGATGAAGGTGACCGAGGCCTTCGAGTACCTGGTGCAGGAAGAAGAGGGCCGGCTCATCGACATGGATTCGGTGAACCGCGCGGCTGTGGAGCGCGTGGAGTCAAACGGCATCGTCTTCCTCGATGAGATCGACAAGATCGCCGGCCGCGAAGGCGGACACGGGCCCGACGTCTCTCGCGAAGGCGTGCAGCGCGACATTCTGCCCATCGTGGAAGGCACCACCGTGAATACGCGCTACGGCATGGTGCGCACCGACCACATTCTCTTCATCGCCGCGGGCGCCTTTCACGTCTCAAAACCCAGCGACCTGATTCCCGAGTTGCAGGGCCGGTTCCCCATCCGGGTGGAACTGCAATCGCTGACCGTGGAAGATTTCCTGCGCATATTGACGGAACCCAAGGCTTCGTTGACCAAGCAGTACACGGCGCTGCTCGAGACCGAAGGCGTGCGCCTGGAGTTTGTGCCCGAGGCGCTGCGCGAGATGGCCGAGTTCGCCTTCCGCGTCAACGAGACAACGGAAAACATCGGCGCGCGGCGGCTGCACACCATCATGGAGCGGGTGCTCGAGGATGTGAGCTTCCTGGCGCCCGACCTGGCCAAGCGCGCCGCGGATCAGGATGCGGCCAGCGCGCTCAAGCAGACCATCGAGAGCGAAGCCAGCGGTCCCCTGCCTTACCAGGAGCGCATGACGGCTTCGGGGCCAGAAAAGGTGTTCACCATCGATGCGCCCTATGTGAAGCAGATGGTGGCATCGATCGTGCGCGACCAGGATCTGTCGCGCTACATTCTGTAGGAGACGGGGCGCGGTGCTGCTATGAGACCGAAGAAGCGCACCGCACCACCCCAGCCTGCGGCAAACGGCTCGCCCATTACGATCTGGACGGTCGGCCATTCGACGCATCCCTTGAACGATTTCATTGCCCTTCTTCAGGCGCACGGTATTCGCCGGCTGGTGGACGTGCGCTCGGTTCCGCGCTCGCGGCACAATCCGCAGTTCAACCAGGACGCTCTTCCCGCATCGTTACAGCAAGCCGGCATCGAGTACATGCATATGCCCGGCCTCGGCGGCTTGCGGCACGCGCGCCGCGACTCCACCAACACCGCCTGGCGCAATGCCAGCTTCCGCGGCTATGCGGACTACATGCAGACTCCGGAGTTCGATAAGGCACTGGAAGAATTGATCCGGCTCGCACAGGAGCGGCCAACCGCCATCATGTGCGCCGAAGCGGTGCCGTGGCGCTGTCACCGCTCCTTGATCGCCGATGCCCTCGTCGCGCGCGGAGTGAATGCCGAGGAGATCGCCAGCAAGACGAGCGCGCGGCCGCACACGCTCACCCCCTGGGCGCGGGTGGTGGGAGATTGCGTTACGTATCCGGAGAGCACCACCGGGGAATAGCGCGTTGCGCATCCGGAGCGGTTCAGGGCTGCCGTGACTGAACGAACCGCAACTGCAAATCCTTCGCTATGGATCCTGGTCGTTGAGCGCGCAGAGTCGCCTCAGAAGATCCGCAACCGCAGCCCGCTGCTGACCGCGACCGTGTTCATCCCGCCGAAGTGAAACTGCGGCCAGTACTGATATTCGAAATCCGCGGCACGCCAGTAGAGGCGATGGGTGAGCTGATAGTCGAGGCCTCCGCCCGCGGTGATGACTAAGTCGCTGTCGGTGCCCAGATTGTAGGGATAGTTAAAGTGGCCGAAGCCGATCAGGCCTTTGGCATAGGGCTCGATCCGGCGGCCGAGATCGAAGTGGTAGCGCGGGCCGATCGAGTAGGTTTCGGCGTGCACATTGTCGGTCTTGTGAAACTCCAGCCAGCGCGCCTCGGCCTCCATGCCGAGACGGCGGCGGGTGTCGATATCGGCGAAGCCGGTGATGCCGAGCATCTTCCGGCTGCCGTAGTCGAGGGCCTCACCGGAGGCCAGGGCTCCCACGGTGACGCGGGCGCCCCCCTTGTCGCCGGCGGCCTGCACCTGGGCATGAGCGGAGGGGCAGAGCGCGGCAAAGCCGGTAATCAGCAGCGCCGCGATCCATACACCGCGAATCGGGGGCTTGTGGCAGCTTCTGCAAAAAGACAAAATCATCGTTCTCCCGCGCTGTGCCGCGCTATTGGGTGATCGTCACGGTCTCGTTCTGGTAGTGAACGACGTTGCTGTTGGTGCCCGTCCCCACGATCTGGATGGTATAAGTTCCCGGCTTGGCACTCCCCATGCTGAAGCCGCTGCAGCCGGTGGCGAAGAGCGCGCCGGCCGAAAGCGTCAGCAGCAGCACCAGTGACCACAGCGAGGCATTGCGCCTGCGCATCCGCCAGAACAGCCAGCCGAAGAAGAGACTGAAGGGCAGGAACAGCCCTGCCATTCTGGGGCCGCTCTTGTGTGTGGCGTTGGTCGTCGATGTGCCGCCGCTGAGCGGGTTGTTGGTGTCGATGGTGAGCTGAGCCGTAGCCGTGCCGTTGGCAGGCAGCTTCACGTCGATCGACGAGAAGTGGCAGTTGACGCCCGGCGGCAAGGAGGCGCAGCCCAGACCGATGCTGTCGCTGAATCCCCCAAAAGACGAGAGGTTGACCGTGACGGTCGCGTTTTGCGTCGTCTTCATGGTCACCGCCGGGGGGGTCACGGTGACCTCGAAGTCGGTTGCCGTGCCGCTGATGGTCACGGGCTGCGAACTCGAGGGCTTGTGTGCGATGTCGCCGCTATACGTCGCGGTGATGTTGTAGCTGGCGCCCGCCGTAAGGTTGGGAACCAGTGTGGCCACGCCGTTGGAACTCACGCTGGCCGAGCCCAGCGTCTTGCCGCCGGCGATGAAGGATACGGTGCCCGTGGGCATCGGTCCGGTAGCGCCGTTCAGCACCGTCGCCACCAGCATCACCTGCGGGGTCGTGCCGCTAGTGGTGGAGGTACCCAGGTTGGTTTCCGTCGGAATCAGCCCGATGGTCTCGGAGATGGATCCGGACGCGCTGGGCGAATCGGCTGCGTCGCCGGTGTAGCGGGCAGTGATGGTGTAGGTGCCCGCGGCCAGACTGGAATCGGTGAAGGTGGCCGTGCCCGCATTCAGCACAGCAGCGCCGATCACGTTACCGTTGGCCAGGAAGTTGACCGTGCCGCTGGGCGTGCCGCCGTTGCCGGAGACGCTTGCCTGGAAGGTGATGGTCTGGCCCACCAGCGCCGGGTTGGGAGACGCTGTCACGGTCGTCTGCGTAGTGGCAATAATCACGCTCAGCGGCTCTGAGGCGGTGCTGCCGGCGTCATTCACATCTCCCTGATACGTAGCTGCGACGGTGTAATTGCCGAGGGGCAGCGTGGAGGTCGTCAGCGTGGCCACGCCGGAGGCGTTGAGCGGAACCGCGCCGAGGGCATTGCCGTTCACCGTGAAGTTCACATTGCCGGCCGGCGTGCCGCCGTTGCCCGTCACCCGGGCGGTAAAGGTAATGGGGCGTGTGACCACACCCGGATTGGGCGTGATGGCGAGCGCGGTTTGCGTGGTCGCCTGTACCACAGTGAGCGCGAAGGGCGCCGAGGCGCTGCCCGCGGCCTGCGTGTTTCCGGAGTAGGTGGCCACGATCTGGTAGTTGCCAGGCGCGAGCGCTGGCTTGATGGTGGCGGTGCCGCTGCCGTTCAGCGCGACCGAGCCCAGGGCGGCTCCGCCGGAGGTGAAGGTCACGGTTCCGCCCGGAGTGACCGTGCCCGCGGTGACGGTCACTGTCGCGGTGATGGTCTCCGGCGCCCCGGCAATCCCCGGCGCGGGTGCGGCCATCACCGCGGTCTTGGTCTCGGCCTGGTTCACCACCTGGCTGATGGGCGCTGCCGCATTGGCGGCAGAGTTGTAGGCATCGCCGGCGTACCGGGCAGTAATCGGATGCGTCCCCACCGCCAGCGTCGAGGTTGTGAACGCCGCCATGGCCGGATTGCCGGCCAGTGTGCCGGTCCCGATCTGCACGCCGTTGTCGAGGAAGCTCACGACTCCACTGGCCGGCGCTGTAGCCGTGGAGGTGATGGTAGCGGTGAAGGTGACGGCGTTGCCGTAATAAGAGGGGTTCAGGCTGGAGGTCACACCGAGTGTCGCCGCGGCCTGCACGTCCTGCACGACGGCATTGGACGTCCCGGCCTGGATCTCATCGGTGGGATCCCCGCTATACACAGCCGTAATGGTGTGAGGACCGTTGGGGAGCGTGCTGGTCGGGTAACTGGCAACGCCGCTGGTGCCGCTGGCCGTGAGCGCAACCGGCGCGCCCAGCGTATTCGAGCCATCCATGAACTGCACCGTGCCGCTGGGGACTACGCTGCCGCCCGTGCTGGAAACCGTCACCTGGAACGTCACGCTCTGGCCCACCGCCGAGGGATTCTGGCTGGAGGTCAGCAGGATGGCGGTTCCCTCCTGCACGTGCTGGATCAACGGCGTTACGCCGTTGTCGGTGGAGCTGCTCTTGAAGTGCCCGGTGTCGCCGCTATAGGAGGCCACGATGCTGTGATCGCCGACGCCGAGGGTCGAGATGCTGAAGCTGGCGGTGCCGCTGGTCCCATTGCCGCCGAGCACGAGCTTGAGCGGTGTGCCGGTTAGAACCGTGGTGGTGCCGTTGTACGTGTCGGAGATGCTGACGGTGCCGGTCAGGTCGCCGGTGCCCGCACCGGTCGTAACCGTCACGCTAAAGGTTACATTCTGTCCAAACTTGGAGGGATTCGGCACCGAGCTGACAACCGTGTTGGTCGCGTTCACCGGCTCCGCGACGCCCATGATGTCGATGTTCAGCGGATTGTTGGGGGCCGGAATCGCGGGCTGCGTGTCTTCGCTGGCCGTGATGGTCGCGGTTTCAGGCTGATTGCTGGTGAGGGTCGGCGTCGACGCCGGCGCGAAGACTGCGCCAATGACGCAGTCGGAATCGGCCGGCATCGTGGAGCCCGCGGCGCAGGAGTTGGTCACCGACGTGTCGATCTGCCCATTCGTGCTGGCCACAATGGTGCCCAGATCGAGCGGAGCATTGCCGTCGTTCTCCACCGGCTGGTCCTGAGTGCTCGAGGTATAGCCCTGGCGCACCGGGTTCTGGGAGAAATCGGCCAGCGCGGCGTTGCTCTGCAACTCGCGCACCACCATGTCGAAGAAGTCCGCGACAAAGAGATCGCCCTGCGCGTCGAAGTAAAGCCCGGTAGGCCCGTAGAGCGCGATGGAGACCGGTTTGCCGTTGAAGAGATACTCCCCGATCCCGTTTTGCACGATGGTCGAAATAAATCCCGCATCGGCACGGCCCGAAGAAGGCGCAATCACCTTGCGGATCGCGTTGTTCTGGGTGTCGGCGATATAGAGGTTGCCGGCCGGATCGAAGGCCACGGACTTGGGCAGGTGGAGTTCCGCGGCAGTTGCCTGGCCGCCGTCGCCGCTGTACCCTGCGTTGCCGCTGCCCGCATAGGTGCTGATCGGGCTGGCCGAGGTGAGGATGCCGCCGATTGCCGCTACTTCCCGAATCCGGTTGTTTTGCGAGTCGGGGATGTACATGTTGCCGGCCGCGTCGAAGGCGACAGCGTAGGGATAGTTGAGCTGTGCGCTGATGGCAGGTCCGCCGTCACCACTGTAGCCGCCGTCGCCATTGGTGGCGATGGTTCCGGTGCCGGCCACGGTGGAGATGAGGCCGGTGGCTGCCGTGACCTCGCGAATGCGGTGGTTGTTGGTGTCCGCGATGTACAGGTTGTCGCTGCCGTCCACGGTGACGCCGGTGGGCTGGTTGAGGTTGGCCGAGGTGGCCGGCCCGCCATCGCCCACCTGGTTGTTATTGCTGTCTCCAACCTGGCCAGTGCCGGCCAACGTGGAGATGATCCCGGTGGCGGCCGAGACCATGCGCACGCGGTTGTTGCCGGTGTCGGCGATGTAGAGATTCCCCGCGCCGTCAATGGTGACGCCGTTGGGCTGGTTGATGGCCGCCAGCGAGGCCAATCCGCCGTCGCCGCTGAACGTCGAATTGCCATTGCCGGCGACGGTGCTGATGATCCCGGTGCTGGTGCAGGTGGTCCCGGCGATGGTGGCCACATGCGCGGCGCCGCAGACCATGCGCACCCGGTTATGCAGGCTGTCCGCGATGTAGACGTTGCCGGCGCCATCCATGGTGACGCTGGCCGGCAGGTAAAGGTCGGCGGCAGTCGCCGGCTGCCCGTCATCCACGCTGCTGTAATTGGGATAATTGCCGGCGAACGGCAGCAGGTTGCCGGGTGCGAGCACGCCCAGCCCGCCTTGGCCGGTGCCGGAGATGTAGGTTGTGCCCAGCACGTTATTGCCGCTATCGAGCAGCACAACCGCGCCCATGCGCATTCCCGGCGCAGAGGGCGTGAAGGTGACGGATTCCGTGCAGGTGCGCCCCTTGCTGAGCGTGAACCCGAGGCAGTTGGAGGAGCCCGCCACGCCGGCGAAGTCTCCCTTCAGGTCACCGCCGGTAAGCACCTCGACAGAGCTAACGATGCCGCCGCTGAACGAAGTCACCATTACGTTCTGCGCCGCCGAAGTGGTGCCCACCGGCTCCGGCGCAAAGATGTTCTGTGCCTGAAGGCCCGCTGCGGCCAGGGTGAAAAGAGCCAGCGCCAGGCCACAATGCCGGAAATGGTGCCTCGGATGGAAACTCGCTCTAGAAACGATCTTACGGACAAACCGCTGAAGCA
>JAJZCY010000132.1 GCA_021828835.1 Acidobacteriota bacterium | reverse complement strand
CGCGACATACTGCACGCCCCGCCCCAGCCGCTGTCAGTATCGACGAGGAGCGGGAGCGAGGAGGCGTCGGTGATGCGGCGGACGTCGGTGAGCACGTCTTCCATGGTGCTGATGCCGAGGTCGGGCAAGCCGAGCGAGTTGGCGGCCACGCCGCCGCCGGAAAGATACAGCGCCCGGAAACCGACGGCCTCGGCCATACGCGCCGTGTAAGCGTTGATGGCGCCGATCACCTGCAACGGCTTTTCGGCTGCGAGCGCCGCGCGAAAGCGCGCGCCGGGTGAATTAGACGGGATAGGCTCGTTCATGGCTGATCTGACCAAGCATGATAGCAGGGAAGGGCGCTGCCCATGGCCGCGCCCTGGCGAGGCCCTTGAGGCGTTAAACTTAACCGACTTTGTTCCCGTCATCTAAAGTGACTTCCCCTCAGGAGGATTCATCGATGAAGCGCCTTTTCGCCTGTGTAACTCTGCTCTTCGCTGCGACCACCATGCTGGCTTCTGCCCAGGGAAGCCCCAAAGCATCGGCCTCCACGAGCATTGGTGGAACGACCATTACCATCGACTACTCGTCGCCGCGGGTGCGCGGCCGCCAGGGGCATATCTTCACCAAGGACGGACTCATCAGCCACGATCAGGGCTATCCCTACTGGCGCGCGGGCGCCAATGCCGCCACCACGATGAAGACCACTGGCGACATCCACATCGGCAGCCTCAACGTGCCGGCCGGCACCTATACGCTGTTCGTGGACATCAGCAATCCCGACCAGTGGGCGCTGGTGGTGAGCAAGAAGACCGGCGAGTGGGGATTGAACTACGACAAGACCCAGGACCTCGGGCGGGTCAAGATGACCATGGCCAAGCCGCCGGCGCTGGTGGAAGACCTGACCTACAGCTTTAAGCAAGACGGCGCGAAGAAGGCCACCATGACGCTCTCCTGGGAGTACAAGAGCGCCTCGGTGGCGATCCAGGCGCACTAGAGGCCGCTGAAAGTTTCTCGCTTCCCCGGTCTGTCATGCGAGACCGGGGTCATCGCAGGGGCGGCGGGATGGTCGAAGGGGATACCACAAGCGGATGGAGCCACTCACTCATTTCCTGACCGGGGCGTGCATCGGGCGCGCGGGATTCAATCGCAAGACGGCGTACGCGACGGTGGCGGCGGTGTTGGCCGCCGAGGCGGCTGATCTGGATGTTTTCTGGGGATTCGCCGGACCGGTCGAAGAGCTGAAGCACCACCGCGGGATCACGCACACGTTCGTGGGCGCGCCGGTGGTAGCCGGCGTGGTGGTGGGCGCGGTTTGGTTATTCCATCGCTGGCGCGTGCGAAGAGGGAACAAGTCAGCGAATCGGCGGCCCAGCGAACCCGCCGCTCAGAGGAGATCCCCGCCAGTGCGTTGGGGCTGGCTCTATCTGACCACGTTGGTAGCGGCATTCAGTCATATCTTGCTGGACTGGACCAACAACTACGGCGTGCGGCCTTTCTATCCCTTCAATCCGCGCTGGTATGCAGGCAGCATTCTGTTTATCGCTGAGCCGGTCATGTGGGCGCTGCTGCTGGTGGCGCTCCTCATGCCTTGGCTCCTGGGCCTGGCGGACAGCGAAATCGGCGTCCGCAGGCAGCCCTTTCGGGGACGGGGCTGGGCCATCTTTGCGCTGGCGGGGATGGCGGCGCTGGGCGTCTGGCGCTGGGCCGAGCGCAGCAAGGGGTTGGAGATGATCACGCAGACCCAGGTGGCTACGGCGCCGGTGACGCGTGTGGCGCTGGAACCGTACCCCGTCAACCCATACCACTGGCACGCCATTCTGGAGACGCCCCACTACTACCAGACGGCGGAGGTTTACACGAACGCAGCCTCACCCGCGGCAGGGATTGTGACGGATCGCACCAGCGACATTCTTTACAAGCCGAAGGACACGCCCGCGATGGAGGCCGCCAAGCGGACCTTTCTGGGGCGCGTGTATTTGGACTGGGGCCGCTGGGCAGTGGTGCGCGATGTTGGGCGGGAGGCCGTTCCCGGTTTTCCACCGCCGGTGCTGCCGCCCAGCCGAACCTGGACGACTGTGCTCTTCAACGATCTTCGTTTTGACTACTCGTTCCTGAGCCGGCCCGACGGGCAGACGCGGAAGCCCTTGAGTGGCTGGGTGTACATCGTAGATGGACACGAGGAGGCGACCGAGGGGATGGGCAGCCGCGGGCAGGAGCCGCCGGGTGGAGATGCCGGGGATCCGCAGTGAGGCCGGGACTGCACTACGGTGCTGAAAACAATTTTCACCTGGTCAAGCGCGGCAGGTTGACCGTATAGGATCGGAACAGCAGAATGGAACGAGCATTTGTTTCATGGAAGGCGCTCTGTCGCGAGCCCGACCACGGCGAATCCCCGGAGACTGCCCGGGGCGCAAAAATCCGAAAAAAGAGGTCGCTCATGTTTGCTTACTTGCTGTTGCTGGTTGCCGTGTTGACCCGTGTTCTGCCCCATGCCGGCTGGATGAATTTCACCGCCGTAGGCGGCGCGCTGCTTTACTTTGGCGCCCGCCGGCCGCTGCGGGAGATGGTGGCTCCCCTGGCAGTGCTGATGAGCACCGATTTTTACCTGACCACCTTCAGCTACGGCTATACGTTCCGCTGGGAGCAGTACGTGATGACCTGGGGATGGTACGCGGCAGCGATGGTTTTGGGTGCGATCCTGCTGAGGTCGCGGATGTCCTGGAAGCGGGTGGGTGTGGGTGCGCTGCTGGGACCGACCTCGTTTTTTGTGATTTCGAACTACGCAGTGTGGGCGGCCGGCGGCATGTATCCGCACACCATGGGCGGTCTGGAGGCCTGCTACGCGGCGGCAATCCCGTTCTATCGCAACGACCTGGTCTCGACCACGATGGTATTGGCTGTTGCCTTTGGCGTTCCGGCGCTGGTGCGGCGCATGCAGCCGCAGGAGTCGCAGGTGCTGGCGGCCGGGAAGTAGTGGTTCAGCAGATCGGCAATTCGGTAGTACAGGGCTTGTCAGGACAGAATCAGAGGGCGCGGCTTTGGCCGCGCCCTTTGTGTTGGGTGCCGATTCCGCGCATGCGCTGGAGTGGGTGGAGTTAGGGGGAGCTGCGGGTGCGAGTAGGGCGGGCCAGGAGGCCCGCCCATACAGCCGACCTGGCGGCCGGCGCTACGTGTTGGCGAGAGGTTCTTACTCCTCCAGCAGCTTGCCGGAGCGCTTTTTGCGGAACCACCAGAAGGCGAATCCGGCGACGGCGAGAGAACCGACGACGGCGATAGTGGCGAGGGCGTGGTGCGCGACCAGATCGACGGCGCCCGGACCGAGCTTGATCACCAGGATCGCCAGCACCATCCAGCGCGTAAGCCGGCCGGCGAAGACGGCCAGCATGTACTGAGCGACTCGCATCTCAAAGACGCCGGCGGCGAAGACGAAGATCTTCCAGGGAGCGGGAGGCGGCAGCATGGAAGGGATCATGACGGCCAGAAATTCCTGCTTTTCGAAGCGGTGCCGCAGGGCATCGAATCGGGCGCGATTGATGCGCTTGAGCAGGAAGAGCTCGCCACCCGCGCGGCCCAGCCAGTAGGGCAGCAGTCCGCCGACCGCGGAGCCGGCTGCCGCCAGGATGATGTAGATCCAGAACGTGTCCCGGTGGTTCCAGATAAAGACGGCCAACACCGCGTCAATGGGGACCGGCACCGAGGAGGAATCGAGTACCGCGACCACGAAGGCCCCCCAGATGCCCAGCTTGGCCAGCGCGGGCATGAAGACGACGTTCCACTCACGAATCATGTGGGCGATCAACGCCTTCACGCAGCGGTCCTTTCAGGGCGCGGGGTACAGTTCCAGTCCATCGCAGGGGGTGGTTCGCTGCCGGCCAAGCGGTTGGATTGTATCGCCTTACACATGGGAAACGACCTGCCGGCTGGCCGCCTCCACGCAACCTTCTGCCTGGAAAAGCGTCTGAGGGTCAGATACCATTGTACGATCCCGGATTCGCGCGAAAATCGACAGGGTGAGAGAATAGCGGAAAGGAACCGACGCAGCGGACAGGAGAGGTGTTGTCCGCCGGGGCCCTGAGCAGCAGATGCCGACCAGTGAAGCGCCAGCCAACCTAGACGAACAACAGGGACCCGCCGGTTCCGGCGAACCGCCTCGGCCCGAAGGGGACGCGGAAGGTTCGCGCAACGGCAGCGGACTCCGGAGCAGCTCCCGCTGGGTGGACTACGACACCCACGAACTGCTGGAGATGATCAGCGAGCTCGAGGACGAGCGGCGCTGGGCGCGGTTGCGCGAGGGCGTACTCTGGGCGGTCCTCGTGCACATCATGATCATTTTGGCTGTGGTGCTGCTGCCCAAGTATTTTCCCAACCTGGTGCCGCGCGTCGTAACCAGCAACATCAAGGATCACAAGGACTTCACCTATCTCGACACCCCCTACCTGCCCAAGCCCAAGGTGGTGAAGCCCCTGGTCCGTCCGCCGCAGATCGACCAGAAGACGCTCGAGGAGCTGAGGAAGGAACAGGAGGAGCGCGCCAAGGCCGTGCCGCAGCCGCCGGCGCCGCAACCTGCTCCGCCGCCGCAGGAGCAGGCCAAGGTCGAGCCCACGCCGCAGCCAGCCCAGCCCATTCCGCCCAGCCCGAAGTCGCAGTCGCCGGTTGAGGCTCCCAAGCCTGCCGCAGTGCCCGCAAAGCGGCCAGACTTCTCGGCCTTATCCCAGAGTCCGGTTGACCAGCTTCACCAGGCCATGCAAAACGCCATGCGCAGCGGAGGTCAGGAACAGGGCGGCAACTTCGGTGGCGGCGGTTTGCCCATGCATCCCGGTGCCGGCACGGGCGGGGTGCAGGTGCTGTCCGACACCCAGGGGGTGGACTTCAGCGCCTGGCTGCGCGCCTGGCACTATGAGACGGAGCGCACCTGGGATCCGCTCATTCCTGACGAGGTGAACCCGCCCATCCTCAAGTCCGGCATGGTGGCGATCCGGTTCAAGGTGCTGCCCAACGGACGTCTGATGGACGGCAGCCTGGTGCTGGAGGGCCGCTCCGGCGATGTGGCGCTGGATCGAGCCGCCTGGGGCGCTCTGACAGGCTCCAGTTATCCGCCGCTGCCCAGAGCCTTCCATGGCCCCTATCTCGAGCTACGGGCCTGGTTCCTCTACAACATGCAACCTCCGCAATAGCCTGGCAACTGATTTTTCCTAAAGCAAGACTGGCAGCGCCGCATCCAATCACCCTCAGAAGTGCGCCCTGGGGGTGCAATCCAGAGGTCTGGCGGTATGATGGGTAGTGGGGGTCCGGAGAGCTGAAGCTCTCCAGTCGTTCTCCTGCGGCCGAACGCGGTGCCGTCAGCGATAGAGCGGCCTCGATCCCGGAGAAGGAATGACCACTGAGCCTAGGCGGCTCGATCTTCCGCCTTACCTGAGACGAGAACCTTTGACCCTGGCGCTCCTCACCGGGGCGGCGGTGGTATTTTTCCTGGCGGTGAGCGCACTTTCCGGGATTCATGACGCCCAGCGCGAGTCGCTGGCGCAGCGCTGGGCCGGGCGCGGTGTCGCCGACCTCAAGGTTCAGCACTATGAGCCGGCTGTAGTGGACTTTCGCACCGCGCTGCTCTATGCCCGCGATAGCAGCGCCTACCAGCTCAGCCTGGCGCAGGCGCTGATGGGGCTCCACCGCAACGACGAGGCCGAGGCCTACCTCATCAACCTTTGGGAGCGCGAGCCGGAAAATGGATTGGTGAGCCTGGAACTGGCGCGCATTGCCGCCAGCAAGGGCCAGACCGACCGTGCGCTGCGCTATTACCACAACGCCATCTATGCCACCTGGACCGGCAGCCAGGACGAGGCGCGACACCAGGCACGGCTGGAGCTGGTCAATTACCTGCTTCGAATCGATGCCAAGCCTCAGGCCGACGCGGAATTGATCGACTTGGCCGCCTCCTTTGGGCGTAACTCCCAGGAGAACCTTCTTCTCGGGCAGCTCTTCCTGCGCGCCGGCGATAGTCGGCGGGCTTTGGGCGCTTTCCAGGATGCACTGAAGAGGCATCGGCACAATGCCACTGCGCTGGCTGGCGCGGGAACTGCTGCCTATCAATTGGCTATGTACCCGGATGCGCAGCGCTATCTCGAGAGGGCCCATACCGCCGATCCCGGCAATTCGGAGGTATCGGCGGAGCTCAACATGGCCCAGGCGGTCCTTCGCTGGGATCCCTTCCGGCCGCAGATTCCGCAAGCAGATCGAAACCGGATGGCGCTCGACGCCTTCGCCGCAGTAGGAAAGCGGCTGAAGACCTGTCCCGCGAATCCCGCGATTCAGCCATTGCAGGAATCCTGGACCAAGTTGAAGCCGCAGATGAGCGAACCTCTGCTGCGGCGGCAACCGGATCTTGTGAATACCGCGATGAATCTTGCTTTTCAGATCGAGAAGCAGACTGCGAACATGTGCGGCCCGCAATCGGACACGGACCGGGCGCTACTGCTGATTTCAAATTTGCACGAGGAGAACTGACCTGAATCCGAACGCAAACATGCAGCAGATTGCTCCGGTGGAGGAAGCGGAGGCTATAGCCTCGCCCATCTCGGGCTTCCGCCCCGCGCGCGTCCTGCAAACCGTGTTCCGCGAAGACAGCTTCTTCCTCATTCTTTCTGTCTTCATCGGAATCTTCTCTGGGCTTGCGGTTGTCTGTTTTCGCTACGCCATCGACTGGTGCCAGTTGTATCTGCTGGGTTCGGGAGCCGAGCCGTCGCACAGTCGGCTGCTGCTGGCGCCGGCGCTGACCGGGATCCTGATCGCGATCATCGTGATCCATTTCTTCCCCGCCTCGCGGGGCAGCGGCGTGAATCAGACCAAGGCCGCGCTTTACATCTACAACGGCTTCATCCCGCTCAAGACGGCGGTGGGCAAGTTTATCTGCTCGGCTTTGGCGATCGGCTCGGGCCAGTCGCTGGGTCCGGAAGATCCCTCTTTGCAGATCGGTGCCAGCCTGGCTTCCGCATTGGGGCGCAAGCTGCGCCTCTCACGCGAGCGCATGCGGCTGATTGCGCCTGTGGGCGCGGCGGCGGGACTGGCAGCCGCCTTTAACGCTCCCATCTCGGCGGTGCTCTTCGTGATCGAGGAGGTGATTGGGCGCTGGACGGCGGGCATCCTGGGCTCGGTGGTGTTGTCGGCGGTATCCAGCGTGGTGGTCATGCGCTGGTTCCTGGGCTCGGAGTCGATGTTCCGCATCCCGCCGGTGGAGTTGAAAAGCCCGTCGGAACTGATCGCGTACTCAATCCTGGGCATCATCGGCGGACTCGCTTCGGTGGTTTTTGCCAGCGGGATTCAGGAACTGCGGCCGCGGTTCCGCAGGATGAGCCCTTGGACTCAGTACCTGCAACCGGCGGTGGCGGGACTGGTGATCGGGGTGATCGCCATGCTGGGCGCGCCGCAGGTGATGGGCGCCGGTTACGTGTACATTGACGAGGCCATGCACGGCCAGTTTACCTGGCAATTTCTTGCCATCCTGGCATTGCTCAAGATTGTCGCGACCCTGGTCTCGTTCGTGAGCGGAACGCCGGGCGGCATGTTCGCACCCACTTTGTTTATCGGCGCTATGCTGGGCGCGGCGGTGGGCGGCGTGGAGCACATGCTCTATCCGCATCTGAGCTCCTCGCCGGGCACCTTCGCGCTGGTAGGCATGGGCGTGTTGTTTGCCGGCTTCCTGCGCGTGCCCATGACATCGGTTTTCATGGTGCTGGAGGTGAGCGGCAACTACACGATCATCGTGCCCGTCATGATCGCCAACACCTTTGCCTACGTGATCTCGCGCGGCTTGATGCCTACGCCGATCTTCGATGTGCTGAGCCGACAGGATGGCATGGAGCTGCCCTCGATGGAGGAGCAGCGCGAGGAGAGCATTCTGCGTGTTGAAGACGCCATGCAGCCGCCCTCCGATCCGATTCTGAATCCGGAGGACACGGTGGAGAAAGCCGAGCGGCTGGCGGAGCAGACCTCGCGCCACGTCCTGCTGGTGCGCCTGCGGCCCTCGGGCTGGAGCACGGTGGGCATCGAGGAGCTGAAGAAGCTGGTTGCGGAGGGCAAGGGTACGCAGCCGATCGAGTCGGTGCTGACCGGCGATCCGGTGCCCTCGCTGCACCCCGATCTGCCGCTGGACACGGCGCTGCGCTATGTCGATCGCTGGCCGGTGGTGCCGGTGGTCAATCGCGCCGACCTGAGCGAAGTCGAAGGCCTCATCACCGAACGCGACGTGCTGGAGCGGTATCGGGACTTTGGCGGAGAATAGCCTTATAGGGAACACTCTTCAGACGGCAGGAATCTGGCGCCACGGATCGCGCTTTCTTGCCGGCGCGCAACAGCGCTAAAATTCCTTCAGGGCAATGTACGATGCGTTCTTCCATGCCGGTACGCCGCTGCTCAAGCGGTTCCGCCGCGGCCGCCACGACCGTGGACGGAATGCCACTGCCTCAGTAATTTGATTTCGACAGATCTGTCTTGCACCCGGGCGTGTCTGAGCGCAGCCGTGGTGCCGCCTATGCACTTGTCCAAGACCAGGAGAAAGAAATGAACAGCTTTGAGAGCCGTGCCGTGCTTACCTCCGGCAACAAGAAGTACACCATTTATCGTCTGCCGGCGCTGGCCGGCCGCGGGTTTGATCTGAACCGTCTGCCCTTCAGTCTCAAGATTCTGCTCGAGAACCTGCTGCGCCGCGAAGACGGTGTGAACGTGACCGCCGCCGACGTCGAGTTTCTGGCCAAGTGGGATCCCAAGGCGGAGCCCAGCCGTGAGATCGCCTACATGCCGGCGCGCGTACTGATGCAGGACTTTACCGGCGTGCCCGCGGTCGTCGATCTCGGCGCCATGCGGGATGCCATCAAGAAGCTCGGCGGCGATCCCGAGCGCGTCAATCCGCTGGTGCCGGCCGAGCTGGTGATCGATCACTCGGTGCAGGTGGACGAGTACGGCACGCCGCAGGCCTACGACGCGAACTCGCTGCTCGAGTTCCAGCGCAACCGCGAGCGTTATGCCTTCCTCAAGTGGGGCCAGTCGGCCTTCCGCAACTTCTCGGCCGTGCCGCCGGGGATGGGCATCTGCCACCAAGTGAACCTGGAGTACCTAGCCCGCGTGGTCTTCACCACCGAGATCAACGGCGAAGCGGTGGCCTATCCGGACACGCTGGTGGGTACCGACTCGCACACCACCATGATTAACGGCCTGGGTGTGCTGGGCTGGGGCGTCGGCGGCATCGAAGCCGAGGCTGCCATGCTCGGCCAGCCGGTCTCGATGCTGGTGCCGCAGGTTGTTGGTTACAAGCTGACCGGCAAGCTGCGCGAAGGCGCCACCGCCACCGACCTGGTCCTCACGGTTACGCAGAACCTGCGCAAACTGGGCGTAGTCGGCAAGTTCGTCGAGTTCTACGGCGACGGTTTGGCGCAGCTACCGTTGGCCGATCGCGCCACCATCGCCAACATGGCGCCCGAGTATGGCGCCACCTGCGGCATCTTCCCGGTCGATGCGGAGACGCTCCGCTACCTGCGCCTGACCGGCCGCAGTGAGGAGCAGATCGCGCTGGTGGAGGCTTACTACAAGGAGCAGGGGCTGTTCCACACCGCCGGCGCGCCGGAGGCCGAGTACTCGGCGACGCTGGAACTGGATCTTTCCACCGTCGAGCCGAGCGTGGCCGGACCCAAGCGCCCCCAGGATCGCGTGCTGGTCAAGGACGCGGCCGCGAGCTTCCAGCAGCAGTTGCCATCCTTGCTCGCCCCCACCGCCAAGCCGCTCGGCTCGCGCACTGCGGTGGCATGGGAACATCAGGCAGTGGCCGATGCTGCGGTCTTCGAAGACAGCGAGGGGCCCTCGAACCCCGCCGCCAAGGAAGCCCAGACTTACAAGAGCGGTGCGGTGACCACCACCGTGAAGGAGCGCTTCAACGTCGATCCAGATCCTTATCTCGACCACGGCTCGGTGGTGATTGCGGCGATCACCAGCTGCACCAACACCTCCAATCCCTCGGTGATGATCGCCGCCGGCATCCTGGCCAAGAAGGCGGTGGAGAAGGGCCTGAGCGTTCCGCCGTGGGTCAAGACCTCGCTGGCCCCGGGCTCGCGCGTGGTGACCGACTATTACCAGAAATCCGGCTTGCTGCCCTATCTCGAGAAGCTGCGCTTTAACGTCGTCGGCTACGGCTGCACCACGTGCATCGGCAACTCCGGCCCGCTGCCCACCGATGTGTCGAAGAGCATCGAGGAGCACGGATTAGTGGCGGTGAGCGTGCTCAGCGGCAACCGCAACTTCGAGGGCCGCGTGAACGTGGACGTGCGCGCCAACTACCTGATGAGCCCGCCGCTGGTGGTCGCCTATGCGCTGGCCGGCAAGATCGGCCACAACTTCGATACCGATCCGCTGGGCAAAGACAAGAGCGGCAATCCAGTCTTCCTGCGCGATATCTGGCCCACCCAGCAGGAGGTTGCCGATGCCATCGAGAAGGGCGTGAACAGCGAGGGCTATCGCCGCGAGTACGCCACGGTGAGCAAGGGCGATAGCAATTGGCAGGGGTTGAGTTTCCCCACCGGCGACGTGTACCAGTGGGAGAAGGATTCGACCTACATCCGCCAGGCGCCCTACTTCGACGGCATGGGCAAGACGCCGGCCCCGGTGCAGGACATCAGCGGCGCCCGCGTCCTCGCGGTGCTGGGCGACTCCGTGACCACCGACCACATCTCCCCGGCCGGCAACATCAAGAAGGACGGCCCTGCCGGCAAGTACCTGGCCGAGCACGGCGTGAAGCCGGCGGACTTCAACAGCTACGGCTCGCGCCGCGGAAACCACGAGGTGATGGTGCGCGGCACCTTCGCCAACGTGCGCCTGCGCAACAAGCTGGCGCCTGGCACCGAGGGCGGCGTCACGCGCCTGCTGCCTGAGGGCGAGCAGATGTCGATCTTCGACGCCAGCGTGAAGTACGCCGAGCGCAGCGTACCGTTGATCGTGCTCGCGGGCAAGGAGTACGGGTCGGGCTCGTCGCGCGACTGGGCAGCCAAGGGGCCCAAGCTGCTGGGCATCCGCGCGGTCATCGCGGAGAGCTACGAGCGCATCCACCGTTCCAACCTGGTGGGCATGGGCATCCTGCCGCTGGAGTTCCCGGCCGGCCAGAACGCCGAGTCGTTGGGGCTCACCGGCGAGGAGACCTACGATATCGTGGGCTTCAAGGACAAGCTGGCGAAGAAGTTTGCCGGCGGGCGCACGGTGACGGTAGTGGCCACGGCGGCGGACGGCAAGAAGAAGCAGTTCGAAGCGCGGGTGCGCATCGACACGCCGGCGGAGATCGCTTACTACGAGCACGGCGGCATCCTGCAGTACGTCCTGCGCGAGCTGGCGGCAAAGTAGGCAGACGGCGACTGCGCGCCCGGTGTTTCGTGGTCTCCCAGGTCCCCAGAAGCGGGGGACCTGGGGCACCCGGCCATGTGGTGCGTGGTTTCCCAGGTCTCCTTCGGGGGACCT
>JAJZCY010000131.1 GCA_021828835.1 Acidobacteriota bacterium | reverse complement strand
GGAGCGTTGCCGCAATCCAGAGTCCGGTCTTGCGGCTAGGCAGAGGGGTGATCAAGGCATGATCGATCTTGACTGGCGCCCTGCGCGCGGCCGTGAAATCCCCAAGCGGATTCCAAAGGAGGGCCGCCCATCGATCCGCCGGCGTACAGCCCGCGTGGGAGATCAGGGTTGGTTTCACGCCAGCCTCATCGGAGCGCATGGCGTTGGTAACGGTGCGGAATCTTCCGCATGAATAGACCACCGTCAACGCCGTGGTCCGATTTCCCGCCCATCGCGGGGGATCGGTCGTGGTCCTTAACAGCTTCTCGGCGAGATGCGGGTTGTACTTCAAGGCAATTGCCTGACGCCCGGTTACCAGGGCCTGAACCGCGTCGCGGCAATCGACACGGGTTCTTTCGGTCCGCAGAAACAGCAGACCGGCGATGAGCAGAGAGAAACACATGCCGGCAGTGCCGATGGATAAAAGGGCGCGACGTCCGATGCGGTCCACCAGGACAACGCCGCCCACCGTTGCCACAAAAAATACGGCGGTGAACAGCACATAGGCCCAGTGCGCCTGAAGATCGGACAGGCCGCCTTGCAGAAGAACCGTTGTGTTGTAGGCGATGACGGAATTGATGCCGGTAGCCTGATTACAGGCGAGAATCGCACACGCCAGCAGAAAGGGAACGACGTACTTCCGGGCGAGCAGCGAACTGGCGGAATTGCCTCTCGAACGCTGCTCCTCAGCTTCAGCCCGTAAGGTCCGCTCCATCTCCAGGATTTCAACATCGGCCTGTTCTGGCGTGCGAGAGCGGATCAGCGCCAGGAGCGCAGCATCGCGCTTTCCACGACGATAGAGCCACCGCGGCGACTCAGAGACGATTGTGCAGCCGATAACAAACAAAATCCCCGCGGGCAAGGAGGCCCAGAACATTGCGCGCCACGCCTCATCTTTGAAAGCGAAGAGCCGGGCAGCGCTTCCCGAGCCCATCACTTCCTGAACCCGCGCGCTGAAGTAAATGCCTAAGACAGCGGCGACTACGATTCCCAGGGTCAAGAGCCATTGGAAGATTCCAGTCCCCTTCCCCCGAATCGAGGCGGGCAAGCACTCGGCCAGATACAAGGGAACTGCAATTCCGATGAGCCCCGCACTTACGCCTTGCAGAAGACGGCCAAGGAGCAGCGGCTCGTAACCGTGCGCGAGCGCGATGATGGGGATGCTGAGATCAAACAGCAGCCCGCTCACCATCATCAAGTTCCTGCGGCCCATCCAGTCAGCCAGTCCGCCGGCAAACAGTGTGGAGAGGACGCTGCCAAACAGGACCGCGGCCACGACATTGGACAAAGCAGCCGCATTCAGCCCGGAGGTGGCCTCCAGATAAGGAAGGGCGCCTGCGATGATGCCGACATCGATCCCGTAGAGCAGTCCGCCTAGCCCCGCCACAAGCAGAAGAACGCGGCTGTAGGTGCGCTTCTGCGACATGGTCCGGCGGGAGATGGTCTGTTTCAAGGCGGATGCTTCCTGTTCATCGCGCGGTGGTTGATGCCAGTTCTCTTGCATGGCGTCGCAGTGCGCTGCCCTGCCTACTGGACGGCACTCGCACCACCCATGGGCTGTGCCTGAAACGTCCTGACTTCGAACGGCGCAAGATGGATCACGGCCGGCGTTCCGGCACGAAGAATCAGAGGCTGGTGGGTCGAATCCCACAGTGACTTTGCCTTGTATTCTTGCGCGGCTCCGCGAGGCAGTTGCCACGCCTTGGCTATGTCGAGAGCATATGTCTGAGCCTTATCCGAGGGATTCCGCAGCGTAACGATGCCCTCCGCAGGGCTCCACGCCGCCCAGCCGTAGACCTGCAAGGCGCCAGGATTCCCGCCAATCCAATGGGTGTCCTGAAGTGTCGCCGCATTGCTGTGCGACCACTTTGCGGCCTGAGCGAGCACGTTCCAGTTATCCGCAGACAGAAGGCTGGGCGTTATATAGAGTTCCTGCGCTTGAGTGCCCGACCCGAAGAAGGAATGGACTTCATCGGCAAAGTCGTTGTTCGGATCAGTCTTCAGGCCTCTCGCATCGCGAGCATAGATAATACCGTGAAGCATGAGCGAGTTCAGCGGAAACAGAGGAGCGCGCTGGACGATATCGCTGTAAGTCGCCGCGTCGCGATAGGTGATCCAGCGTTGCCGGCTGCTGCCCACGCCGGCGAAGCTATGGTCGGCACTGCCGCGCCAGATCGAGTCCGCATAGAGCAGCCAGGAAGGCGAAGGCTGCGTGCCCGTAGTGACATTGATGAACAAGGTCGGCTTCATTGCGCGCAATTCGCTGACCAGATGAATGGCAGCATCGAAGTCACTGTCAAAGCGACTTCCCGGGACCACCTGATCGGCGTTGCCGAGCCCGTCAAATTTGAAGTAATTTACATCGTACTTCTCCACCATCTGCTTGCATGCAGCTTCAAAGCGCGGAAAATAGCGAGGTCCCGACAGCGCGAGGCCGTCCTTCACGATGGCGAATCCATTCTTTCGTCCGGTGGCCACGCGCTCCGGCTTTTCCTTGTCGTAACCACCCCAGGGAGAAAACCACACGCCAATACCGGAGCCAAACCGTGCGGCGACTGCCCGTTCCGGCGTAAAGCCCTGCGGGAACCCGTCCTTGAACTGCCAGACTGTATCGGTGCGATCCCAGCCGTCATCGAAGACGAAGGAATTGAGATCGACGTGGCGCTGCTCAACGAGTTCCTTACCAAACGCCTGGATCCGGTCGAGCGCCTGCGCACTGTCGTAGGCGGCATTATGCTCCGCGTTCCCGTAACCGATGTCGTACCAGGTGTTGTAATTGAGAAAGGGCTGATAGGGACGAGGCCGCTCCCGCTCGAGATAATGAGCAAACGTCCGGCGCATCTGGCCCTCCGGCGCCACTCCGACAACCGATGCATAGGTAATCTTCTCCCCGGCTCGCAGCGGAAGTTTCCTCAGCAGAGTTTCGCTGAGGTGGCCATTCACCACTTGCGATTGGTAGAAGGGAAATTCAATGGCAAAGAACGCGGTGCTGTCGGTGATCGGCGAGCCATCGACGGTACCTGCGACGCGTGCCCCAGCATCCCTGTAGTCGTTCATGCGGACGCCGGTAATCCATAGGTCTTTGGTCTTCGCCTGGAGCGTAACTTCCTGCCGAAAATAGGCCGACCCCTGCCGGAGAATCCCGCACCATCTGGCATGCAGCGAGGACTTCACGTCGGCAAGCTCCGCGCATGCCCGTTCGCCGGATTCACGTTCGCTCAGGCGCTCGGTCTTGAGATTTGGCGTCACCTTCTCGACGGCCAAAGGTTGAACCTCGCGCATGCCAGTCGCGCTCAGAACATGCCCATCCTTGAAAGAAACCGCAAATGCCGCTGGCAGGACGATCGTCCTGCCGCTTGCACGATCCTCGATTTGGATTTCTCCCAGGTGCTGCCCGGTCGAGGCAATGCGCACAACGACATGTTTGTTCTGGAGGGTTTTGGTCGCGCTGCTGTTGCGCTGCTGTTGCGCGAACACCGGAAAAATCGAGGAGGACAGAAGGAAAGTGAGAACAAGACCCCGCTCTCGCACACCAAGAAATCTGGACATGATTCTGCTTGTCCGAAGGACTCCGTCCATCATCTCTACCTGTTCTCCCTGTTCTATCTGTTGTAAAGCATTGATCTGCCGCCGGACCGGGAAGCCAGGGGCATCTCGGTCCGGCGGGAAGTTGGTTTAGAACGACAGCTTGGCCGCGAACTGCATGATGCGGGGCTGGGAGGTTCCGTAGGGGTTGGAGGAAGTGCCGCCGGCCAGGCCGGTGATCTGTCCGAAGCCGGTGTCGGTGAGGATGTTGTCGGGACGGCCGAAGTTGACGTTGTTCAAGGCGTTGTAGAACTCGGCGCGCAGTTCCAGCGTGCTGCGGTCCGAGATCTTGGCGTTCTTGATCAGCGCCATATCGGTGTTGAAGAAGCGCGGCCCGCGCAACGAGTTCTTGCCCGAGTTGCCGAAGGTGCCGATGGCATTAGGCTGGAAATCGTTGGTATTGAACCACTGGCTGATCTCGGCGGCATGCGAGCGGCCGGAGCCGAGCTGGGCCTGGCCGGCATTGGTGATGCCGTTCAGGTCGGCGCGGTCGGCGCCCATCGCGCTGAACGAGTTGTCGTAGCCGCTGAACACCGTGAAGGGGAAGCCGCTGGTCCAGTTGGCGTCGCCGGTCAGTTCCCAGCCGTTGATGATCTTGTCGGCCACCGCCGCCATGCGCAGGCGCGGAATCTCGTAGACGCCGCTCAGCTTGAACGACTTGTTCAGATCGTCGGCCGACGGGCCGTAGTCGAACCACCGCCCGCAGGAGCACGAGTTGGTCAGGTAGGGCGAGCCCGGAGGCGCGAAGTCATCCAGCGCCCGCGCCCAGGTGTAGTTGGTCAGGAACGAGAAGCCGCGGGCGAAGCGCTTCTCCAGCGTCACCTGCGCGGCGCTGTAGTTGCTGTTCACGCCCGAGTTGATCGATCCGATCGAGCTGTACTGCGGATACAGGCGCCGCTGCTGGATGTTGTTCTCCGTCGAGTTGCCCGGGATATAGACGGCCGGGTTGAGCTGCAGCAGCCCGTATTCCTGATCGCCGGTGCCGCTCAGGCGCCGGCCCTGGTTGCCCACATAGGCCAGGCGCAGCATCCAGTTCTGACCCAGGCCGCGCTCCAGCGTCAGGTTGTACGACAGCACCATCGGCAGACGGAACCGACGCGAGAAGATCTGGTTGAATGAGATGTCGGTCGGGAAGGTCACATTCGACGCCGGAGTGCTGGGACCGAAGCTCGCCGGGAACGGACTGGTCACGCCCGCGCTGCCGTACGGATCCGACAGCGACACCGTCGACAGGTTCACCACCGGCGCAAACGGTGGCACGCCCACCACGTCTTCGAAGTCCACCGTGTTGGGCGCGATGTAGTAGTAGCCCGCGCCGCCCCGCAAGCTGGTCTTGCCGTCGTTGGTCACCCGCAGCGCAAAGCCCACGCGCGGCGCGAAGTTATTCGAGTTGTTGTAAATCGACGAGTTCGGGCAGCCCGGATCATGATGGCTGCCGCCGAACAGCATCCCCTGCGGCGCGTTGGGGAAGCGCTGCGACTGCGCGCCCGGAACAAAACACGCCACCCGCCCGCGGCTGTCCGTGTACGGGAAGAACGGATCCCAGCGCAGACCCGCGTTCAGCACCAGACGCTTGTTCACCGTCCAGTTGTCCTGGATGAACAGGCTCTCGCGCCAGCCCGTGACGTTCAGGAACAGGCCGCCGCCCTGGGTGAAGTTCGACACCACACCGGAGACGAAGTCCGCCATGCTGCTGCCGGTCAGCGCGTTCGAAAAATCAAAGGTGCCGCTTTCCTGGTAGATGTTGCCCATCGGCACGCTCACCCGCGTCAGCTCGCCGCCGATCTGCAGCTCGTGCGACCCGCGCGTCATCGTGGCGATCTCCCGCAGCGACATCGTGCCCCGGTTCCACTGACCCCAGGGAACGTTGTACAAGCCAAAATCACCGCCCACCGACAGCTCCAGGTCCGGCCCGTTGCCGCCCCCCTTGTTCGCCGGCTCGGCGATGTTCACGCCCGCATCCGCCATGCTGAACGGCGACGCCGAAAGCGTGTTGCCGCTGATCCCGTCATAGCCAAAGAACGAGCTCAGCAGGAACTTCGGCGAGATGGTGTAGATGTCCACCACCCCCACGTTCTTCAGCACCAGATGCTCGCCGTCCCCGCGCAGCTCCAGCAGATTGTTCGCCGGCGGAACGAACAGCGGGTTCGTGTACACATTCTGGAAATAGCGCCCGCTCAGATGATGGTTGCCGATGTTGAAGTCCACCTTGCCCAGAAATTCATTGGTGTTCTGCCGGTCAGGACCGCCGTTGAACAAAAGCTGATCCCCAGGCCCGTTCGGCAGCGGAATGTGGTTCAGAATATAGGTCGCCACCGGACTCACCGGCACCTGGTTGTTCGGATACGGATTGCCCGTGTACGGATCGTAGAGCTGCGTCCCCGGCAAACGGTCGGAAAAATCGCCGCTGCGCTCGGCCGCATTCGGCACAAACGCAATGTTGCCGTTATTCTGCGTGCTGAAGCGCGTCCCCTGGTAGCTGCCAAAATAAAATAGCCGGTTCTTCAGAATCGGGCCGCCGATGCTCGCCCCAAACTGATTCTGGTGAAGCGGATTCACCGTCGGCGAAAAATAATTCGCCGCATCGAACATGTTGTTGCGCACAAACTCAAACACCGAGCCGTGAATCTGGTCGGTGCCCGACTTGGTCACCGCGTTCACCACCCCGCCGATCGCGTTGCCGTACGCCGCGCTCATGTTGTCGGTGATGAAGTTGAACTCCTGGATCGCATCCGGATTCGGAAACGGTACGTTGGTATTGATGTAGTTGTCGTTGTAATCCACCCCGTCCAGAAGGTAGTCCACACCGTTGGCCGTCGCCCCGTTCACCTTCGCGTACTGCTCGCTCGGAAACACTCCGCCCTCGCAGTTGGCCGCGCAGTAGTGCGACGTCACGTTCGTCGAGCCCGCCGCCAGAAACACCAGCTGCTGCACATCACGACCGTTCAGAGGAAGACTCACAATCGTCCGCTGCGGGATCACCTGCCCCACCTGCGCGTCTTCGGTCGTCACCAGGTTGGCGTTGGCGCTCACCACCACCTTCTCCGATACCTGCCCCACCGAAAGATTCACGTTCTGCGTCACCGCCTGGCCTACCGCCAGACCGATCCCGTTCTGGACATAGGTCGTAAAACCGCTCATCGTCACCGACAACTGATACGTCCCCACCGGAAGGTACGGGAACCGGTACCGCCCCGCACCGTCGCTGTGCACCACCTGCTTGTAACCGGTGCCCTGATCCACCACCGTCACCGTCGCATTGGGGATCACGCCGCCCGTCGTGTCCGCCACGACTCCCGTCAGGCTCGCCGTCGTCACCTGCGCCTGCGCCCCAGAAAATCCAAACACCGCAAGCACCGCGGCCAATATCCAGCCCACGCCCAGGCCCAGTCGTATACGCCGATCCATTTCATTCCTCATGAAGGCCTCCAGATCCAGTTTTCCTGATACGGAATTTCCGGTGGGTTAAATGTTTAACCTTGTGCGGCTCGACTGTCAAGCTTTTTGTTGCTCCGAATTCCAGAGCTGTCGGCGGGCCGATTTACCGTTGCCTGAAGCTCGTTCTCTCCCGGCAGAGTCTGCGGAAAGGCACGCCTACGAAGGCGCAGCAGCCTTCATACGAGCAGCACAGCTGCGCAGGAGCGGCACCCCAGCGCACATCGGGCGCAGTCCGCTCCTAACCCGGGCTCTCCCTCTCACGTTTCCTGCTGGCGGAAAGATCGCCAGAGAGTGCAGTCGAAGAGCAATGTACCTGATCCCGTGTTTCTCTTGCAATCTTTTTGTTTCCATTTCCATGCGATTGATATAAACTCAAGCCAGATCAGAAGGAGTTGAGCGCACATGCGATCCGCTGCGCGCCCCGAAGCCTCTATGGAATCCACTCAAGATTCATCCAGCAAGCATCACGCCCCCTCCGCCGCGAGCGTGCAACCGGCCGGGGAGAACGAAGCCAGCTATTTGCAGGGACTGGTGGAGACGTGGCATGCAACGAGGCCGCGCGGAATCTACTCGGTATGCTCGGCGCACCCGTGGGTTCTGGAGGCAGCCATGGAGCAGGGCCTCGCAGACGATTCCCCTCTGCTCATCGAGGCTACCTCGAACCAGGTGAACCACCTGGGCGGCTACACAGGAATGATGCCGGCAGATTTCCGGCAACTCGTGGAGAAGATTGCCGCGCAAACCAGGTTTCGCACAGAGCGGATCATCCTGGGCGGCGATCACCTTGGGCCCAACCCCTGGCGGGGACGGCCGGTCGACGAAGCCATGCAGGAAGCGGTGCGCATGGTGACTGCATATGCCGAGGCCGGATTTACCAAAATCCATCTGGATGCCAGCATGACCTGCGGCGACGAACAGGGTCCGCTCTCCGATGAGACCATCGCAGACCGTGCAGCGACACTGTGCGCAGCCGCGGAACGGGCATGCGGCTCGAACAAGCCGGTCTACGTCATCGGCACGGAAGTTCCTGTTCCAGGCGGCGCTACCGAAAGCCTTTCCCATCTGGAGCCGACCCGGCGCGAGGCGGCGGCCAAGACTCTGGCCGTGCATCGCCGCGTATTTGAGGAGAAGGGGTTAGGCAGCGTGCTGCCCCGGGTGATCGCGCTGGTCGTACAGCCGGGTGTGGAATTCAACCACATGGATGTGGTCGATTACGATCCCTCTCAGGCCACGCATCTGACGCAATTCCTGAAGGAACAGCATGGGCTGGTCTACGAAGCCCACTCCACCGATTACCAGCGGCCGCAGTCCTACCGCAGCCTGGTGCGGGATGGATTTCTGATTCTCAAGGTGGGTCCGGCTCTCACGTTTGCCATGCGCGAGGCGCTCGAAGCGCTGGAGCGGGTCGAGGCGGAACTGGTATCTCCGGAGAAGCGATCACGTCTGGCCGAGGTGATGGAGCAGGTGATGCTGGCCGATCCACAGAATTGGAAGCACCATTACTCCGGCGACGAGCAGACGGAGAAGCTGCTGCGGCGCTACAGCTACAGCGATCGCGTACGCTATTACTGGACCAATCCGCAGGCGGTGGCGGCGGTGGATACGCTGGTGAGAAATCTGCGAGAAACCGCGATGCCCGAGACCATGCTGAGCGCCTATCTGCCGGACGCCTACCGCGCCATTCGCGCTGGCGAATTGCAGCCCGATCCGGTAGAGATTGTGAAGCATCGCATCCGCTCGGTGCTGCGCGACTACGCGGATGCCTGCAAACAGTAAAGGATCTGTCCGAAGGGGCTCCGGCGGTCTCAGACGCGAAGGACTTCGACCCCAGCCCTGGTCAGCACATCCACATCGGCCGCGGAGATCTGGTTGTCGGTAATTACGGCGTGGATCTTCGCGGGAGGCACGATCAAGGCCAGACTGCGGCGCTTGAACTTGGTGGAGTCGCAAACGACCACCACGCGCGCAGCCGAATCGACCATCGCCCGGTTGACGCGCGATTCGAGCAGATTGGGCGTACTCACGCCCGCCCTCACGTCGAATCCGTCCACGCCCAAAAAGAGCACATCCGCCCGCATGGAGCGCAGCATGTCCTCGGTCACCGGCCCGACCAGAGAAAACGAATTCTTACGCAGCGTTCCGCCCGTCAGGATCACTTCAAAATCCGTCCCCGCCAGTTCGGTGGCGATATTCACGGCATTAGTGATGACGGTGAGGTGCTCAAAGCGCCGCAGCTCGCGCGCGATAGCCGTGGTGGTCGTCCCCGAATCCAGCACCACGCACATGCCCTCCGTCACCAGCCCCGCGGCGGCCTTGGCGATGCGCAGCTTCTCCTTGGATTGCTTCTGCTCCTTCTCGTGCAGAGAGGGGTCGAGCAACGCGGTGTTTTGCGTGCGCACCGGCAGCGCGCCACCATGGCTGCGCAGCACCAGTCCCTTGCCGACCAGGTAGTCAAGGTCTTTGCGGATGGTGATGCGCGAGATGCCCAGCGCATCCGAAAGGTCGGAGATCAGGACCCGGCCTTCGCGCTGGAGTTTGGCGAGGATGTGCTGACGCCGCTCTTCGACGAGCATATCGGCGCCGCCCGGCTTGGTCGGCTTGGTGGGGTTCATGCCTTTTTTAGCTCGTGACATAGGATTCTTATCGCTAATCATCCTAGCAGCGGCTACGCCGAAGGGCTAGACCTTTGCTGCGCCGGGAAGCAGGTTTTGCACCAGGGCGGGATCGCGGAAGGCTTCCGTGCCACCGGCTCGCAGCGTGGAAAGGGCCGCAGTGCGGTTGCCAAAAGCCGCGCATACCTCCAGGGACTCGCCGCGCAGGCGGGCAGCCAGAAAGCCAGCATTGAAGCTGTCGCCGGCGCCGATCGTATCCACCGGCGTGACCGTCTCGGCAGGCACGGCCCAGCGCTTGCCGCCCTGCTGGACGAGCGAACCGCGCTTTCCGCACTTCACTGCCACCACTGGGACGCGTTTCGCCAGCACCTCGATGGCGCCTTCGGCATCGGGCTTTCCGGTGATGCGGCAGGCTTCAGACTCGTTGGGCAGGAAGAGGTCCACCAGTCCCAGCAGCTCATCCAGCGGCTCTCCCCAGCGGTCATCAGGGTCGTCATTTGTGTCCAGTGAGAGCGTCAGGCCCGCTGCTTTGAGCTGTCGGAAGAGCTCAGGCATTTGCGGCTGCAGCGTCTTTTGAAGGAACAGCGAAGAGAGATGAAAATGGCGGCTCGAAGCGAGGTACTCGATGTCGAGGTCTGCGAAGGACATCTCGGACATCGTCCCCGGATAGGTGAGGATGTGACGCCTGCTCCCGTGCGGCAGCAGAATTGTCACGCCAGTCGCCGGCCCTTCCGCGACACGCTTCACGCGGCTCAGATCCACGCCACTCTCTGATAAACGGTCGAGAGCGATGGCGCCCAGCGGATCATCGCCCACACGCGAGACAAATCCTACCGAAGCGCCCAGAACTGCCAGGTTGTGGGCCAAAATCGCCGACGAGCTGCCCAGCGTAAGGCCAAAGCCGCTGGCAAGCAACTCCCGCTCCTGCGGCATGTCCTCGGGAAGCCCGTAGAGGATCAGGTCCAGGTTGATTTCGCCGGCTATCGTAACATCGAAACGCCTCGGCATGGCTCTATCCTGCGAGAGTAACGACGCGGCTGAGATTGCGTGGCGAGTCGGGATTGAACCCCTTGTTGATTCCGACATAGCTGCCGAGCAGTTGCCCCCAGACGACATACACGACCAGACGGGCCAGCTCCGGCACCGGAAGATCCAGCTCAATGGACAGATCGGCCGAAGACCGCACATCCGGCGTGATGCGATTCGCAATGGCCATGGTACGGCCACCCAGGCTCTTCATCTCCAGCAAAACCGCACTCTCTTCCGCATAGCCCGACTCCGAGATCAGGCCGCCAACCAGCACCTTATCCGAGACGATGGACTTGGGTCCATGACGAAACTCCAGGGCATGGAAAAACTGCGCATAACTGGAGGACGATTCCATCACCTTGAGGGCGGTTTCCGATGCAATCGGATAGAGCGCGCCCTGGGCGAGAAACGCCACATCCTCAAAGGAAACCTGCGCGAACTTCTCTACCTGCGGGGCATAATCGGCGAGTAAGCCGGCCAAAGCACCCGGCAACGCGTGCAGCGACTGAATAAAGCCGTCATTGCCGGAGAGCCGAGCCGCCAGGTATTGAAGCGCGAGCAGCATCGACGTGAAGGAGGAGGTCATCACCGTGCTTTCTTCGGCTACGGGAAGCTGAAGGGTGCGGTTCGACAGCTCTGCCAGCTCGTTTCCGTCGCAGGTGATGCCCATAAATTCGATTTTGCGCTGCTTGAACACCTCTGCCGCTTCCAGGACTTCCGAGGTGTGGCCGGAGCGCGAGATCAACACAGGGAAAACCGGCAACCCCGCGGCCGGAAGAATCA
>JAJZCY010000130.1 GCA_021828835.1 Acidobacteriota bacterium | reverse complement strand
GCCCGGGCGGTGGGCGCCGCGGTCACGCGATTGCGCGGCGCCGCGAGCGCGGTCAGGCCGGGCAGGGCGATCATGGCCGCCACGGCCCAGCCCAGGCCGCCCAGGCCCGTGCGCGCAGACAGCGCCACCAGCACAAACACCGCGAGCCCGCCGAACGCCAGAGAGCCGCTCTGGTAGAAGCTGCCGGCGCGGCGGCGATTCCGCTCGCTGCGCAGCATGCCCATCATGCCCCCGCAGGCTGCGGCCACGCAGTTGCCCAGGCAGGCGCTCAGAAACATCAGCCCCACCGCCCAGCCCGTCCCCAAGCCCGGCTGCCGGAAGGCGAGCAGCATCACGGCACCCGATGCGAACGCGGTAAGCAGCAGCCAAGTGCGGCGCGCCAGCCAGAAGTCGGTCAGCGGCCCCCAGGCGAAGTAGAGTACGTGCGGCAGGGAGAGCAGAGCCACGATGCTGGCGGCGTGCGCCGGGCTTACTCCCTGATTGCGCAGCAGAAACGAAAGCGCTCCGTTGACTACCCCGATCGAGACGACCGCATCGGGTGCAATCAGGAAGTTGAACAGCCAGGGGCGCTCGCGCGCCGCCGAAGTGACCTCCGGTTGAGCCGGGGAAGGCATGGGCTAGGGTAGCACGGCAGCGGCACGATCGCCGGCCGCGACCATGGATGGAGCAATGGGCTCAGGAACAAAAAATTGCAAGAGGGTGTCTAAGCAGACATGAGCCGGCATGAGACACCCCCGGTCGCCGTACTGTTCGCGCCCCTCGGCACGGAGCGTGTAAGCCCGACCGTCTGGGCAGCCGCCGCTCTCCTGGCTGTTGCGTTCCTCGGAACGGGAAGTCTGCTGTTGAGGTCCGAGGGCGCGCTTATCGCCGCAGAGAGAACTGTTTCGCATGAAGGCTCCGGGCTTTTAGATTCTCACCAAATCGTCGAATTGGTAAGGACGGCCATTCTGCAGCACTCCGAGGATAAGAGGATGTCGAAGCAGATCGCAGATAAGTTGGCTCAGGAAGACCGTCTAGGAGATTTCCAGAGAGCTCAAACCTCCGAGGAGTTGGCGAGCCTGCTCACCACACGCATACGGCAAGTCAGCCACGATTCGCGTGATCAGGTGCTCTATTCGGCGACTCCTCCGGATAGAGCAGAGGCTCACGGCCGGTCGATATATCGCATCACAGAACATCTCAGCGTCGCGCTCCCCTCACAGTGAGGATAAGCGCATTGATGACCGGCGATCCAAGGCCCCGCCGATCCTACTCCCGCACCACAATGTCCAGCGCCTTCATCTTGCGGTAGAGGTGGCTGCGCTCCAGCCCGAGCAGCTCGGCGGCGTGGCTGATGTTGTTGTGTGCCTCTTCGATCTTCTTGAGGATGTACTCGCGCTCGTAGGCGTCGCGAGCCTGTTGCAGGCTGGCAAACTCGCCGCTGGCGCGGGCGCCCGACTTCTGGGTAAGCGGCGGCAGATGCTTGCGCTCAATACGCAGCACACGGGGATTGAGGATCAGGGTGCGCTCGATGACATTCTTGAGCTCGCGCACATTGCCGGGCCAGTGGTAGGCGGTGAGCGTATCCACGGCCTCCTCGCTGATCTCGATGCGTGGCCGGCCGTACTGGCGGCCGAACTCGGCCAGAAACTCGCGCGCCAAGAGCGGAATGTCCTGCTTACGCTCGCGTAGTGGGGGCACGAAGAAGGGAACTACGTTGAGCCGGTAGAAGAGGTCCTCACGGAAGTTACCCTTGGCAATCTCGTCTTCCAGGTCCTTGTTGGTCGATGCGATCAGGCGCACGTCCACGCGCAGCGGCTGCGATCCGCCCACCGGGGTAAACATCTGGTCATCCAGCGCGCTGAGCACCTTGGCTTGAGTTTTGAGGCTCATGTCGCCGACTTCATCCAGATAGAGCGTGCCGCCGTCGGCGCGCTCCAGCATGCCGCGGTGATCGTGGCCGCCGGCTTGGACCGCGTGACGCGCGCCGAACAGTTCCGCCTCAATGTGCGCTTCGGGAATGGCGGCGCAGTTCAGCTCCACGAAGACGCGGTCGCGGCGCAGGCTCTCAGCATGAATGGCGCGGGCGATCAGCTCCTTGCCCGTGCCGGACTCGCCGTAGATGAGTACACGGCCGTTGGTCGGCGCCATCAGCCGGATCTGCTGGCGCAGCGCCTTCAGGGGAACGCTATCGCCGGTGAGCACCGCGTTGGCGCTGAACTGGCGCTTGAACTCCTCATTCTCGCTGCGCAGGCGGCGCGCTTCGACCGCGTTCTTGAGCACGATCAGCGTGCGGTCCAGCGACAGCGGCTTTTCCAGGAAGTCGTAAGCGCCCAGCTTGGTGGCCTTGACGGCGGTCTCAATGGTGCCGTGGCCGCTGATGATAATGACCTCCGGCCGGGACTCCGAAGGCATGCGGCGGATGTCGCCAAGCACCTCCAGGCCGTCGCGGTCAGGCAGCCAGATATCGAGCAGAACCACGTCGTAGGGCGCATCCTGGAGCATGGTCATGGCTTCGCCCGCGGATGCCGCGCAGGCCACGCTGTAGCCCTCTTCGCGCAGGATCTCTTCGAGGGAATTGCGAATCTCGGCTTCGTCGTCTACGACCAGAACGTGGTTCATCTCTTTCGCCTGTGCGGGCCATCCGTCGCCCGCAGCTACAGGCTACCGGCTCCGGGTCCGCTTCTCATAATTGGGTTTCGTCCAGCCGCTGCGCCACAGCCCTTTCCGCCTCCAGCGTGTGGCCATTCGGCTCAATGAGCGGCAGGCGCAGGACAAAGCGCGCACCCTTCGGACTGTTTGATTCGGCGCGGATGGTGCCGCCATGCTCCTGTACGATCTTGGCGGCGATCGCCAGGCCCAGGCCGGTGCCGCGGTGCTTGGTGGAGTAGAACGGCAGGAACAGCCGCTCGCGGATCTGGTCGGTAATTCCGTGGCCGGTATCGGAGAGGACGATTTCGATGGCAGAGCCATCCTCGCTCAGCGCCGTATGCACACCCAGGGCGCGCAGCAGGCTGCCCTGCATCGCTTCAGCGGCGTTGTCGATGAGGTTGGCCAGAGCGCGGCGCAGCGCCTCGGGGTCGGCCATTACCCGCGGCAGGTTAGGATCGAGCTCACGGGTGATGGTGATGCCGTCGAGGCGTCCGGCAAACAGCGCCAGCGCTTCGTCCACGATCTGGTTGATGCAGCAGGGGCGCGGCTGCGAGGCAGGGAATTGCGCCAGAGCAGAAAACTGATCGACCAGCGTGCGCAGCGTCCCCACGCAGCCCAGGATCACCTCACTGCATTTGCGGATGACATTAGGCGAGTCCGGCTGGCCGCGGTCGAGGTGGCGGCCGATGCGTTCGGCAGAGAGAGCGATAGGCGTGAGCGGGTTCTTGATCTCATGAGCCACCCGCTGCGCCACTTCCTTCCAGGCCAGTTGCCGCTGCGCTCGCAACAGCTCGCTGGTGTCTTCCACCACCAATACCGTGCCGGGGTGACCGTGCGCCAGTTCTAGGCGGGCGCTGGTCATGGCCAGATGCACGGTGCGGCCGCGGACCATGAGGTCAATCTCATTCGAAGCTGCGCCCATGCGCTGCCCGCGGCGGATGAGGCTCGCCACATCCTCGGCGATTTCGGATGGAAACAGATCTTCGACGCGCCTGCCGACCAGTGCAGCCTGTTCGCGCTCTCCGAATAGCTGGGCCACAGCGCGGTTGGCTTGCAGCACCACGCCCGCGGCATCCATGGTGATCACGCCGCTGGGAATTGTTTCGACAATCGTCTCCAGCTCGCGACGGCGCTCTTCGATGCGCTGATTGGCGGCTTTAAGCTGCTCCTGCGCGGTGTCGGCGAGCTGGCGGCTGGTGTCGAGATCGGCGGCCATGTGGTTGAAGGATGCGACCAGCTCGGCCATTTCGCCGGTAGCAACGGTTTCCACGCGGTTGCTGTACTTGCCTGCCGCGATGGAATCCATGGCGTCGGCCAGCGCCTCCACCGGGCGTGTGATCTGCTTGGAAAGGAATACCGCCAGCCAAACGCTGGTGAAGAAGACGAAGACAGTGATCAGCAGCAACATGAGGAAGAGCATGTTGCGGATGCGCCGGCGGGAGTTGAAAAGCTGCCAGTAGTCGGCAGCGCTGGCCTGAATGCGGGCGGTGGTCTGGCTCAGCCCCTGCGGCATGGGAAGCGCGGTGATGACGGTCTTGCCCGAGGGGGTAGCTGACATGCCCAGGGCATAGGTGTTACTGCCCACGAGCAGCATGGGGCCGTCCCTGCGGTGCGCGGCGCCGAACAGATCAGCCGAAAGCTGGCCCTGCAGCGGCCTGCCCTCGCGGTCCGCCAGGTTCAGGCGGTTGAGCAGAATGACCGGCGTGTTTTCGGGCGGCGCCTGGAAACTGGCCAGAAGGTGATCGTCTCCGTCATAGACGATCACAAATCCGCCGGCCAGAGTCATGCGGTGCATGCCGAGCGCCTGCTGCAGCTTCGGAACGGCCAGGTCGGGAGCGCCGGAGAGTGCGATCGATTCGGCCTCGCCGCGGGCATTCTCTGCCACGTAATCCGCGAGTTGGCGGGCCACGGCCGTGGAGTCGTCGCGGAGCTGTGAGGCGTCGGGAGAGAACCAGCGTTCCAGCGAGCGGTTCATCAGCAGATAGCTGAAGAGGAACATCAGCGCCGCCGGCGTGACCGTAATAATGATGGCGCCCAGCACCATGCGCGATCGCAGGCGCGTGGCCAGGACGCTGCCGCCCTGACCGACATACACCTTGAAGATGGTGCGGAACAGCAGCACCAGCAGCAGAAGAAGCAGCAGGAAGAGCAGCCCCTCGAGCGAGGTAAGCGCGATGGTCTGGCCGTAGGTTTCAGGGTTCAGGAAATCAACATTGGAAGTGTTGAACGCCTGTAGCGCTCCCAGCGACACAAAGACCAGCACCACTCCACAGATGAGAAGAATGGTGTTGCGGCGCCGGGAATCGCCGAGAAATGACATGGGGCGATTATAGAGCGGCGCAATTCGCCGCTCCGCAGCGGCGTACCGCGTCAGCCCGCAAGGACTCTACTGGGGCACGCCGGGAAGGTTCGCCGGGTTAGGCGCGGGCGGCTGGATCTTCATCACGTGCACGCTGGCCTCAATCTCAGGCACGGTGCCGTCGTTGGCCTGCACCTGCGTGGGGCTGCCCTGGATGAGAATGCGGCGGGTAACCGTTCCACGCGCCGGCACCAGGAGGCGCTGGGTGATCGAGGTGACGCGGGTACTGACGGTGACGGGAACCTCGGCCGTGGCATAGCCGGCGTTATTGAGCGTGACTCCCACCAGAGTCAGGCCTCCCTGGGCAGGCTCGGAGAAGACCTTGGCGATGCTGATATCGGGCAGTCCCTTGTCGGCATCGATCCAGTCGTTGAAAAACCAGTCGAGGTTGGCCTCGGTATTGGAATGGTCGACCAGCTTTTCGAATTCGCCGCGGCGATTCGGATTCTGGCCGTTCGTCTGGCTCTGATCGGCGGCGGGATTGTAGCTACGCAGTGCGGCGGAGAGGGCGGCATCGCCGGTCAGATCGCGCAGCATCCAGAAGACGTAGGTTGCCTTGGTGCGGTAGTAGATGGGCGAGATGGCCTCGGCGAGCGGCTGGCCGGGGCCAACCCCGGGACTGGCCGGTTCGGCCAGCGCCAGCGCAGGACGAAGCGCTTCCAGCGACTCCAGCGCACGGGTGCGGCCCGCCGTCTTCTCGAGCCAAAGGGTACCCATGAAATGGGCCACGCCCTCGCTGAGCCAGGCGCGCGGAGAATCCATCCAGGCGTGCGTCAGCGCGTGAGCCATGACGCCGTCCAGTTGCTCAGCCGGCAAGGGCCGGATGGGCGTCGCCAGCAGCGAACCTGTCTCAAAAGGCGCATCGGAGGGATTGGGAAGATCCAGAATCGTGAGCTCGGAGCGGGGATTGTCGCCGAGCCAGCCTTGTAGGAACGGCGTCACCGCGTTTACGGCATCGGTCCAGGAGGGGACGGCGGGCTCGTCGGCGGCCATCGTCCAGAGCGTGGTATTCGTGGCCATTTTGGCTTCACGCACAGCGACGAAGAGGCTTGGCGCCTCGAACCCGAGGGTGGTCTCGGGCATCTGCGCGGTAGCGATGCCGGGAAATTCCCCAACACCACCCTGCACCGTGAGCGCGACCGGGTGGCCGTTGATGAGCGCGACTGTCGGCGCGTGTCCATTGGGAAACTCAATGGTGAGGCGCATGCGGAAGCGCGCGCCCGATGAGCGCAGCTTCTGCGCCCCCATCTCATCGAAGAGCTTTGCGCCGTCGCCAAGCATCACCGGCACGCTGGATGCCGGATACCAAAGCGCTTCGCCAAAGCCGCGCAGCCCGGTGAAATCCAGGCTGATGGTATCCCAGTCGGAGTGATTGGCAACATCGGCCGGTGTGCCGATGGCGAGAAGACGCTGGGCGTTCTGACGAATTGTTCCCGAGTACACGGTGTCGAGCTCTGCCTTGGCGCCCGGCGCCAGCGGCTGCGCGAGGGTGACGGTCGCTTCGTGCAACTGCCCGGTGTGGTCCACGTCCGAGTTGAGCGTGGCTACCTGGAAGGGAACGTCCTTTCCGTTCAGGCGGATGCTCTCCCAGTTCAGCGAAGAAGAAAGCTGCAGCGGGATGTGCCGGAGCGGCGCTTTGCCGTCATTCCGCACAGTGAGAATGGCGCGCACGGCGAGGTTCTGCTCGGCGGTGCGCAGATGCACATCCAGATTCAGATCGGTAAAGGTGATGGCGCTGCGCTCGGCATCGTTGGCGATGGGAGCCTTGACCATCCGGCCCTCCACGGCCGCGCCGGGGCCGTTTCGGGTCGTAGTCTGGCCTTGCAGGTTCGTTGACCGGGAATAGATGACCGTGCCCTGCGACTGGGCTGCGGGCATGGTCTGGGCGATCGTGGGAAGAGAGAAGGAAATCAAGGCTCCCGCCAGCGAGGCGGTTTGCCAATACGATCCCCGCATCCTTCGCGGGAGGAAGAACATCATGAACCGAGGCCTTTCCTGGTGGTGCGTGCGGCTGCCTTTTGGACGGGGTGGGAGGCGGATTGGGCAGCAGCCCGGCGCTGGCGGGCGGCTTCGAAGAGAACCACGGCCCCTGCGGTTGCCACGTTGAGCGAGCTGACGCCGCCAGCCATGGGAATGCGCAGCAGGTGGTCGCAGGTGCGGCGGACAAGATCGTGCAGGCCGGCGCCTTCCCGGCCCAGCACCAGCACGCAGTCGCCGGTGAAATCGAAGCGGTCGTAATCAGAGGAACCGCGCTCATCGAGGCCGATGACCCACAAGTTGCGCTGCTTCATCTCTTCGAGAGCGCGAACGAGATTGACGACGCGGGCGATGCGAAGATGTTCGGCCGCTCCCGCGCTGGCTTTCACCGCTACAGGGCTGAGGGGCGCGGAGCGCCGCTCGGTGAGCAGGACGCCGTCTACCCCGGCGCCGTCGGCCACCCGCAGCAGCGCGCCCAGGTTCTGCGGGTCTTCGACTCCATCGAGGGCAAGCACCAGACGGGCCCCCGGGCGAGAATCGCCTGCGGTGAAGAGATCTTCGAGGGCAAGAAGCTCCTGCGGGCGTACGATCGCCACAACGCCCTGATGGGCCGTGGTTTGCGCGATCTGGGTGAGCTGGTCCCGGGGCTCGGTACGCACCCGGACGCCGCCCTGGCGGCAGGCTTGGACGATGCGTTCGAGCCGATCGTCGCGGCGTTCGCGGGCCACCAGCACGTGGTCAAAGCGGCGGCGTCCGGCGCGAAGAGCTTCTTCGACCGCATGCAGCCCGTACAGAACATCCATATATGGATTTTAGAGGGGCAGGCGCTCTGCCGAAAACTCGGCGCTGCCAAGTGCTGACTCTGAGCACCCCCTTGGACCGGAATACTCGGATTGGTGGGGCGGGCAATTGCTAGAGCCTGCGCTTCGCCTCCAGCACCCGTTCCAGCGCCTCCTGGGCGGTTGCCCCTACGGACGAAAGATGCCCCATCTTCCGCCCTGGGCGGGCGGAGAGTTTCTCGTAAAGGTGCAGGCGCACGCCAGGTATCTCGAGCGCGGCAGCGAAATTCGGTTCCCCTTTGGCCCACACCTCGCCCAGCAGGTTCACGATGGCGCAGGGCGCAATCAGCTCTGTCGAGCCCAGCGGCAGGTTGCAGGCCGCGCGTACCGCCTGCTCGAACTGGCTGGTAGCGCAGCCCCGTTCGCTCTGGTGATAGCTGTTGTGGGGCCGGGGCGCCAGCTCATTGACGAAGAGATCGCCCTGTCGAGTGACGAACATCTCCACGCAGAGCATGCCTTCGATACCGAGTGCAGCGATAATTCCAGCCGCCAGCGCTTCGGCACGTGACTCCAGCTCCGGAGAGATGCCGGCGGGCAGCACGCTCCAGGCCAGGATCTGGTTCTCATGATGGTTCCGGGCCGCGGGATACGCCCTCACCTCGCCGCCCGGATTGCGTGCCGCCATGACGCTGATCTCGCAGTCGAGTTCCAGCGCCTGCTCAGCCACACAGGGGCCCTGGCCAACCAACTTCAGTGCCTCACCAAGATCAGTACCGCGCGCAATGCGCGCTTGCCCACGGCCGTCGTAGCCGCCACGCCCGATCTTCAAAAAAACGTCGTTCTGGAGCGCCGGCAGCGCCGCGCGCAGTTCCGCTTCGTCGCGAACCACTTGAAAGGCGCCAACCGGAAATCCATGCTCGGCGAGCCAGGGCTTTTGCAGGGCCTTGTCCTGGATGATGCGGATCGGCTCGACACCCGGCCTGAGCGGCGCCAGACTGGCTACGCGCTCCAGCGCATCCACGCCGATCTGCTCGATCTCGAGGGTAACGGCGTCTGCGCCTTGAGCGAGGCGGTGGGCGGCGTCGGCGTCGTCCCAGCGGCCCACGATGGTCTCATCCACAACAAAGCTGGCCGGGCACCTGGCTTCGGGGTCCATGACGCGCACATGGATACCCATGGTGCGTGCGGCCATGGCCATCATCCGCCCAAGCTGGCCGCCGCCCAGGATGGCCAATGTGCCGCCGGGCCTCACAACGGAGGCGAGTTCGTGTGCATTCGGGGAAGAGCTCGGAGCCAATTTGGAATTCCTCACATCGTTTGTTGCCGGAAGATATGCCTGGGGCGAGATTCCGTTGCCCCTTCCGGGGACGGAAATGACAAGTTTCCCCCGGGGGGTAATGCGGTTGCGGAACGCCGGGAGCCGGAACGAAGCTCAGCCCAGCGTCTGTTCCATCACTTCCTGAGTGCGCGCGGAGCGCCACACGGCCAGCCGCTCGTAGAGCGCGGCGTCGGTGGTGGCTAACATCTCCGCCGCCAACAGCGCCGCGTTGGCGGCGCCCGGTTTCCCGATGGCCAGGGTACCCACAGGTACGCCCTTGGGCATCTGCACAATCGAGAGCAGCGAGTCCATTCCTTGCAAGGCAGTGGCGGGCACGGGTACGCCCAACACCGGCACCAGTGTCTTCGCGGCCAGCATTCCGGGCAGGTGCGCTGCGCCGCCGGCTCCGGCAATGATGACGCGCAGCCCCCGCGCACGTGCCGTCTCCGCGTATTCGAAGAGGCGGTCCGGGGTACGGTGCGCGCTTACGATCCGCGCTTCATGCGGAATCTCCAGGGCGCGCAAAATCTCTACGGCAGCCGACATCGTCTCATAGTCGCTTTTGCTGCCCATCACCACGCCCACCAGTGGTTGGTCGCTCATGGGGTGATTATACGAACCGCCGGCCGGAGAAACCCATCAGAGAAGTAAGGTGTAGAAACGCAAGCTCTCCGGCCCAGCGTTCCAACGAGGGAATCCGGATGCCCAAATCCAGGGAATCTTCGCCCTCTGGATTGTGGAACGCTTTAGAATCGAACCCATGACCACCGTTGCAGCTGGCCAGCTGGATGTACTTCGTCGGAAGCTAGAGACTCGTGAAGCCCGTATCGGGATTATTGGAATGGGCTATGTGGGGCTGCCGCTGGCTCTGCTGTTCAGCGCGGAGCGGTTCCGGATTACCGGATTCGATATTGCTCGAGATAAGGTCGACCGGCTCAACAGCGGCGGTTCCTACATCGTACGCATCACGCCGGATTCGATCCAGGAGGCGCAGCGCGCCGGCTTCCGCGCGACCACGGATTACTCGGAAATCGCTGGGATGGATGCGGTGATCATCTGCGTGCCCACCCCGCTGGACGAGCACCACGAGCCCGACCTGAGTTACGTGCGCGGCACCATCGAGTCCATTGCGCCCCATGTCCACGACGGACAGCTGATTGTGCTCGAGAGCACGACCTATCCGGGCACAACCGAAGAGATCGTGGCCCCCATTCTCGAAGCCGGCAATCCTCGGAGCCTCAAAGTTGCCCGCGGCGATGAGGAGGCTGGCATCCATGTCGTCTTCTCGCCGGAGCGCGAGGACCCCGGCAACGATACGGTCGCCCGCCATGACATTCCGAAAGTGATTGGTGGCTGCGGCCGAGTGGCCAACGTGCTGGCTCAATCTATGTACGGCGCCATCTTCCGCAACGTCGTGCCGGTGAGTTCCCCCTCGGCGGCGGAAATGACCAAACTCCTCGAGAATATCTACCGCTGCGTGAATATCGCGTTGGTCAACGAGCTCAAGCAGCTCTGCATGCGCATGGGCATCGACATCCACGAGGTGATCGACGCCGCCAAGACTAAGCCGTTCGGGTTTCAGGCTTTTTATCCCGGTCCCGGGTTGGGAGGTCACTGCATTCCCATCGATCCCTTCTATCTCTCCTGGAAGGCGCGTGAGTTTGACTTCCGCACCCAATTCATCGAATTGGCCGGCGAAGTGAACCGCAATATGCCCCGGTTCGTCCTGGAGCACGTCGCCGGGGCTCTGAACGAGCACGGCAAGTCACTGAAGGGCTCCCGCGTGCTGGTTCTTGGCCTCGCCTACAAGCGAGACATCGATGACCTGCGGGAGTCACCCTCGCTTACCGTGATCGAGTTGCTGCGCGAAAAAGGTGCAAGCGTGGACTATAACGATCCGTACTTCCCCACGGTCGGCCGCGGACGCCACTACGACCTGAATATGACCTCCGTTTCGCTGGACAGCCTGCCCAGCTACGATGCGGTGGTCATCGTCACCGACCACTCCACCTACGACTACAAAGCGATCGTGGAGCAGGCGCAACTGGTCGTCGATACGCGGAATGCCACCAAGGGAATTCGATCCGAGAAGATCGTTCGCTGCTGAACTTCCAAAACCCGCAATGAGCTTGACATCAGCGCGATACCTGACCTTATACATACCGCGAGAGCCCAGATGCTGGGCGCGCAGGCTAGGCAGTCTGATGCAGGTAGCGCGGCTGCGGTGGCGACTGAGATATGGTTCGAAGTTGACTGGGCGGAACGAGGTTCTGACGCGGCCAGTTATGGAACCAGCACGGGGAATTTACCGGATCTTTGTCTAGTGGACTGTCGCCAAGTAAACGTTACCAGTGCTGATCGCGTCTAAACTGATGTGATCAGCGACTCGATCGTACTTTCCGAAGCCCAGAAAGCTGAGCTCAGCCGTATCGCTCAGTCCC
>JAJZCY010000129.1 GCA_021828835.1 Acidobacteriota bacterium | reverse complement strand
GGGAAGACGCGCGCATTTTCCGGCAGCGCTTCGCGCTCTTCGGGATATTGAACTGTAATGAGGCGTTCCTTGGAGATATAGCTGCCGGCGAAGTTTCTCGCCGTCTCCAACATGCCTTTGATGATTCCTTCGCCCAGCAAGACAATCCTCCAGCTTCCAGCCGCTAGCCTCTAGCTTCTAGCTCAGTCACAGTGGAGAGCCAGAAGCTAGAGGCTAGAAGCTAGCAGCTATCTATCTACTTCTCCCAGCACAATGTCAATGCTGCCCAGGATGAGTACGACGTCGGCGACGTTTTGTCCCAGGCACATATCTTCCAAAATCGTCAGGTTCACGAAACTCGGCGGGCGGACGCGGTAACGATAGGGGTTGCCGGTGCCGTCGCTGATCACGTAGTAACCCAGTTCGCCCTTGGGCGCCTCGATGCGGCCGTAGGCCTCGCCGGGCTTGGGACGGAATCCGCGAATCTTCGACTTGGGGTCCATGATCGGGCCTTCGGGAATGTCCTTGAAGGCCTGCTCGAGGATGCGGACCGACTGGCGCAGTTCCAGCAGACGCAGCATGAAACGGTCATAGACGTCACCATGCTCGCCCAGCGGGACCTTGAAATCGAAGCGGTCGTAGATACCGTACTTGTCGACCTTGCGAATGTCGTAGTTGACGCCGGAGGCACGCAGCAGGGGGCCGGTAATGCCGGCGTTCACCGCCAGCTCCGGCTTCAGGATGCCGGTGCCCTGGGTGCGCGCCATCAGAATTTCGTTGGTGGTGAGCAGCGCTTCGAACTCGTCGGCGAAGGCGGGAATGCCGGCTACCACCTTGCGCGCCTGGTTGAGCCACTCGGCTGTGGTGTCCACGCGGCAGCCGCCGAAGCGCATGTAGTTGCACATCATGCGCGAGCCGGTCAGCGATTCGAACAGGTCGAGGATCTTTTCCCGTTCCTTGAAGGCGTACATCAGCGGGGTGCCGCTGGCGCCCATGTCCTGGATCAGGAAGCCCACCGAGGAGGCGTGGTTCTGGATGCGGGTCAGTTCGGCCAGAATCACGCGCAGATACTCGGCGCGCTCCGGCACCTGAATGCCAGCCAGCTTTTCGACGGCCAGCGCATAGCCCCAGTTATTCGACAGCGACGAGAAGTAATCGAGGCGGTCGGTGTAGGGCATGATGGCGAGATAGCTCATGGTCTCGCCCAGTTGCTCGTGATTGCGGTGCAGGTAACCGAAGACCGGCTTGAGCTTGATGATGCGCTCGCCGTCCAGGGTCACGTCCATGCGGAAGACGCCGTGGGTCGAGGGATGGTGCGGGCCCATCGCGACTTCGAGCAGTTCGCCTTCGCCGTCGGGAACGATCTCCGGCTGGCGGTTCCAGCCTTCCTGCCGGGCAAGAATGGGAGTGATCATGCCGCGCCCCCGTTCTGCGCGGAGGCCGCCTTGGCCTGATGCTCCTGGGCGCGCTTCAGCACTGCATCGTGTGCGGTGGGCTCGTACTCAAAGTCGTCCGGTTCCACGTAATCCTTGCGCATGGGGTGGTCCTTGAAGCCTTCCCACATGAGAATGCGGCGCAGGTCGGGATGGCCGGTGTAGACGATGCCGTAGAGGTCGAAGATTTCGCGCTCCTGAAACTCCGCCGAACGCCAGATGGGCGTGAAGGACGGCAGTTCCACCTGGTCGGTGCGGTTGGCGGTGCGCAGGCGCAGGATCAGCGGACCGTGCTTTTTGGCCATCGAGTAGAGATGGTAGACGGTCTCCAGATAACCCGGCTCGACGTGCTTGCGGGTCTCGTCGACGGTCTCCTCGACCTGCTGTTCGACACCGTCGACAGTCTTGGTGACGGTCTTCTTCACCTTGACCTTTTCGACGATCTCCTTGTCGAGCCAGTCCACGCCGGTGACATTGGAGAGATAGTCGAAGGCCAGCTCGGCGTCGTCGCGGAGAAACTGGGCCACGGCGAACGCAGTCTCGCGCTGGAGCAGAAGCGAGTGCTGTGCCGAGGGGCTGGGGTTGTTGATGATCTCCACACCCGCGCCGGGCACTGCCGCCTCAATCGCCGCTTTGATTTCTTCGTTCGTCTTCATCAGCGGATCACCATAGGCGCAGGCCAGACGAGGGTGTTCGACGGCGGCTCGAGGTCGTGTTCACCTTGTTCGGGAACAGGGAACTCGCCCTGCCCCTCGGGATTCAGGTGGCGAGGCCGGTTCTCGCCGGTCAGGCTCTGCGCATCGATCTTCTTTTGCAGGGTAATGAACGCGTCGAGCAGCGCTTCGGGGCGCGGCGGGCAGCCGGGGATGTGCACATCCACGGGAATGTAGCGATCGATGCCCTTGAGCACGTTGTAGCCCTGTTTGAACGGGCCGCCGGAGATCGCGCAGGCGCCCATCGCGATCACATAGCGCGGCTCACCCATCTGGTTATAGAGGCGCACGACCTGCGGAGCCATCTTCTTGGTCACCGTGCCGGAGATGATCATCAGGTCGGCCTGGCGCGGCGAGGGGCGGAAGACCTCGGCGCCGAAGCGGGCCAGGTCGTAGCGGGCCATGGTGGTGGCGATCATCTCGATGGCGCAGCAGGCCAGGCCAAAGTTCATCGGCCACACTGAGCTGCGGCGTCCCCAGTTATAGAGTTCCTGCAGAGTCGTAACAAACACGCCCTGCTTTCCCATCTCGATTTTCAGGTTCTCGTCGACAGCCATTCCTGCTCCGTGAGCCGGCAGCGCTTGGCTGCCAGCTCTCAGCTTGTTTCAAATCGTGGGAGTCTGTCTTATCTTAACTCCGCAAAACCCCGACTCACGCAACGATCGCATCGCCGGTACAGATTCTGGTGCTTCTTCAGAAGCCTTTTCGGCCATCCGGCGAAAAGCTGATTGCCGATGGCGGAAGGCTGTTGCTCACGCCCAAGTCAGCACGCCCTTGGCCCAGGCCCACGCCAAGCCCTCGACCAGCAGCAGTACAAACACCAGCATGGCCAGGCAGGCAGCCATGCTGAGGCCTGTAAAGGCCACTGCGAAGGGAAGCAGGAAAACGGCTTCCACGTCGAAGATCAAGAAGATGATGGCGTAGAGATAATAGGCCGAGCGGAACTGTACCCAGGCATCGCCTTTGGAGACCAAACCGCACTCGTAGATGGCGTTCTTGATGGCATTGGGCTTGCGGGGTGAGAAGAACCGCGCCCAAAGCCACGCCAGGCCAAGCGGAGCCAGCCCGAAACCCAGAGCGGCCACGAACAAAACCACCAGCGGGATATAGGTGTTGGAGACCATTGCGTGAACAAGATCCTTCTCTTCTAAGTTACCAGTTACAGCTACCCTTTGGCGAAGGGAATGGGAACGGAAGATGCAGTTGGGGAGCGGTTTTCCACCATTCATCCCATGTTGTGGACCATTCGGTGAAACATGCCCTACCAGGCTGGGTGCCGTCCCGTAACCCGGTTCGCCGGACCGGTGCATACTAGACTTTCGGTCCGAAAAAGAGCGGGCCGGGAGAGCCGATGCATATCGTTTTTGCCGCCTCTGAGTGTGTCCCCTTTGCCAAAACCGGCGGTCTGGCGGACGTAGTGGGCGCCCTGCCCGCGGAGATAGCGAAGCTGGGGCACCAGGTTACGGTGTACCTGCCGCTGTATGCGCGAATCCGGCCGCGGATCGAGCCAAAGATCGGCCAGTTAGCCTATGCCGTGCGCTCGGTGACTGTCCCCTTCCGGCACTACAGCCGCTTCGCGGGAATCGTGGACGGAGGCAAGCAGAACGGAGTTCAGTTCTACTTTGTCGAGTCACAGGAACTCTTCGACCGCCCGGAGCTTTATGGACCGAATGGCGGCGACTATCCCGACAACGCAGAACGCTTCGGTTTCTTCTGCCGGGCGGTGCTGGAGGCAGCCAAGCAGCTTGGCGTTCCGGAGGTGTTTCATGTGCACGACTGGCAGACCGGGCTCATTCCGGTGTATCTGCGCACGACGTATGCCGCCGACCCGGTGCTGCGGCATGCTGCCACGGTCCTGACGATTCACAATGCGGCTTACCAGGGACTGTTTCCTCCCGCGACGACCGAGCAACTGCTGTTTCCGTGGGACCTGTTCACCATGGACAAGGTGGAGCAGTATGACCGGTTCAATTTTCTGAAGGGCGGGGTGGTGTTCGCCGATCAACTGACGACGGTGAGCCACCGCTACGCAGAGGAGATTCAGACACCGGAGTTTGGCTGGCATCTGGAGGGGGTGCTGCGCGGGCGCGCGGCGGATCTGCGCGGCATTTTGAACGGCGTGGATTACGGCCATTGGGATCCAGCTACGGACGGCAATCTGGCCGCGCACTACAGCGCCGACGACCTGGAAGGCAAGCGAGCCTGTCGTGCCGATCTCTTGCATGCCTTTGGCTTGAATGCCGTGCCCGATTCCGCTGCGGTGGTGGGCATCGTCTCGCGTTTCGCGACGCAGAAGGGCTTCGACATCGTGGCGGCCATCGGCGAGGAGATGGCGAAGCAGGACCTGGTGGTGGTGGCGCTGGGCACCGGCGAGCCTGCGCTGGAAAGATTCTTTCGCGGCTGGGCGGAACGTCATCCGCAGAAGATCGCGGTGCAGATTCGCTATGACGAGGCGCTGGCGCACAAGATCGAGGCCGGCGCGGACCTTTTCCTGATGCCCTCGCGGTATGAGCCCTGCGGGCTGAATCAGATCTACTCGCTGAAGTATGGAACGGTGCCACTGGTGCGCGCCACCGGCGGCCTGGACGACACCATCGAGGAATGGGACGCAAAGAAGGGAACGGGCACCGGCTTCAAGTTCTACGGCTACGATCCGCGCGACCTGCTGGAGGAACTAGACCGCGCGCTGGCGGCGTTCCAGCACAAGAAGAGCTGGACGCGGCTGATGCGCAATGGCATGGCGCGGGAGTACGGCTGGGATAAGCCGGCGCGGGAATATGCGGAGGTTTATGCGGAGGCAGCGCGGCGACGCGGCTGAGCTGCATGAACCCGGAAGTGCCGCTTGGCGTTACATCACGCGCTGTGGTTGCGTGTCGGCAGGCAATACGCCTGAGTTCAGCGGTAGAAACACCGAAAAGACGGTTCCGCTCTCGCCCGGAGTGGTGCGGCTCCAGACGCGAATCGTGCCGCGGTGATTCTCCACGATGCTCTTGCAGATCCAGAGCCCGAGGCCGGTGCCTACATCGCGCTTGGTGGTGAAGAAGGGCTCGAAGACCTGAGCGCGAATGGCTTCGGGGATGCCGCTGCCGGTGTCGGCGATGCTGAACCGGACGCCGCGTTCGGAGCTCGCATTCCAGCGCCTGGCTGGGGAGACCCGCACCCGGATCTGACCATTGCCGCGGATCGCGTCGATGCTGTTGCTGATGAGATTGGCGATGACCTGGCGGATTTCCCCTGGAATTGCGCGAATTTCGACCTCATTGTCGATCTCGCGGCAAAGCTCGATTCCCTTGGCACGCATGCGCGGGATAAAGACAGAGAGCAGCGAGTCCACCAAGACGCCGAGCCGGACCTCCGTGACACCCTTGGTTTCGCGATAGAAACCGAGGGTCTGCTTGGTAAGGTGCGAAATCCGCTCCAGTTCCTCTTCCGCCATGCCGAGGTATTTGCGGACTTCTTCTTTGGCGGCGGTGTGGCGGGCGAGGAACACGAGATTGGTGACCGCCTCCAGAGGATTGTTGATTTCGTGGGCGACGGTCGCGGCCAGGCGGCCCACCGAGGCCAGCCGCTCGCTGGTGCGCAGTGCGCGCTCAGCCTTCTTCTGCTGAGTGATGTCGCGCGCGATCTTGGCGGCTCCGATCACCGTGCCAGTTTCGTCGCGAATGGGCGAGATGGTCAGCGAAATCTCGATGAGCTCGCCATCTTTCTTTCGACGCACGGTCTCAAAATGCTCGATGCTTTCGCCGCGCCCGATGGTGGCGAGAATGCGGGTCTCGTCGCCATACAGCTCCGGGGGGATGATTTTGAGGATCGGCTGGCCGATCATTTCTTCGGCGGTGAAACCGAACAGCCTTTGTGCAGCCGGGTTCCAACTGGTGACGATGCCGTTCAGATCCTTGCTGACGATAGCATCTTCGGAGGATTCCACGAGGGCGGCCAGGCGGTAGCGGAACTCGTCGCGGCGGCGGTACTCCGAGGTATCGCGTGCGATCTTGGAGGCTCCGACAATGGTGCCGTTGTCGTCGCGTACGGGCGACACCGTAAGCGAGACCTGGATCAGTTCTCCATCTTTCTTCATGCGCACGGTGTCGAAGTGCTCAATACGCTCGCCGCGCGCAATGGTAGCGAGAATGCGGGCTTCATCGGCGTAGAGCTCCGGCGGCACGATCTTGGTGATCGGCTGCCCGATCATTTCTTCCGCGGTGTAGCCGTACATGCGTTCGGCGGCCGGGTTCCAGCTTGTGACGATTCCCTTCAGGTCCTTGCTGATGATGGCGTCGTCGGAGGATTCAACGATTGCCGCCAGCCGCTGTGCGGCCTCTTCGGCCCTCTTTCGGGTCGTGATGTCCTGCACCATGCCGAACATGCGCGTCTCGCTCATGCGGCGCTGGCCCTTGCACTGCAGCCAGCGCAGGCCGAGATCGGGATGCTGATAGCGATACTCGAAATCCATGCTGCCCAGCCGGTGGCCCTCATACATGAGCAGCTCGACGCGATTGCGGTCGGGTGGATAGATCCGTGAAAACCACTTCTTGAACCGCTCCTGATCGTCGGGATCGCTCCCCAAGATACGGTGCAACTGCGGAGACAGAGTTGTGGTGTCCTTGATCGGGTCCCACTCCCAGGTGCCGATTTGGGCGGCATCCTGGGCCAGGCGCAGGCGTTCGGCATGGTCCGCGAGTTCCTGCCTGGCCCGGATGCTATCGGTGACCTCGAGGACGTAAACGAAGATCCCCTCCACCGCACCCTCGCTGTTGCGGATGGGCTGGTAAGTGAAGTCGAGGAAGACCTCCTGAGGTTGGTCCTCAGCGGCCCGCTTGAGCAGAGCGCGCGTCTCGTGCCCCATGTAGGGTTCGCCGCTGCGATAGACCTGGTCCAGAAGCTGGCGGAAACCTTGATCCTTGATTTCAGGGAGGCTCTCCAGCAGGGTTTTGCCGACGAAGTCGGCGGAGGTGGTGCGGCCGGAGAGGCGGGCGAGGGCCTGGTTGGCAAATGCCCAGAGGTGTTCGGGGCCGGTCAGAATGCCCAGCGCTGCCGGCGCTTCGGCAAGAACCTTCTGCGTCTGTCTATTTTCGCGCTCCAACTCTTGCAGCCGACGTGCGGCTTCAACATTCTTTGTCCTTTCCTCGGTGACATCGCGGCCTTCTACGAGCAGAAGCGCTTCCGGGCCTTCGCCCATCGCTTTGCACAGGCTGAAGGTGAGCAGACGGCTGTCGGCCCCCTCGTTCCGGGGAAGTGAAACGTCGAGGGATGGACGTTCTCCGCCTATCGCGTGCGCGACAGCCTGGCGCAAACGGGCTGCGGATTCAGGCGTGCAGGGGAGAGCTTCCCAAAGCTTGCGGCCCGCGAGCTCAACTCCGGTGGCGCGCAGCGCGGCCCGGTTGCTCTCGACGACCAGGCCCTCCGGCGTGAGCAGCAGGGCCAAGCTTTCTGAGTGGTCCAGCAGCGCCTGGGCAAGTTCCGATCGCACCTGAGATTCTTCGCAGCGCAGCGCGTTTCCCACTCCCTCGTTCTGGGGCCCTGTCGAGTCCATGATCGAAAAGCTCCACCCCTGCGCGAAATTCTCCCCGAACGCAGCAGGACACACGGAGGAGGTAGCGGCATTCCTGTGTTGGATGCTCCGAGTCTGGCATGGGTTGTGAACGCAGGAACCCGGCGGGAACGGGCATTCTTGGTTTCTCCGGCCTTCCCCTCCGCGTTGGAGATGGACTATAGTGTTCTGATTCCCGGACGGGGTAGGACCGGGAAGGGCAGTTCCCCAAGAAGAATGCTGGCGCAAGGAGGGTCGATGAGCATCACCGATACGATAGGGTTGGTCCTGAAAAGCAAGCCGAAGCGGGTCCTGGCGGTGACGCCTGAGCAGACCGTCTATGAAGCAATCGAGAAGATGGCGGAGCACGATATTGGGGCTCTGCTCGTTCTGGACGAAGGGCGGCTGGTGGGCATCGTCTCAGAGCGCGACTACGCGCGCAAGGGCGTACTGATGGGCCACCTATCCAAGGAAACCAGGGTTCGCCAGATCATGACCAGCCCGGTGATGTATGTGACGCCGCAGCATACGGTTGATGAATGTATGGCTATCATGACTCAGCACGATTTCCGCCATCTGCCGGTGCTGCAAGGGGAGGAAGTTTGCGGCGTCATCTCCATCAGCGACCTGGTGCGCTGGGTGATCAGCGGACAGGCGCAGGCCATTCAGGAACTGGAGGGCTATATCACCGGGGCGTATCCGGCCTGAAGATCAGTGGACAGTGAACAGTGGTCGTTGTCCACTGTCACTACTCTAACTGTGTTTACCCTTCCACTCCTCGTAGGGACCCTGGAAGTCCTCGATCCGGCCGTCCTGGAAGACCCACAGCCGTGTGGCGACCTCGTCGATGAGGTCGTGGTCGTGGGTGACCAGCAGCACCGTGCCCTCATAGCGCTGTAGCGCAATGTTCAGCGCGTTGATCGATTCAAGGTCGAGGTGATTCGTCGGCTCGTCGAAGATGAGGATGTTGGGCTTTGTCAGGATCAGTTTACAGAATGCCAGCCGGGCTTGTTCGCCGCCGCTGAGCGCCTTGATGGGCTTGCCGCCCTCTTCGCCGCTGAACAGCATCTGCCCGAGGATGCCGCGGATATCTTCGATGTGAGCGGCGGGGTTCCAGCGATGCAGCCACTCGGCAACCGTGAGGTTGGGCTCGCTGGCGGCATCGATGGTCGAGCCCACGTCCTGCGGGAAGTAGCCCACCTGGGCCTCGTGTCCCCAGAACACGGAGCCAGCATCCAGGGTAAAGGTCGCCTCTGCCAGGCCGGGGTAGTTGGCCAGCAGGCTCTTGATGGTGGTGGTTTTGCCGGCGCCGTTGCGGCCCATCAGGCAGATCTTCTCGCCGCGCAGCACGTTGGCGGTGAAGCCGTCCAGCACCTTGAGGTCGCCATAAAATTTGGTCAGGCCGTTGATCTCAAGCACATGCTTGCCGCTGGGGCGGTTCTGGTCGAACTTGATGAAAGGGCGCTGGATGTTGGAGCGGGCCAGCTCGTTGGTTTGCAGCCGCTCCACTTCCTTGCGGCGGCTGGTCACCTGGCTGGAGCGCGTGCCGGCGGCAAACCGCGCAATGAACTCGTTCAACTGCGCGATCTTTTTCTCGCGCTGCGCGTTCTCCGACTCCAGTCGGGAGCGGATCTGCGTCTTGGCCAGCACCATGTCGTCGTAGCCGCCGGTGTAGGTGATGATCGTCTGGTAGTCGATATCGGCGGTGTGGGTGGTGACGCTGTTGAGGAAGTGGCGGTCGTGGGAGATGACGATGAGCGTGCCGTCGTAGTTGAGCAGGAAATCCTGAAGCCAGTGGATGGAGTCGAGGTCAAGGTAGTTGGTGGGCTCGTCCAGCAGCAGCGCCTCGGGATGGCCGAACAGCGCCTGCGCCAGCAGCACCCGGACCTTCTGGCCGCCCTGGAGCTCGCCCATCTTGCGCTCGTGCAGCTCTTCCTTGATATCCAAGCCGTCGAGCAGCACGGCGGCGTCGGCCTCGGCGGTGTAACCGTCCTCGTCCCCGATCACGCCTTCGAGCTCGCCCAGGCGCATGCCGTCCTCGTCGGTCATCTCCGTCTTCTCGTAGATGCGGTCGCGCTCTTCGAGCGCGGCCCACAGGGGCTTGTTGCCCATGATGACGGTGTCGATGACCCGATAGGCGTCGAAGGCGAACTGGTCCTGCCGCAGCACGCCCAGCTTGCGCGGACGCACCACCGTCCCCTTCTGCGGATCAAGATCGCCGGTGAGGATCTTCATAAACGTCGATTTGCCGGCGCCGTTGGGCCCGGTGAGGCCGTAGCGGCGGCCGGGGGTAAAGGTCGTGCTGACCTCCTCGAAGAGCACCTTCGAGCCGTAACGCATGGTCACATTGCTGACACTGATCATCGTGAATCCTGTAATCGAGAGCGTAGTGCGGGCGGCGCGCAGCCGTCTCCGCTGCGGGCGAGGCGCCGCGAACGGCTGGTGTTTCTCCTCGATGGCATGGGCGGAGGTGGGCAGGCCGCAAGTGGCCGCGCCGGAGAATCCTGCATCTCCAGTTTCTCACACGCGGGGCGGAAAGCGTGCGGGAGACGCCCCGCGGCGCAGGCCAGGGGACGGGCCGCGGCAATGGGGTGCTGCTTTATGATGAAAAGCGGTTCCGCGCCCGGATGGCGAAATTGGCAGACGCAGCGGACTTAAAATCCGCAGGCCGCAAGGCCGTGGGGGTTCAAGTCCCCCTCCGGGCACCAAATAAAATCAAATAGTTACGGTGGATTTTCCTGTTCTGCCTTCACTCCCCGATTTGACCCAGTGATACTAGTGGTGATACTTTGGCCTCGCAGCGATCCTGGGGGGGCAAAGTGGCGGACAAGGAAGAGGTAAAGGTCCGGGGCGTCTGGGAGCGTGAACCCGGCTCAGGCGTTTGGTGGATTCGCTATCGCGATGCTGACGGCAAATTGCATCGCGAACTAGTTGGTCGCAAAAGCGATGCCGAGGCACTCCTCAACAAGCGGCGGAATGAGCGTCGTGTCGGCAAGAAGATGCCGGAGAACATCCGTACTGCCCCCATTAAGTTCGCCAAACTTGCCGACTACATCACGCAAGAGTATTCGCAGGCACACCACTCAGATTCGCGCAACGTCAAACAGCGCCTTGAGAAGCTGAAGGAACATTTTGGAGATCGCGCAGCCGAGTCGATCAAGCCGGCGGAAATCGACAATTGGCTTTCGAAGAACACGAAGACCGGAAGCACGGCGAATCGCTATCGAGCTGCCATGAGTCTTGCCTACCGCGAGGGTATTCGCAACGGCAAAGTTAAGACTAACCCCGTTCGTCTGGTGAAACAGAGGAAAGAGGGCGGCAACGTCATCCGCTTTCTCCGCGATCACGAGGAGGCTGCGCTTCGTGGTGTCATTGCGGAGAAATATCCGGACAAGATGTGCGAGCTCGATGTTTCGCTTGGAACAGGCATGCGGCTCTCCGAGCAATATGGAAGCCGGTTACGCTGGAAAAATGTCGACTTTCAGCGGCGAGAGGTGGACCTTTTGAAGACAAAGAACTACACGGCAAGGATCATCCCGATGAATGCCGCGGTGTTTGCAGCTTTCGAAGCGCGCAAAGCGCAAGTGCCGAACGCAAAAGGTAAGGATCTTGTTTTCGACACACCGCCGCGGCCCTGGTGGGATGATGTTCGCGAACAGGCAGGCGTCACCGATTATCGGTGGCACGACAATCGCCATACATTTTGTTCTCGGCTCGCCATGAGGAAGGTAAACCTCGTAGCTATCAAGGAACTGGCGGGACACAAGACCCTGGCCATAACGGCGCGCTATTCACACTTGGACGATGGTGCCAAGCGGGAGGCCGTGGATCTGCTCCTCATTCCCGTAAAGGGTGCGGGACAAATAGTGCTAGAGAAGTGAGCTCGATCTGGGCTGCGAGCAGATGCAACGCGACGTAGAGAAAGTACCACCATCCAGCCTTACCGGAGCTTTCCGTGCCTAAACTGGTAATTCCGG
>JAJZCY010000128.1 GCA_021828835.1 Acidobacteriota bacterium | reverse complement strand
GCGCGTCAAAGTAGGCCTTGTACACGGCCGCTACGCGCGGCGCAGCCTTGGCGCCGAACTCTTCGCCGGCCCAGCGAGCGTAGAAGCTGTCGCTCGTCCCGATGGCCGCGCCCTGCCATCCGAAGTCCAGCACCGCGCTGGCGCCCATCGTCACCGGGCGGAGGTCGCTGGTATTCACCAGCAGGAAGGACGTGGCTCCCGCCTTCTGGAACCTGCCCAGGGAAGCGAAGATGCGCTGGACAGGCGTGAGCTCGGAGAGCTGGTTGGCGCGCGCGTTGTACATGGCCACGTGGATGTAGGCGCCCTGGCCCGCCTTCACCTGGCCGTCGTCCTGCATGTCGCCGTAACCGGTGTCGGGCCACACGGTAATGACGGTGGGCGGAATCACCAGATCGCCCTGGCGCATCAGCTTTGCGCCTTCCATCCACAGATCGGTGATGAAGACCGCGTGCGGATGCCTGGCGCGCACGATTTGCACCTGCTCGGCGAGGGCCTTGCTGATGAGCCGGCCCTGCGCGCGCGGGTTACCGCGCACCGCCGGATCCAGGTCCGAATAGGGCTGGTCCGAGAGGCCGCGCAGCCCGATCTCCCACAGGATCTGCTGATCCTTCGGATAGGCGGCGACCGCGTTCTTCCAGGCGTTCTCGATGTACTGCGGATCGCTGGTGAAGTTGTACGGAACGCCCTTGGGCCAGCGCGAGAAGTTCACGCCCAGCGGGGTGGCATGGTGCTGATTGAGGAGCAGTCCGCGCTCCATCACCACATGGTCCTGCGGGTCGTTGGGGAACGGCCAGGTACCGGCGACGATCATGTTGCCCTTGAGCCGCAGGATGGTCTCGCAGATCTTGTTCCATACGGCGAGGGAGATGCCGCTGTGGTCCTTAGCCTCGCCCGGCGCCCACCCGGTGAGCAGATCTTCGTCGTTGATGAAGAAGCCGCGATAGCGAAAGACCGGCGGCCCGTAGCTCTCACGCAGGGACTCGGAAAGCAGGATCGAGACGCGCCGCGCCGGCGCATGATCGGTCCAGTAGTACATGGGATCGACACCCAGGTGCTGCTGCGAAAACTGATAGATAGCGTAGAGGGTGCCGCGCATATCCGAGCCGGCGAGGCGAATGACCTTCTCGGCGCGATGCCCATTCCAGTCGGCGGCGCCCGTAGTGATCGAAAACGACTCGGGAGCGGCAGGGTGATCGGCCGGGGCTCCGGAGAGATCGTCGCCCACCACGATGGTGACGGGCGCGGCGTCCTGCGGAGTGCGCACGATCTTCGGCGCGGCGCCAAAGACCTTCTGCATATCCGATGCCAGGTCCTGCGCGGCCAGAAGCACCGGCCCTGGCTGGTCAGGCCCCACGTAGATGGTGGCGTGGCCGTCGAGCGCGATATCCGAGCCGTTAGCCGTGGCGGCGTAAGCGGCGGAACTGCCGCAGAGCAGCAGGGACAGAGACAGACTCGCGCAAATGGCGCGCCACAGAAGACCGATGCTGCGTTCCGATGGATCCCTCATGCGTATGAGCCCCCGGGAAAGAACTGATTGCTGCCGCAAAGTTGCTGGCAGTGTGAAGCAGAACGAATGCGCTGTCCGCGCGAGACTAGCGGCGCCTGGCAGGTTCGGCCTTGCCGTTCTTCACTAAATCGGTCATGGCGCCCGGCGGATAACCGGTGGACTCGCGCACCACCAGGCGCGTATCGACCTGGTACTCGCGCTGCGGTCCGGTTCCTTCGACATGAGCGCGGAGCGCGGTGATGGCGGCCTGGGCCAGATCGAGGCGCGACATGCGGATGGAGGTGAGCGGCGGAATCATGACCTCGGCCATGTGAATGTCGTCGAAGCCGACCACAGACAGATCGTCGGGTACGCGCAGGCCGACGCGATAGGCCTTGTGCAGCACGCCCAGCGCGGTCATATCGTTGGAGCACATGACGGCCGTGGGGCGATCGGCGGAATCCAGAATCTGCTCCATGGCGCGGATGCCGCCTTCCATGGTGTGGTCGCCTTCCAGCATCCATTTGGCCCGGGGCTTGATGCCGCATTCGGCCAGCGACAGGGAGAAAGCCTCGGCGCGAGAACGCGCGGAGTGCAGGTGCATGGGGCCGGAGATGAACCCGATCTTGCGATGGCCGAGGGCGGCCAGGTGCTGCACGCCCTGCCGCACGCCGTGATGGTAGTTCACCTTGATGAGGCTGATGCCAGGGCGCTCGGGCCCGGCATCCACAAAGACCAGAGGGACGTCGCGCTCGGCAAGCTCTTCCACCAGCGGCTGTTCGATGCCGAAGGTCATGACCGCCACGCCTTCGACCTTTCGCTCCAGCATGCGGCGGATGCAAAGCTCCATCCGCTTGGGATCGTAGTTGGTGGAACTGACGAGGATCTCGTAGCCGCTGGCCAGGGCCACATCTTCGAAGCCCTGAATCAGCTCCGGAAAAAATGGATTGGTGATCTCCGAGATGACCAGGCCGAGCACTCCGCTTCGGCCCGATCCCAGCGCGCGCGCCTGGATGTTGGGCACATAGCCGAGCTCATCGATGGCGGCCCAGACGCGCTTCGCCATCTGCGGATTCACAGTGGGAACCCGATTGATGGTTCTGGAGACGGTTGCGATCGAGACTCTGGCTTTTGCCGCGACGGCGTGAATGCCCAGCAATTTGCCGCGTTTTTTGGGGTGCTGAACAGCTCGCGACATGCAGTCCTCAAAACAGCGACCTGAGAATACGATTTCCATAGTAGCGCACCGATGGTGGAGGAAGCGCGGCGCGGCTGGCAGGAAATGCCGGGGGCACCGGGCCGGAGAGCCAAACGATTGACAGGGGCTGCGCGCGGATAGTACCGTGGAACGGACAAGAAAGCGTTTTCTTAGGTCCCCTCGAATCCTCGCCGCACGCCCGGCGCAAGGAAGGAATCCATGTTGCTTTCCCATTTACGTGAAGAGGTCCTCAAAGCCAATCTGGAATTGGTGCATGCCGGACTGGTGTTGCACACCTTTGGCAACGCCAGCGGCATCGACCGCCAAGAAGGCCTGGTGGCCATCAAGCCCAGCGGCGTTCCCTATGCATCCATGCGGCCCGAGGACATCGTGATTACCGACATGGAGGGCAAGATCGTCGAGGGCGATCTGAAGCCATCGTCGGATCTGAAGACGCACATCGTGCTCTACAAAGAGTTCCCGGCGATCGGCGGCGTAGTCCACACCCATTCTCTGCACGCCACCGCCTGGGCGCAGGCGGGCCGTCCCATTCCGGCGCTGGGCACCACCCACGCGGACTATTTTCACGGACCGGTTCCGGCCACGGCTCCCTTGAGCGATGAGGAGATCGAGGGAGATTACGTGCTGAACACCGGGCTTGCGATCTGCCGGCGCTTCAAGGATCTGGATCCCATGGCGACGCCCGGGGTGCTTGTGGCGGGACATGCTCCGTTCTGCTGGGGAGCAACCCCGGCCGATGCCGCGCACAACGCGATCGTGCTGGAGTTCATCGCCCACATGGCGCTGTTTACCGTGTCGCTGAATCCGGAGGGTCCGGGCGTCTCGCAGGCGCTGCTCGACCGCCATTACTTCCGCAAGCACGGCCCGAAAGCTACCTACGGACAGAAGTAGCCTCTTCCGGCTGCACGCAAGGGCCGGCCTATTCCCATCTCCCGGGTCGCGGCCTGCGCGGCCCACAGGAACGAGAAGATGATCGACTGGTCCGGGCATTTAGCCTCAACACTTCCAACGCGGCTGGCTCTGGAAGCTACGCCGCTGGCTCACCTGAGGCCGCTGGATATTGCGGTAATCGCGATCTATTTCGCCATGGTGCTTTGGATCGGCTTCTATCTCAAGGGCCAGTCGAACACCGGCGAAGAGTTCTTTCTGGCCGGCCGGGAGATGACGGCCTGGATCGCGGGCCTGAGCTTTGTTTCCGCCAACCTGGGATCGCTCGAGCTGATGGGCTGGGCAGGCTCCGCCTATCAATACGGCATCCTGGCCACCAACTGGTACTGGATCGGCGCCATTCCCGCCATGATTTTTCTTGGCTTGGTGATGATGCCGTTCTATTACGTCTCGAAGACGCATTCGGTGCCGGGCTACCTGGATCTGCGCTACGGCGGCGAGGCGCGCAGCGTGGCGGCGATCGCCTTCGCCACCGAGATGATCCTGATGAGCGGCGTGAACATGTTTGCCATGGCCGTGGTGATGAAGGTGGTGCTGGGCTGGAACATCAACTTCTCCATCATCGTGAGCTCGGTGGCAGTGGCGCTGTATGTGGGGCTGGGCGGCCTGCGCTCCGCCATCTTCAATGAGGTACTGCAGTTCGTGCTGATCTGGGGAGGCGCGCTGCTGGTGCCGATCCTGGGTCTTTACCAGGCGGGCGGCTGGGGTGGCCTGAAGACCAGGATCGTGACCAACCTGCACACCGACAGCTACTTTCACCTGTGGCGCGATACCGGCAGCTTTGCCGCCAACCCCATGGGCGTGCACTGGACGGGCATCGTCTTCGGGCTGGGATTCGTGATCAGCTTCGGCTACTGGACCACCGACTTCCTGGTGGTGCAGCGCGTGCTGGCCGCGCATAACCTGCGCGCGGCGCGGATGGCGCCCATCATCGGCTCATTCTTCAAGATGGCGATTCCGTTCATCGTGATCCTGCCCGGCCTGCTGGGGCTGGTGCTGTTGCAGAATCCCGACGGCAGCCGCCGGGTGCTGGTGGGCGAGGATGTGACCGCGGCATGCAGCCTGAACAGCGCGGGACAGGTGATGGATCGGACGGCCTGCTCGGAAGCCATGGGCAGGACCAATCTGTCGTCCGCTCAGAGGGCCAAGGTGCTGGCCGGAGGGCCCAGCGCGGAGTTGCACACCTATAACCAGGCGCTGCCGCTGATGATGGTGCGCTACCTGGGGCCAGGCCTGCTGGGACTGGGAATCACCGCGCTGATCGCCGGCTTCATGAGCGGCATGGCCGGCAATGTCAGCGCCTTCTCCACGGTCTGGGCTTACGACATCTATAAACCCCTGATCTACAAAAACGGCAGCGACAGCCATTACGTTCTGGTGGGGCGGCTTTCGATTGTGATCGGCGTGATCGTCTCCATCGGCGCCGCCTACCTGGTGCAGCAGTTCCACGGCATCATGGACTACGTGCAGGCGCTGTTCAGCATCTTTGTCGCGCCGCTGCTGGCCGCCATTCTGTTCGGCATGTTCTGGAAGCGGGCCACGCGCTGGGCAGGGTTCCTGGGGCTGTTCCTGGGCATTCTGTTCTCGGCCGGCCTATTCGTATGGGTGAAGCTGGATCCCTCGAGGCTGGCGGTGGTCGCACTTTCGCCCCACGCCAAGCCGATGGCGGAGAACGTGTTTCGCGCCCTGTGGGCGTTCTGCTTCGCAGCCATCGTGATCGTGGTGGTAAGCCTGTTCACCAAGCCCAAGCCGGTGGCCGAACTCGACGGGCTGGTCTACGGAGCCACGCAATTGCCCACTGAAGAGTGGGTACCGCTGTACAAGCGCGAGTGGTTTTGGGCAGCCGTGGTGGGCGTGATCTTCGTGGCCCTGAATATCCTGGTGTGGTAAGGGAGAGATAAAAATGCATGGCGCGCGAATCCCCATCTGGTTCTTCATCGGGCTGCTGCTGACCATCTATGGCGCGATGATCTTCGCCCACGGATGCTATGAGGCGATCACCGGCGACTACGCGGCCGGGGTGCAACTGACGCGTCTGCACGCCCCCATCTGGTGGGGAGGCACGCTGCTGCTGCTCGGCTTGGTCTATCTGGCCAAGTTCCGTCCCGGCAAATCGAACGAGCGTAAGTAAAATTTATCCGCACGGCACGCACGATCTGCCGCATCCACGCAATCTTCAGCAGCATGCGCCCGGCGGCACAGCCCGGCAAGGAGTCCAAGAAATGGCAGCACAACGGCAAATGACCTTTGGAATTATTGTGGGGAATCGCGGCTTTTTCCCCGATCACCTGGCCAAGAGCGGCCGTGAAGAAATCCTGGCGGTGCTGGAGAAGGCGGGCGGGCGGGCCATCGTGCTGGGGCCTGAGGAGTCGAAGTACGGCGCGGTGGAGACCTACGCCGAGTCGCAGCGCTGCGCCGAGCTGTTCAAGAAGCACGCCGACGCGATCGACGGCATCATCGTTACGCTGCCGAACTTCGGCGAAGAGCGCGGCATCGTGGATGCGATCCGACTCTCCGGCCTGAAGGTTCCGGTGCTGGTGCAGGCCACGCCCGACCGTTCCGGCTCCATGACCATCGCCGAGCGCCGCGATAGCTTCTGCGGCAAGATGAGCTGCTGCAACAATCTGATGCAGTACGGCATCCCCTACTCGCTCACCACGCTGCACACCGAAGCGCTCGACTCGCAGGAGTTCAAGGCCGATCTTGCCTGGTTCTCGCAGGTCTGCCGTATCGTGAAGGGGCTGAAGAACGTCAAGATCGGAGCCATCGGAGCGCGGCCCGCAGCCTTCAACACGGTGCGCTACTCTGAGCGCATTCTGGAGGGCTACGGCATCTCGGTCGAGCCGCTCGATCTCTCTGAGATCTTCGGCCGCATCCAGCGCATGGCGGATAATGACGACGCGGCGCAGAAGAAGCTGGCGGAGATGAAGAGCTACGTCGCCAGCACCGCGGGCATTCCCGACGCCGCGCTGCTGAAGATGGCCAAGCTGGGCGCGGTGATCGAGACTTGGATGCAGCAGACCCACTGCACGGTAAGTGCGGTGCAGTGCTGGACCTCGATGGAGGAATATTTCGGCGTCGTGCCCTGCACGGTGATGAGCATGATGTCGAATAACCTGCTGCCCTCGGCATGCGAGGTGGATGTGCCTGGCGTGCTGAGCATGTATATGATGTCGCTCGCCTCCCAGACGCCTTCGGCTCTGCTGGACTGGAACAACAACTACGGTAATGATCCGAATAAGTGCGTGTGCTTCCACTGCTCGAATCTGCCCAAGCACTTCTTTGCCGAGACGCCGCGCATGGATTACCAGGAGATCATCGCCGGGACGGTCGGCAAGCTGAACACCTTTGGCACCTGCGTGGGCCGCGTGAAGTCCGGGGCGATGACCTATGCCCGCTTCTCCACCGATGATCGCCGGGGCATCATTCGCGGCTACACCGGTGCGGGACGCTTCACCGACGATCCTCTCGAGACTTTTGGCGGAGCCGGCGTGGCGGAGATTCCGCACCTGCAGAAGCTGCTGCGCCTGATTTGCCGCGAAGGCTTCGAGCATCACGTGGCAGCCAGCTTCAGCGACGTCTCCAAGGCCGTCCACGAGGCAGCGGTCCGCTACCTGGGATGGGAAAGCTACCTGCACGGCGCCGAGGAGGAATAAGACGATGACGATGGTTGCGGGAGTCGACTTTGGAACCCTGAGCGTTCGCGTTTCGATCCTCGACAGCAAGCGCGGACGCATCGGCAGCGCGGTGGAGCAGTATCCACTCCACCGCAAGCGCGAAGATCCCGATCACGCCACGCAGTCGCACGCCGACCAGATGCGCGCGCTGGTGGCAGCCACGCGCAAAGCGGTGGCGGAGGCGGGCATCCGCGGCGAACAGATCGAGGCCATCGCGCTCGACACAACCGGGTCGAGCGTGGTTCCTGTCGATGCCCAGATGCAGCCGCTGAACGACTATTACCTGTGGTGCGATCACCGCGCCAAAGAGGAAGCACAGCAGATCACCGCGCTGGCGCACAGCGAGGGGCTGGAGGCGATCGACTGGTGCGGCGGGGTCTACTCGCACGAGTGGGGCTTCGCCAAGCTGCTGCACTGGCTGCGCCACAATCCCGAGCAGCGCGAGCGCTTCGCCTCAGCCTTCGAACATTGCGATATGGTGGCGGCAACGCTTTGCGGCGTGACCGATCCAAAGCAGGCCAAACGCAGCATCTGCGCCATGGGCCACAAGTGGATGTGGAATCGCAAGTGGGGCGGGCTGCCGCCGCAGTCGTTTCTCAGCAAGCTCGATCCGCTGCTGGACGGGGTGCGCGACAAGCTCGCAGGCGAATACCTGACCTCCGATCATCTCGCCGGCCATCTGTCGGAGTCCTGGGCCAGCCAGATGGGTCTACGCGCGGGCATTCCCGTGCCGGTGGGTGCATTTGATGCGCACTGGGATGCGCTGGGCGCGGGATGCCGCGAAGGCGACGTGGTGAATGTGGTGGGCACGTCCACCTGCATCATCGCCATGGCCCGCGAGACGGAGCTGATTCCGGGCGTCTGCGGCGTGGTGCCGGGCAGCGTTCACCCGCAGTACACCGGCATTGAAGCTGGGCTTTCGGCCACCGGCGACATCTTTGACGCCATCGCCCGCCGCGCCGGCGTGAAGGTTGCCGAGATGTCGCGGGGGCTGGAGACCTATCGCGCCGGACAAACCGGATTGCTTCGCTTGAGCTGGGACAACGGCGACCGGACCGTGCTGGTGAATCCGGAGTTGGGCGGCGTCACCTTCGGCTGGAACCTGATGCACACCGCGCAGGACGAGCTGTTCGCGGCCATCGAGGGCACGGCGTTCCATACGCGCATCATTCTCGAACGCATGGCCGAGCACGGTGTGCGCGTCGACCGGGTCATCAATGCAGGTGGAATCCCGCAACACAACGCGGTGCTGAACCAGGTGTATGCGAATGTGCTGGGCAAGCCGGTGCTGGTTCCGGCAGGCATTCCCACCAGCCTGGGTTCAGGAATCTTCGCATTGGTCGCGGCAGGCGCGTATCCCAGCATCGAGGCGGCGCAGGCGGCCATCTGCCTGGAACACACGACGTTCGCTCCCAACGCAACGGCTTCAGCGACTTACGAGCGGCTCTACAGCCTCTACCAGACTGCCTACTTCGCTCTGGGCACGCGTTCGGCTCCAGCTGCGGCGATGGGCAACATTCTTCCCGAGCTGCGCAAGATCGCCAGCGAGGCAATCAGCGCACACTGACCTGTGCGCGAGGGCACGAAGAGTTTGTAAACGGAGGAGTCGCAATGGGTTCGAAGAGGTCGCGCTATTCCCTTCTGGCAACCGCACTGTCCACCGGCATCCTGCTGGCGCAACTTGCAGCAGCTCAGTCGAAGCTTGCGAGCCCGGCCGCTCAGCCAAAGATCGGCGGCGAACCGGTCGTGACGCTTACGCGCGCCCGAACGGGAGACGGCACGAAGCCCGAGTTTCTTTCCGTAACCGTGCTTCCCGGGCGGGCCATGGAGGTCTTTCAGATCACCGCGTGGATTCCCGGCAAGGGCGAGGTGTCGCTCCTGCATTCTCCCTCGCTGGAGGAGGCGGCGACGATCCTGGGCGGCCCGGACGATCCTTACGGCACCAAGAGCTTCTCCTTCGGCGGCGCATTCCTGGCGCCGTTCGCCAACCGCATCATCGGCCCGCTGTCGAATGGCGGCAAAACCGTGTCGTTCTCCTGGGACGGGCACCCCGTGAAGCTGGTGGCCAACTTCAAGGGCAAAAAGCCGGGAGCGGTGCCGCACGCAATTCACGGCCTGATGCTGGCCGCCCGCGCGGACGACGTTCATGTGAGCTCAGCGAATGGAGTGAAGACCGTCAGCGGCATCGTACATGGCAGCAATTTTAGCGGCCGCTGGTTTTCCAAGAGCAATGTGAAGATCACCGTTTCGCTGGAGCGCGATGCGCTCCTGGCATCCGTCACGGTGATGAATGTGGGCAAGGATGCGGAGCCGGTAGGCATCGCGTGGCATCCCTACTTCAACATCCTGGGCGGCGATCGCAAGCAGGTGCGCCTCTACGTTCCGGGGGACATGCGCGCGCAGGTCAACAACTACGACGACGTCTTCCCAACCGGAACGCTGGAGCCGGTTCAGGGAACCCCGTATGACTTTGCCCGCCCCGGCGGCGCGCCCCTGGATTCGACCTACCTCGACGACAACTTCAGCCATCTGAAGAGGGCGCCGGATGGCAGCTCCTACGCTGAGTTCGTCGATCCCGCGGCGAAGTACGGCGTGCGCGTCACCGCGCTCACCCGGCACGTGAACACCTATCAGATTTACTCTCCGCCGGACCAGTCGTTTGTCGTGATCGAGCCGCAATTCAATCTCAATGATCCGTTCGGCGCGGAATGGAAGGGCAAGAACAACGGCATGGTGATTGTCGCACCCGGCCGCTCCGTCACCTGGAAGGCCAAGCTCGGACTGTTCGTCCCGTAATTCCCTGCCCTGCGCAACGTCCGGCCTCCCCGATCGCCGGGCGTTGCACTACAATCCGGACTGAAAATATTCTCGATCGAGGGTCCCCCTGTGTTGAGACAAATCTCCTGGGCAGCTTCTCTGGCGCTGCTCTCCGTGGCCGCCATCGCTCAACAACCAGCGCACAGCACCGTACTCACCCGGCCGCTCGTTGCCCAGACCCCGCCTATGGGCTGGAACAGCTGGAACTACTTTCACGGCAACGTGACCGAGCAGGATGTGAAAGCCGCCGCCGACGCGCTGGTCTCCACCGGCATGCGAGATGCGGGATACGTCTACGTGAACATCGACGACACCTGGGAAGGCACGCGCAATGCCCAAGGCGTGCTCAGCTCGAACGCCAAGTTTCCGGACATGAAGGCGCTGGCCGACTACGTGCACTCAAAGGGGCTGAAGCTGGGCATCTATTCCTCGCCCGGCCCCAAGACCTGCGCGGGCTACGAAGGCTCCTACCAGCACGAGCAGCAGGATGCCGCCCTGTACGCCTCCTGGGGCATCGACTACCTGAAATACGACCTGTGCAGCTACGGCAAGATCATGAAAGCGCAGGCGCCCGATGACAATCCGGCGCAGATGAAGATGATGATCGCGGCCTACGCCAAGATGGACAAGGCGCTCAAGTCCACCGGCCGCCCCATGGTCTTTTCGCTCTGCCAGTACGGCCATGACGCGGTTTGGGAGTGGGCCCCATCAGTGGGCGGCAACCTGTGGCGCACCACCGGCGACATCAATCCCACCTGGGACCGCATCTACGATCTTCTCGAGCAACAGGCCGGCCTGGCCCATTACGCGGGCCCCGGCCACTGGAACGATCCCGACATGCTGGAGGTGGGCAACGGCAAGCTCTCGCTGGCCGAGAACCGCTCGCATTTTTCCATGTGGGCGATGCTGGCGGCGCCGCTGCTGGCCGGCAATAATCTCACCGCGATGAAGCCCGAAGTGCTCCAGATCCTTACCAACCGCGACGTGATCGCCATCGACCAGGACCGCCTGGGGCAGCAGGCCACGCGCGCCTACGCCGACGGCGAGGTAGAGGTGTGGACGCGGCGCCTGGAGCACGGAGCGCTGGCCATCGCCGTGCTCAACGCCGGCAGCGACCGCTACGCCACTCATCCCTTCCACCTGAACCTGGCGCGCCTGGGCCTGCACGGCCCGCAGAGCGGCAAGAACCTGTGGACCGGCAAGCAAGTCACGCTCACCAACGGCCAACCGCTGGAGATCGCCAGCCACGACATTCTGCTGGTGCGCATCCCGCAGCCCAAGTAGAGAACGCGCCACAAAATCGCTCCCCGTCTGCTGCGGAGAGTCGATTCATCGCGGGAAGCACTCTCGGTTCATTCCGCGAAGGGCGAGAGTATCTGAACTCCAGAGGCATCCTCGCCGTCCAGCCTACGGCAGCGGAGTACCGGGCTGGTGATAGTGGGATTTTTCCGCTTCGATGCGCTCTCCGCGGCGTGGATCGTCTTCAATGCGAGGCTTTGCCGCCCAGAT
>JAJZCY010000127.1 GCA_021828835.1 Acidobacteriota bacterium | reverse complement strand
GTTTGAAAAGCTGACTGACTCGGAGAAGTTCGGACATCTGGGGCAGTTGGCCGCTACCGTCACCCAGCAGCTCAATAATCCGCTCACCGTGATTCTGGGGTATGCCTCCATGCTGGACGGAACCGCCGCTCTCGACCAGCAGGACCGTAAGGCCGTCGAAGCCATTCTGGCCGAATCCCGCCGCATGCGCGCCACCCTCGAGAGCCTTTCGCGCATCTCGCGTCCCCAGCCCGATCAGCTCGCCGCCGTCTCCGTCGCCGAGCTGCTGACCGATCTGGGCGAATTGCACCGCCAGGATTTCCTGCAGCGGTCGATCGAGTTCCGCCTGAGCATTGCCCCCAATCTTCCCCGCGCGCTGTGCAGTCCTCAGCAACTGCGCCAAGCGGTGCGGCACTCTCTGCAATTTGCAATGGAGGTCGTGGAAAGCCCCGACGCCGATCCGGACCACCCCAAGACCATCCGCCTGGAAGCCGCCAGCGAGGGCGGCCTGGTGCAGATCATGGTGGCTCACAGCGGTCCCGGTTTCCTCAATCCCGAGCGCGCCTTCGATCCCCACCTGCCCCCGCAAAGCGGTGCCGAATCGGTGGCACTGAACCTGAGTCTCTGCGCCTCGATCCTGCGGGACAACGACGGCCGCGCCTCCGCGGTGAACTTCGAGCCGCGCGGCGCCGCGATTATCCTCGAGCTCAAATCGGCCTGAGTGTCCGGTATTCTGGCTGCATGGGCCTGCCTGCCGCAGATGCCAAACTCGTGCAGATCATGGATGCGAACCTGGCCGAAGCCGCGCGCCGCGCCGGATCGCACCTGGCCTGCCGCATCGGCTGCACCGCGTGCTGCCATGGCGCCTTCGCCATCACGGCGCTCGATGCCCTGCGGCTGCGCAAGGGCATGGAAGAACTGCGCGCGGCAGATCTCGAGCGCACCCACCAGGTCGAACAGCAGGCCCGCGCCTGGATTGCCAGGTACGGCCCCGATTTTCCGGGCGACCTGGCAGCGGGCACACTCGGCACCTCAGACGAAGATCAGGAGCGCTTCGAGGATTTCGCCGAGGATGCCGCCTGTCCGGCGCTCGACCCCGCCACCGGCCGCTGCGAGGTGTACGCATGGCGTCCGATGACCTGCCGTATCTTCGGGCCGCCGGTGCGTAGCGAAGGGGAGAACGGTGAAGAGGGCCTGGGACACTGCGAGCTGTGCTTCACCACCGCGACCCCTGAAGAGGTCGCCGCCTGCGAGATGCGGGTGCCGCACGATCTGGAAGCGGAACTGCTCGAACAGATCGGAAACCGCCACGAGACGGTGGTAGCCTTCGCGCTTCTCTCCGATCACCAGCTTCTACCGTAAACTGGAGATTGAATCCTCCCATGCCAACACGCCCCTGCTGGGTTGAGATCCACACTCAGGCCCTCGAAGACAACTTCCGTTTCCTTACGACACTGGCTTCGCCCGATGTTGACCTGCTGGCCGTCGTGAAGGCCGACTCCTACGGCCATTCGCTGGCGCTCTGTGCTCCGGCTGTCGTACGCGCTGGCGCGCAGTGGCTGGGCGTAACCAGCGTAGAAGAGGGCGTGGCCGCCCGCGCCCTCTGCCCCCAGGTTCGCATTCTGGTAATCGGCGGAGTCTTCCCCGGCCAAGGCGCCGCGGTTGTCGCGCATCGCCTGACCGTGGTCGCCTGGGAGACTTGGCAGCTCGAAGAGCTCGAAACCGCCGCGCGCATGGCGGGGCTCGCTCCCGGTGCGCTGCCGATTCATCTCGAGATCGACACTGGCATGAGCCGCCAGGGCGCCAGCCTCCAGGGCCTGGATCCGCTGCTGGCGCGGCTCTCGCCAGCAGCGCCGTTGCGCGTCGAAGCCGTCTTGACCCATCTCTTCGCCGCCGACGAAGCCGATGCCCGCGTCACCTGCGAACAGTTCGCCCAGCTCGACGAGGTCCTCATGCGCCTCTCCACCGCCGGCCTTTTTGCCGAGTGGCTCAACGTGGGCAACTCCGCCGCGCTGCTGGCAGGCCAGGCCCCCGCAGTGGCCGAATTGGCCGCGCGTCACGGCATGAAGCCGCTGATGCGCCCGGGCTTGGCGCTCTACGGGCTAGCCCCGGAGTTCGAGCCGCCCTTCCGCGAGGAACCGGCCACGCTCGCCGCTGCCCGCGCCAACCTCAAGCCGGTCCTGAGGTGGAAGTCGCGCGTGGTGGGCGTCCGCACCGTCCCCGCTGGCGCAGTGGTCGGCTACAACGGAACCTTTGTCGCCACCGAGCCCATGCGGCTGGCGCTGCTCGCCACCGGCTACGCCGATGGGCTCGACCGCCGTCTCGGCAACCGCTTCAGCGTGCTGCTGCACGGCCAGCGCGCACCGCTGGTCGGCCGCATCAGCATGGACCAGGCGGTAATCGACGTGACCGAAATTCCTGGGGTCAACCCCGGCGATGAGGTGGTTCTGCTGGGCGGGCAGGGAAGCGACGCCATCACGGCCTTCGATCACGCTGCCGCCACCGGCACGATTCCCTGGGAGGTCTTCACCCGCATCGGCTCGCGCGTGCCCCGCATCGCAATCTAATCCGCACTGTTCATTGACCACTGCCCACTGCGGACTGTTCTCAGCTTGCCGCCTCGGCCTTTGCGGGCGCAGCGCCCAATCCTGTAGCCGCCTGCACCGCCGCGATCATGGACTCGATCCCGATGCATGAATTCAGGAGCAGGTGGTAGAGCGTGCGGGAGCACCACTCCTGGTCGTAGAACTTGCGAATAATCGCCGCTCGCCGCCTGTCAAAGGCCGCCAAGTGGGCGTCGGCCTGCTGCGCCTGCTCCGGAAAGCTGCGCATGTACCAATCGCGCTTGGCCTTTTGAGTGGCGTAAACGAAGAGATGGAAGCAGCCGGGAAGGCCCATCAGCGCGCAGGCTCCGCCCCGGCCGACGAGGACGCAGTTGCCCTCGTTGGCGGCGTTCAGCATCTCCTCCCGGATCAGTTCCATCATCCGCGCAGCGTCGAAGCTGCGATCCTCACTGGGCGCCGGAGCATACACCGGGTCCTGCCACAGAATCTTCCCGTAGCGGTAGTACCAGGGATCCAGACGCTCGTCGTAGCGCGCGGCGATCTTGGCATCGATACCCGCCTTCTGCGCTGCCCGTGCCACCAGTTCGGAATCCAGCAGCTGCCATCCCAGTTGGCGCGCCAGATCGTGCGCAAACTCGCCACCGCGTGAACCGTATTCGCGCTCCACAGTGATGACCCTGATGGGACGGTGCATGCCTGTTGAACCTCCGCGCGGCCGGGAGGGCGTCCGCACTCGGAGCATACAACGGATGGTGGACGAATGTCAGGGGGTTCTGAGCAGAGAAGAGCGAATAGATTTCCGCTCCTTCACTCTTCTCTGTCCACTGTATTCACTGCGCTACCGGAGCCGCAGGCGGGACCGGCGGTGGGCGCAGATGGCGGGCGTGCGGCAAAGGCGGAGCCGGCGGAGCGCCTATGTTGGATGGCCCGGGGGCGGGAGGTGTGGCTGGAAACGCCGGCCCTTTCTTGATGCCGATGTCCCCGTTATCCGTGTTCAGCACAATCCGCTTGGCGCCTTCGCCGATGCGGCCGGTGACGGTCTTGTTCTCGTCCCCGCTGACCGTCAGACCGTAGTCGGTCACGATATCGCCGTTGTGGGTGCGCCCGTCCACGCTCCCCGAAGCGTTGGGAGGAAGCGTGATCTCAACATCACCCTTGCTGTTGCGCACTTCCACGTTGTAGGCGCCTGCCGGCTCAACCGAAACCGTGCCGTCGCGATCCTGCACAAAGCTGTCGCCGTAAATCTGGTTCAGGTCGACATCCTTGGCATGGGTGATCACCCGCGTCTCCCCGGTCGATGCGTTCACCCGCAGGGTGTCGGAGTCGAGCGTCATGTCTCCGGGCAGCGTGCCCAGCTGCAGATCGGTCACCGAGGTATGCAGTTGCAGGCTGCTGGCCAGGTTCTCCATGTGCACATCGCCGAAGATCTCGCCGTTGATCGTAACGGCGCCCTTCACCTCGGAGACGGTCATGTCGTTGCAGTTGCCGTCAATCGTCAGGTCGCCCTGGATCTGGTGAGCCGAGAAGTCGTGCCGGTTGTTGGAGAGATGCGCGATCACCGCGCCCTTGATGCCGTTGATCTGGGTATCGCCATGTCCGCTGTTGATGGTTACGCCGGCATTCAGGCCGGAGGCCGTGACATCTCCGCGGCCGGCGTTGATTGTCACCTTGGCGGTAGGCGGCACCGTCACCGTCAGGTTCACGCGTCCGTGCTCGTCGGCATTGCTCTGCACTACCACGGCCGAGCCGCTCACCCGCACGGAGGTCTTCTCGGCAGTGAAGACCTTATTCGCCTCTTCGTCGGAATTGGCGTACGCCACCTGGTGCGCCAGCACGTCGATACCGGTGGCCGCACCCGCCGCCACGCTCACGTCGCCGCGCGGGTTCTGGATCTCGATCGCGGCGTTGGCCGGAATCTCCTGGTGGATCGCGGGCTGATCGCTCTCATGCTCGGGCATGCCGAACATATTGAAAAAATCGTTGTCCTTATTCCAGGGGCCTTGCATCCACGGCCCTCGCATGTGTGTCCAGGCCGCCGCGGCAACGCCAACCACCGCCAGCAAAATCAGGATGCCGACAAAGCTGCCGCCGCGCCGCACCGGCGTAGCCCGGCGCACGTCGATGGCCCACTCTGCCAGCAGCGCCAGGCCGGCAAAGATCAGCAGCGCCGGCCACCAGTGCGCATACCAGCTCCAGAACGCGCCTGGAGCAATGCGCCCTGTTGAGATCAGCAGCCACATGACCCCGATGGCGATCAGAATGAGGGGGCCCACCACCGAGGGCACGCGCGGACCGTAAGCGCCGGCATAGTTCGCCCGCCAGGCGTAGCGCTGCGCCCGCCACGCGGCCTTCTGCTGCTCGCGGTAGATCCGCCATTGGGTCTTCGGGTCGTAAGGCGGGTATCCGCCCGGAGGCGGATTGGGAGGAACGCTGCTCATAAGATGCCTCCCTCCCGGTCTTTGCTCCGCTCCTCCTGCCCGGGAACCGGGACTGCGGTTCCCGGCGGCGGCACAGCCGCGCCGGCATACGGGTACGGAATCGCCGGATAGGGCTCAGAGGCGAGGACCGCACGCTCCGCAAGCTTCAGCACTCCCAGCAGGATCAGCAGCAGCGGAATGAAGATGGAAAAGTGAACCAGGTGCGCCTGGTGCAGCAGCGCCACGATGCCCAGCAGCAGAAGAATCGAAGGACCGGTCAACCGCCGAATGAAGATGTACTTGTTCATTGCGCACCTCCCTGGGAGTCGTCCTGCTTTGCAGCCGGCGGCATCTCCTGTGGGGGCGCTGCGGGCATTCCCGGAGGCGGCCCCTGTGGCGTGTCATACATGCGCCGGTAGATCAGCCAGCCCCCCAGCGCGATCAACACGACCGGCCAGGTGAAAGACAGCGCGCGGCCGGAAAACTGTCCCAGCAGGAAAAGCACGCCCAGCGCAATCAGAATGATGGCCGCGATCGGCTCGCGCCGGTGCCACTGAGCGGGTTGCTGTGGCGGAACCGCCGGGGGCACGCCAACGCCAGGCCCTCCATAATAGGGCGGCTGGTAGGGGCTTCCATACGGAGGCGGATAGGCGCCTGGGTGTGGTCCGCCATAAGGCGGAGGATAGCTGCCCGCCGCAGTCCCCGGCGGTGGTGGAACCGTGCCCGGCCCGGCCGCCGGCGGCGCGCCCGGATACGCGGGAGGCCGCGTTCCCAGATTCAGCCAGTTGCCGATCTCGTTCAGGCCCAGGGGATCGGGCAACGGCTCGCCGTCGCGCCGCGCCCGCGCCGTGTGGTACGCCTCGAACGACTGATACAGCACCCAGCCCGCGATGAAGATGCCGAAGATCGAATAGTACTGACCCATGCTCACCAGCACGGCAAAGATCACAATATGGATGAGGCCTTTGAAGAACTGGCCGTTGTACATGGCCCCGACGCCGGGGATCAGACCCAGCACCGCCGCCGCAGCCGGATTGGGCGCGCCCGCCGGGGGCGGCACGAAGGGAGCCCGCGCGCTCTGCCACGCTATCCAGCAGGGCTCGCACAGAATCTGTCCGCCCGGCTCCCGGCGCGCGCACGCCGCACAAAGCGCCCTCCCGCAGTTCTGGCAGTAGGCATTCGCCTGCACGCCTGGATGATTTAGGCAGTCCATACTCTGCTCCTTTCCCATGTTCCGCTCGTTATGCTGCTTTCTCCTGCGTCATGGAGCGAACTGACAGGGGCCCCGGGATCAAGGTTTAGCAAAGCATCGTGATAGTCGGGATCGGCCGGCGCGGGCTGCACCGACTGCTGCGGAGGACTCATGCGCGAGCCTCCATCCTTGCCGTTCTTGCGCGATTCGCCCGCAGCCGGCTGTGCGCTCGGTTCCTGCTGGCTCTCGTCGTTCTGCCCGCGCAGTTCGCGAATCCGCGACTGCACCTCGTAGACCAGTCGCAAGTGGTCGTAGTAGCGGATGATCGGCACTGAAGCCATCGTAAACTGGCGCTCCATATACGACCGTATGGCAGTGGGCCGCAGGTCGGCCAACCGAATCTGCGTCAGCCGGATCCCAGCCAGGTTCAGCGTCAGCGCGATCGAGAAGAACGCCGTGGCCGCCGTCATCATCAGCCGCGGCTCGGCCCAGCGGCGCAGATGCCCCATCAGCCCCGGCCGCTGCCAGGCCGCCAGCGCGCCCGCCGGAATGGCCACCGCGCCCGCCCCCGCCAGAACTGCCTTATGTCCCGGACCGCTTTGCGCCAGGATGCGGTCCACCAGTCCTTCCGGGACTTCGGGTTCCGCGGAAAGATACCCCAGCCACTTGCGCCCCCGGCGCGATTCGTCGAATAGCGCCGAACAGGCCGCGCAGCCGGCCATGTGTTCGCTGAAGATGCGCTCGTCCTCCGGCAACAGCAGCCCGTCCAGCGCATCCGCCAGCAGCGTCTCCCATTGCCCGCAGGCGGGGGAACCCGGAATGTGTGTGCGCTCGGCCATGACTACATCACCTCTCGCTTAGTACGTTCCAGCAGCCGCGCAAGTTCCGCGCGCCCGCGGCTGATGCGGGACTTCACCGTGCCCTCGGGAATATCCAGCACCTGCGCGATCTCCTTGTAATCCAGGTCCTGCAAGTCGCGCAGAATCACCGCCTCGCGCAGCTCCGGCGACACCTGGGCCAGCGCCTTCTGCACCATTGCCTCCAGCTCCCGGCGCAATGCCGCATCGTGGGGCGAGGGGCCACCGGCCATCAGCCGGTCCAGCGGTTTGAGCTCGTCGGTTCCATCCCAGCCTTCGTCCAGCGACCCCGTAGCCCGCTGGTTGCGTGTACGGCGGAAGTTGTCCACCAGCAGATTGCGGGTCATGGTGGTGATCCACACCGGCAGGCTGCCGCGGGCGCCGTCAAAGCTGGCGAGATTGGAGTAGATCTTAAGGAAGACGTCCTGGGTCAGATCCTCGGCATCCGCTGCATTGCCGGTGAACCGGTAGCAGAGCGCGTAAACCCGCCGGTGGTGCGTCCGCACCATCTCGGCCCAGGCGCTCGCGTCTCCGTTCATGCAGCGCTGCACCAGCAGAGCCGCGTCGATGCCGGTCGCATCCATCCCCGTCGCATTGGCCAGGTGCATACGCGCTGCCCCCGAACTCGCCTCCCTGCCCGGGACCGCGCCCGAGTCGCGCTGATGCCGCGCCGGAGCGCAAGCGCCGGGGGTACGAGCGGCTGCCCAGGAAGCTAACGACCAGCTTAATGTACCCACGCACTGCATGGGGGCTTCTACGCAGGATTTAGGCGAATGGTTCCCGAACCGGGGCAGGAGCAGCAAATTTGCCGGATAGCGCGTTCAGTTCCGCCCCGGCCGAGACTGGAAAAGCCGTCTCTTCAACGAAGAATGCTCACTGCCGGTCAGCATTTCCCCGGTGGCGCTGACCTCCCGGGCGGTTGTCGCGTGGGCCTCCCGGCCCACGGCGAAAGCCAACATGCCAATCAGTTCCCGAAAGCCGTACTAAACACATGATCGTCCTTGCCCCGGGCAAGGTGGGCCTCTTCCACGCCGCTTCAGGTGTCCGTCCCGTTGGGGCATTTCTTTCGGCTGCAGCGAACCTCTCACCTGTCCCCGGTTTTAGTGGCGAATCGAGAGCCGCACGCTTCTCCAAACGGGGCTTGGAACCCATCGTCGCCTCTGTCCGTACTCTCGTCAGCAACGCGGAGTGGCGCTGTCGGCGCGAAGGCGGTGAGGCGATGGTGAAGTTTCTGCTCTTCTGCATTCTGCTGGTGCTGTGCTGGCCGCTGGCATTGCTGGCGCTGGTGCTTTATCCGCTGGTCTGGCTGGTGCTGCTGCCCTTCCGGGTGGTCGGGATCGCGGTGGAAGGAGTGCTGGACCTGATCCGCGCCATCTTCCTGTTTCCGGTGCGGGTGCTGCGGGGATGAGCCGGCCGTGGGCTGCTTGAGCAGGCGCGGGGAGCACCTGTACGCGGGTTGATTGAGGCGGTTTCCTGCCTCTGTCCGCCTATTGTTTCAGGCGTTCGGTCCAGTGATCTGGTCGGCGTTTGGCGTGAGTTACCGCAATGACGAGGATTATATCCCGTTTTTCCTGGTAAATAAGCAGATAGGGGAAGGAGCGAAGGACGCGCCTTCGGGTATTCCGCGTCGACATTGGGTAGAGGTGTGGATGGAGACGGATCAGTTCGAGGGAGAGGGCAACTTCTGTCAGGAACCTCTCGGCAGTTTCGCGGCTCTCTGCTCGATAGTGATCGAATGCTTCTTCAATTTCGGCTTGCGCTTCGGAACGGATACGAACGGGCTTGCTCTTCATTGCGTCAGACGTGCTCGTAACCGCTTTTCAAGGTCTTCCCAGCTGCATGCGTTTGTTGCTCCCGGCTCGTCGGCAACCCTGCGCTCGATTTCGGTTACCCAATCGGCATCCAGTTCCTCGCCCTCTTCGATGAGCAGACCGTGTGCGACCCACTCCCGCTCTTCTGGCGTCAGTTGGCGGCCTTCTTGGAGAATTTTCTGGGCATTCGGGCTCATGGGAGGATTGTAGCGCGATCGGCGGTTCTACATTTGCGAGAAGGGTAGAGATGCCAGCAGGACAGAAGCCATCCTTGCAACGAATACCAACACTGCTCCGGTAAAGATGTTGAGGATCCGATGCTTTCCGGAATAAGTGAAAAATGACGAGTAGATGCTGCCTGGAAAAATTCGAACTGTTACCCAAGTCCACAGCAGCGATAGGGCGCTTCCGACGATGGAGAATAGCGGCACAGTAATAATCAGCGCCATTCCAGCCTGTCCATCGTGGCAAAGCTGTCCCCCTTTGAAGCCGCTCCATTCCGTAGATACAAACAGGAGCAAACAGCGGTGCACTCCCCGCGATCCCGCCAAGAAGCGCGATCTTCCAATAAGGGATCTTGCGAGCCTCCTCTTTGCCAGAGATTGCAACGCTCCACTTCCGCTCGGTTGAGCTGATGATCAGCGCCAGCACGCCAGGCGGTATTGCAGCAATGGATAGAGCGAACAAAGAAAACCATGCGCACGCAAATGCCGCCCCAACAAGATCATTCAACGCATCCATATGGTTCCCTCGAAGGTCTTCACTCTGCGTTGTCGATCTGGGCGCGCTGCAATTTGTCGCTGTAGTCCACGTACACCGCCTTCCAGGTGGTGAAGAAGTCGAGGGCACCCAGGCCTTCGCGGTGGCCGTTGCCGGTGTGCTTGACGCCGCCGAAGGGCAGGTGGACCTCGGCGCCGATGGTGGGCGCGTTGATGTAGGTGATGCCCGCCTCGAGATCGCGGATCGCGGCGAAGGCGCGGTTGACGTCGCGGGTGTAGAGCGCGGTGGAGAGGCCGTAGTCGATGTCATTGGCGATGGCGATGGCCTGGTCGAAGGTGTCGAATTCGATCAAGCTGACCACCGGGCCGAAGACCTCTTCGCGGGCGATGCGCATCTGCGGCTCGACGCCGGCAAAGACGGTGGGTTCGAAGAAGGTGCCGTGGGCGTAGGCGTCGTGGCGCAGCGCATGGCCGCCGCAGAGCATCTTGGCGCCTTCTTTCCGGGCGATCTCGACGTATCTCTCCGAGGTTTCGATCTGGGCGGCGTTCACCTGCGGGCCCACCTGGACCGACTCGTCGAGGCCGTTGCCGATCTTGAGCTCGCGGGCGCGGGCCACGAGCTTCTGGGTGAATTCGGCGGCGATGCCGCGCTGGAGGAGGATGCGGCTGGTGGCGGTGCAGCGCTGGCCGGTGGTGCCGAAGGCGCCCCACAATGCGCCGTCGAGGGCGAGGTCGAGGTTGGCATCGTCGAGGACGATCTGCGCGTTTTTGCCGCCCATCTCCAGCGAGACCTGCTTGAAGTTGGCGGCGGCGCGCTGGCCTACGTGCGAGCCGACCGCGCTGGAGCCGGTAAAACTGATGGCGCGCACGTCGGGATGGTCGAGGAGCGCGGCGCCGGCATGGCTGCCGCTGCCGCAGACGATGTTGACCACGCCCGGGGGCAGGCCGGCGTCCACCAAGGCCTGCACCAGGTTGTAAGTGGAGAGCGGCGTATCGGTGGCTGGCTTGATGACGCAGGTGTTGCCCGCAACCAGGGCGGGAAAGAGCTTCCAGCTGGGGATGGCCATGGGGAAGTTCCACGGCGTGATGAGGCCGACCACGCCGACCGGCATGCGCACGCTCATCGCAAACTTGTTCTGCAATTCCGAGGGGGTGGTGACGCCGAAGAGCCGCCGGCCCTCGCCGGCCACGTAGAGGGCCTCGTCGATGGCTTCCTGGACGTCGCCGCGGGTCTCGGCAAGCACCTTGCCCATCTCCCGCGTCATGTCCTTAGCCAATCTCTCCTTTCGTTGGACAAGCAAATCGCGGGCGCGCAGCAGGATCTCGGCGCGCCTGGGCGCGGGCACCAGGCGCCAGGCGGCGTAGGCGTGCCGTGCGGCCTGGACGGCGCGATCCACGTCCTCGGCATGGGAGGCGGGAAATTCACCGATGACGTCGGTGTGGTCGGCCGGGTTGAGGTTGAGGATGGTGCTGCCGCCGGCGGCCGGGAGCCACTGGCCGCCGATGAGATTGTGGTACACGGGATGGGACATAGGACTCCTGGAAAAGGCGCGGAACGAGAGATGAGGGAACACGAGGGCAGGAACAAGGGAGCAGGGACGCGGGGGCGGAGAAAGCCGGGATCGGGCGGCGGAAGGCGGAAGACGGCCGGATTGGCCCGCGATCTGGAGGCATGGGCGATTGCCCCGGGTCCTTGTCCCGCTCATTCTACAACCGTTGCGGGCGTGAGGGTGGGGGCGAGGATTTGGGAAAGCAGGAATTTGGAGACCGGGGTATGCTGAAGGTACGCCCTTTTCCTGCAGGCCCGGACAGACAAGAGTCCGCCAGACTTTCCAGGCCCTCTACCTGCCGTCTGCAAGGCCCACTGGCCGTACAATTTATCCGTTGAGGTACTTCAGCTTTCCATGTCAGTGAACGGTTATCCTTCGCGCACTTCGCGGTCGCATGGCTTGCGCTCGCTGTTCAGCATGTTTTCGAGCGATCTGGCCATTGATTTGGGCACCGCTAACACGCTGGTCTACGCGGCCGGCAAGGGCATCGTGGTGAACGAGCCCTCGATTGTGGCCATCAACAAGAACACCGGTGAAGTGGAAGCGGTGGGCAAGGAGGCCAAGGAGATGCTGGGGCGCACCCCCGGCAACATCGTGGCCATC
>JAJZCY010000126.1 GCA_021828835.1 Acidobacteriota bacterium | reverse complement strand
TTCCGAGATGGCCAGCAGGTCATTGGTGACATCGCCGGTGGCCATTCCCTTCCAACCCCAGTGATAGGGCAGCCCCACCTGGTCGATGGTCTGGCCTCCGATCTGCAGGGGTCGGATGCGGGGGGTGACCAGGGCCTTTGCGGAGATCAAGCTGCGCGGGGTAACGATGGTCACCCACTCGCAGCTTCGCACGCCAATCTTCTCGGCCAGTTCGGGCGAGATTTCGGCAAACAGCTCGGGTTGCAGTTCGGCCAGATGCCCGAGGTCGCGCGACATGCCTCCGGCCGTGTGGTGCTCGGTCAGGCGGTATGTCGTGAGCACATAGGGGAAGCGCGGATCGCTCGGAGAGGCGGCGTACGGGTTATCCTTCCGCTCGTGCTTCTTGGCGGGCGGGTTGTTCTGGACGGGGTAGACGGCGTTCGCCATCACCGACTCCAGCGGCTCAAAGTGCGCGGGCAGCGGGCCGTCCTTCAAGCCGCTGCTGACGAAGAGCCAGCCGAGCCCATCGGGATGCAAGCCGAAGGGCTTATCCCCATCGAGCGCTTCGAGTCCCTTCTTCTCCGGCTGGGCTTTGTGATCTGGCGGCAGGGTCTGTTTAAAGTCGCTGACATCCAGCCCGGTCCACTCCCGCTTTTCGGAATCCCACCAGACCAGCTTTTTCTCTTCGCTCCAGGGCGTCCCGTCCGGCCGCGCAGATGCGCGGTTATAGATGATGCGTATGTCCTTGGGCCATGCGAACCCCCAGCCGTGACCAAGCTGGTCTTTGGGCTCGCGCATGTTGGCCTTGTTCTTGCCCTCCTCCGGCAGTACGCCGGTATAGATCCAGCAACCGCAGGCTGTCGAGCCATCGTTTTTCAGTTCCTCATAGCTTTTCAGCAGCGAATGATCCTTCCACTGGAAGCCGTTGATCTCGGCGAGCACCGCCTCCGCATCCGGCTCATCGCTGCCCGGCTTCTGCATGGGATAGTGCCAGGTGAGCGCGTTGAGCGGAAGGTTACGCGTCTTCTCGCGCTGTGCGGCCGCCTTCTTCTTGAGCAGACAGCCCAGGTGATAGATGAACCAGGTTTCGCTGCGCGCGTCGCCGGGTGGATCGACAGCCTTGTTGTGCCATTGCAGCAGGCGCTGCGTATTGGTGAAGCTGCCGCTCTTCTCCGCCTGGCCGGCGGCAGGCATCAGGAAGACTTCCGTGGCGATATCCTTCGGCTTCAGTTCGCCGCGCTCCACCTCCGGCGAATCTTTCCAGAAGCTTGCGGTCTCGGTTTCAACCAGATCGCGGACCACCAACCACTTCAGTTTGGCCATGGCCTTGCGCTGCAGACGGCCGTTGGGCGCGCCCACGGCAGGGTTCTGACCCATGACAAACAAGCCCTCCATCTTGCCGTCTTCCATGTCGAGCCAGTAGCCCAGTTCGGAGTGATCGCCGGTGACGCGCGGCAGCCACTGGAAGCCCCATTCGTTCTCTTCGGTCGCCGAATCTCCGTACCATGCCTTCATCAGGCTGATGAAGTAGTGATCGAACTTCGACCACAGGCCGGCCTCGGTGCTGTGTTTCTTGATGTACTTTTCAAGCTTGGTCGAGTCATCCTCGAAGAACGGCATGGGCAGATAACCGGGGAGGATGTCGTAGAGCGTCGGGATGTCAGTTGATCCCTGGATGGAAGCATGGCCGCGCAGGGCGAGAATGCCGCCGCCAGGCCGGCCGATGTTGCCCAGCAGCAGTTGCAGAATGGCCGCCGCACGAATGATTTGCGCGCCGGTGGAATGCTGCGTCCAGCCAACCGCGTAACAGATGGCGGCTGTCTTGTCAGGACCGGAGGCATCCACCATCGTCTTCGCGATTTCAAGAAACACGCTCTGGGGCATTCCGCACTGCTGCTCTACCATCTCCGGGGTGTAGCGAGCATAGTGCCGTTTCAGCACCTGGAAGACGCAGCGCGGATGCTGCAGTGTTGGGTCGGCATCGTAGACGTGCGCGTTGCCCGCCTCACCGCCGCGGTCCTTGGCATGGCCGCCCTCGGCGGGATGATGGCCGGGATGGTGATGGCTCTTCTTTACAGGCTCGTCTTCATAGAGCCATGTGGTGGGATCGTAGAGGCCCTTCTTCTCATTCCAGCCGGAGAAGTAGCCCGCGCCTTCCTCGGTATCTTTGAAGTCCTTGCGCAGGATCGTCGGCGCGTTGGTGTACTTGACCACGTACTCGTGGAAGTACCTGTTGTTCTCGAGGACGTAATGGATAAGTGCGCCGAGGAAAACAATGTCGCTGCCGGGGCGCAGCGGCGCCCAGATGTCCGCCATCGCCGAGGTACGGGTGAACCGCGGGTCCACATGGATGATCTTTCCGCCGCGCTCGCGCGCCTCGACGACCCACTGGAACCCGACCGGGTGCTGCTCTGCCATGGAAGAGCCCATGATCAGGATCGCGTCGGAATCAGCCAGTGACTGCTGTGCGGTGGTGGCGCCTCCGCGCCCATACGAGGTCCCCAGACCGGGGACCGTAGAGCTGTGTCATATTCGAGCCTGGTTACTGATGCAGACTATTCCCAGACCGGCGCCGAAGAGCTTCTTGATGAGATAGTTCTCTTCATTGTCGAGAGTCGCGCCGCCCAGGTGAGCGATGGCCTTGGTATGCATCACGTTCCAGTCGTCCTGCTTCTCCTGGAAGGTGCGCTCGCGCGAGTCCCACACGCGCTCGGCAATCATCTCCATGGCCTTGTCCAGCTCAATCTCCTCCCACTCGGTTCCGTGCGGCCGGCGGTACTTGACCTTGGTCAGGCGGCCGGAATGGGTATGAAGCTGATGGGTGTTGGCCCCCTTGGGGCAAAGATGTCCGCGCGAGATGGGCGAGGCAGGATCGCCTTCGATCGAGACGAGCTTTCCGTCCTTATGGAAGATCAACTGTCCGCAGCCAACGCCGCAGTAGGGACAAACAGACCGCGTAACCTCGGCGGCCGCCGTCTTCGGTTTCAGCGTGCGGGTTCGCTCGCTCCAGGACTCCTCGCCGTTGCCATTCGAGCCGCTCTGAATCTGGCGGATCACGGGCCAGCGCATCAGCAGATCTTTAAGCATGCAGAGATACCTCGCCGGAGCTTTTGCGCTCCAGTGGGGGAGGATGCTTGAGCCGGCGAGAGCCGTTGCTCCGAAGCGCTGTTGCTATGTTCAGACCACCACCCGGACGCCCGCAGTCCCCGGCTGAGTTCGAGTGATGTGAGTGCGGTCCAGCAGTTCGAGCAGCGGAATGGCATGCTTGCGGGTGAGGCCGGTAAAGCTCTTGAAGCGCGCCACATCGAACTGTTCCCCGCGGAAGGCCCGCAACTTTTCAGAAAGTCCTGCCACTGCCTCGCAGTGAATGAACAAATCATCTGATCCCAGCCGCAGCAGTCTCCTGGTGCGGAGCAGGAGCGTGACGGTTGCGCGCATCTGCTTCTCCGTGAGCTTGAGGCGCTCCGCGACCTCGCGCAGAAGAGGCGGAGCAACGCCGGCCAGACGGTATTCGCGTTCCACCACGGCCATTCGCTTGGCTTCCACCTCGGGAGTGCCGGAGGACTCGGGAAGGGAAAGAACCTCCGCACCGGAGAGCTTGCCTGCTGCAATCAGACGCTGCACGACGAAAGCGAACACGCACTCACCGAGGCCCGAGCGCGAATGCAGCTCTGCGCGGGCGAGGGTGTGGTTCTTGGCCGCAGCAACGGCACGCAAGAGGGCGGCCTCTGCCTGGGCGATTGCCTGCGCGCTGAGATAGGGACATTCTGCTTCTCGGGCTGCGATCACCTCCCCCCTCCGCACCAGCGCCCCCACAAATCTGTGCACCGCGTCTGCTGTGAGTCCTGTCTCGCGCACCAGATCGCGCATGCTGATCCCGGCGGTTCCGCGCCTGCCTATACGGAGGGTGAGTTGCTGCTCCACATCCGCTGCGCGAATTTGCAGCAGCCATGCCAGGGCGTCCGCCTTGCGCTGCCCTCGCGGGGCGGCGATCTCGAGCACGCGGCCACCTCCGATGGTGGCTGGCGGCGAAGGCTGCCGCAGCACAAAGCGATCACCCGGCACCAGTACCTGGGGAGTTTCGAGTTGCAGGCGCACCAGCCCGGTTCCACCTGCGGGGGTAGTCTCCGCGCGATACAGAAGCACCGTGGCAGCGACGTCTCCCGCGAAGGCATGCAGGCGCACGGAAGCGCGGTGCCGCAAGGGTCTGACATGCGGCAGGAGATGTATCTCCGCGTCAAGCGTCTGCGTCGCGCTCAGGGTATGCTCGGGAACCAGCATCTGTCCGCGCCACACCTCGCGGTGCTCGACCCCGCTGAGGTTCAGCGCCACCCTGCAGGGCGCGGATGCCCGGCTCACGGCGCTGCCGTGCACTTGAATCCCTCGTACCCTAACGCGCGTATCTCCAGGCAAAAGCGACATCATGCTTCCTGCCTCAACCGCACCGCATTGCAGCGTTCCTGTCACCACGGTCCCAAACCCGCGCATGGCGAAGGATCGATCAGGAGGCAGACGCGGCACAAACTCCTGTCCGGGCGCGGGAATCCGGCCGGCCAATCTCGCCAGTTCGCAGCGCAGTGCTTCGATTCCCTGCCCTGTCACCACGGAAACCGGCACCACTGTCGCGTCGCGCAGGAAGGTTGAACGCAGCCAGCTTCTCACTTCGCCCAGAGTCGATTCCCTCCGCCCCGCGTCCACGGCATCGCTCTTGCTCAGCACCACGAGACCACGCTCGATGCCAAGCAGAGAACAGATGTCGAGATGCTCGCGCGTCTGCGCCATTACGCCTTCATCGGCGGCAATCACCAGCATCACCGCCTCGATGCCGCCAGCGCCGGCCAGCATGTTGCGGATGAAAGCATGATGCCCCGGTACATCGATCAGGCTCACCTCGAACTGCGCCCCTGTTGCGCCGCTCAAGCGCATGGCGGCAAAACCGAGATCGATGGTGATTCCCCGCTTTTTCTCTTCGGGCAGGCGGTCGGTGTCAGTGCCGGTGAGTGCCCGCACCAGCGCGGTTTTTCCGTGGTCGATGTGCCCGGCGGTCCCGATGATGACGGATCGCACCGCATCCGGTGGCGACGAGGCGGCTTTCATGCCGTCAGCTCCAGTTTCACCAACTCAGCGGCAAGCGCTTCATCCTCCTCCGGAAACACCGTGCGCAGATCCAGCAGCACCTCGCCGCGCCGAGTGCGGGCAATCACCGGCGGATCCATTTGCCGCAAGGCCTTCAGCAGGTATTCTTCCCTCATCGCCGGGTGCCGCAGCGCCACGGCGAATCCCCGCAGCACCGCTCCTGGAGTCGTGCCGCCGCCGATCACGCTTCGCACCGGCACCACCTTCGCTTCCAGAGGCGATGCCTCCAAGCGATCCACCAGCGTCTGGCAACGAGTTCGTAGTTCGGGTGCGGTGATATGCATCATCGCAATTGCCGGCAGTGTCTTCTCCTGGTCCGCAAGATAGGCCAGCAGGGTTGCCTCGAGAGCCGCATAGGTGAGCTTGCCGGGACGAAAGGCCCTGGCCAGCGGATTCGTTCTCATCTGTTCGATCAGCCTGCATTGTCCGACCAGCAACCCGCATTGCGGGCCTCCCAACAGCTTGTCGCCGCTCGCTGCCACTAGGCTGACTCCGCTCGCCACGCTGCGGATCCAGTTGGACTGCTCGCGCATCCCGATCTCCGCTAGGCGCACCACACAGCCGGTGCCCTGGTCCTCGAATACCGGAACACCTGCCTCGCGTCCGAGAGCGGCTAATTCATCCAGACCGGGCTGTGCTGTGAATCCTTCGATTCGAAAATTCGAGCGGTGGACACGCAGGATCAGCCGGGTCTCCGGGGTGATGGCGCGCGCGTAATCGGCAATGCGCGTGCGATTGGTGGTGCCCACTTCGCGCAAAATTGCGCCCGACTTGCGCAGAATCTCGGGAATGCGGAACCCGCCGCCGATCTCTACAAGCTCGCCCCGCGAGACGATGACTTCCCCGCCCTCGGCCAGCGAGTTCAGCGCCAGGAAGGTTGCACCCGCACAATTATTGAGCACCATGGCCGCGTAGCCGGAGGGATCGAGGTCCGCGCCCCGCGCGGCGAGCACCCGCAGAATCAGCGCCTCGGCGTGATCATCCCTGCGTCCGCGCTTTCCGGTGTGCAGATCGAATTCGAGATTGCTGTAGCCCGCCGCCACCTGAGTCATGTTGCGGATTGCAGTCTGGCTCAGAGGCGCGCGGCCGAGGTTGGTCTGCAAAATAACTCCGGTGGCGTTGATCACGCGCCGCAGAGAGAGACGGCTTGTGCGCTGCGCTTGTTCGGCGATGGCCCGATCCAGTTCCCGCAGGCGCGCCTGCAATCCGGCCTCATTCAGCAGCCCGTCCAGTACCTCCCGGCGGATCTCGTCCAGCACATGCCGCGCGGCCGCGGCCACCACCTCGCGCGGCCAGCGGTCCAGCAGCGCCCGCACAGGTTCGCCGTCGAGCAGGCGGCCAAGCTGCGGCAACTGCCGGCAGAGATCTTCGGTCTGTGCAACGTCCTTCAGCAAAGTACGATCCGTGGAGCGCCTTCCATGACGCTGCCGATCTCTGCCGCCGGGTATCCCTGGGCGCACAGGTCGCTCACCAACGCGTCTGTCACCTCGGGATCAGCCGAGATGAGCAGGCCTCCCGCTGTTTGGGGATCGAACAGCAGCGTCCGTAACTCGTCCTTCACCGGGCCCGCGGTTTCCACCATGCATTCGGCAAAATCCCGATTGGCTCGCAGGCCCGCGGGGATAGTGCCCATCGCAATGCATTCCAGCGCTCCCTCCAGAACCGGGATAGCCTCCGTCGCGATGACCAGGCGCATGCCGCTGGCAAGCGCCATCTCCCGGGCGTGGCCGATGAATCCAAAGCCGGTCACATCCGTCATTCCGTGCACATGGCCGTTCCAGCGGGCCAGAACCTCTGCGGCGCGCCGGTTGAGCATGGTCATGGATTCGATCGCCGCCTCGATCCAGTGGGAATCGGCTCGACCCGCCTTGAGCGCAGTGGTGATGACTCCCGTGCCCAGCCGCTTGGTGAAGATCAGCTTGTCTCCGCGGCGCGCGCCGGCGTTGGTCAGCAGCTTGTCTGGATGCACCATACCGGTGACCGCATAGCCGAACTTGATCTCCGCGTCGCGCACGCTGTGCCCCCCGAGCACCACGCAACCGGCTTCGCGCATGGTTTCGAGGCCACCCAGCATGATCTTCTCCAGAATCCGCAGATCGCCGTCTGCGGGAAAACAGACCATGCTCAGAGCGGTGAGGGCGGTTCCTCCCATCGCGTACACATCGCTGAGGGCATTGGTGGCGGCGATCCTGCCGAAGGTGAAGGGATCATCGACCATCGGCGTAAAGAAATCGACCGTCTGCACCAGCGCCCGGTCGGGGGCGATGCGAAAGACACCGGCGTCGTCGGCGTTCTCGAACCCGACCAGCAAGTCCCGATGGCTCTGCTTCGGCAGCCGGGACAAAACGGAGTTCAGCGGCCCGGGGGCCAGCTTGCTGGCGCACCCCCCAGCCCGCGTCGTTTGCGTGAGATGAACAGTTTCCGCAGTGCCCGCATCTAAGACTGGGTTGTCTTCCGTTATCGACGACATGAAAACTCTGATGCCGCTGCAGCTACTGCTGGCTGTCCCGACGCAGTTGCATCGCCAATTTCGAGCAACTTTGCGGAAGCGCCTGGGTTCTGGTGATCCCCCCGGTCTTCAAAACCGGTGGTCGTTCTTCACGGGCGACGGTGTGTTCGACTCACACGCGCTTCCGCCATCTCTCCGGTGCTGACTGCCCCAGACGGGGCGCTGGATCTGAAGACGGATGGCGATGGGGAGACATGCCCGGCATCGAACTGGCGGCCCTTCCCATGCACGGCGCGCCGGCCGCGCGGAATCGGGGAACCTCCCCAAATCCCCGACTTTTCGGGCGGATCCTCTCTCCGTAAGCTAAATCACCAGTTTCTGTGATCCATTGCACCGCATTGCCTCGGATAGCTCATTACGATGTGTCGCATGCATTGCGTACCGCGCTCGCTCAGGTTGATTATGGCTTCGAACGTGAGCGGCATGGAGGGGGCAGAACTCCGCCAGGATCCGATCGGCTGCGTGCGCCATGGGGGAGGAAGAAGCTTCGCTTGATTTAACGGAAACGGAGGAGATATGTACCGGATTCCGATCTTCCTTGCACTTGCACTACCTGGCGCAGTCCTTGCGCAGAATCTTAGCGAAACCTCAGTTCCTGCATCGCCAGTGGCCGCGGAAACAACCGTGACTACGGATGCACCCGCACGGACATCGAGCGATCGAGGAGTGCTCTCGTACACCGATCTCAACGCCAACGTCAACAGCATCGGCCACATGGTCACCACCGGCGTCGGACTGGGCTATCAGTTCAACCAGAATGTGAGCGTGGATGCATACGTGCCGTTCTACTATGTGTCGGCAACCGCCACCACCACGAACTCCACGGGAGGAACTGAAAACGTCACAACCACGGATCAGGGGATCGGCGATCCATCCTTCGCTCTCACGCTCTCGTTCCCGAATCAGGTGCTGGATTACACATCCCGGGTGACCACCTGGGTACCGGTGGCCGATATGAACAGCGGCTTCACGACCGGATCTGTGCTGGTGGACTGGACAAGTCATTTCAGCAGGCCGGTGGGCCGTTTGCTGCCGTTCGGGCAATTGGACATCGCGAACACTGCTCCTGAGACTCCGCTCTTCCTTCTCCCCTACACGGCGGAAGGCTTCAATGCGCGCTTTGAAGCGGGCTCCTACGCTTCGCTGACAAGGATCTTCAGCACGGGCGCCTCGTTCTACTACGTTCTTCCCTCCGGGAGCCAAACCCTCTATAGCCGTGAGGTTCACAGTCCGGCTATGGGGAACGGCGGAAGCGGCGGGGGCACAGCGTCCTTTGCCCGCACGCTCGGCACTGGCTCCGGAAGCGGCAGCGGCTCTGGAAGTGGATCTGGAACTGGGAGCGGAGACGGCAGCGGCTCCGGGAGCGGGTCCGGCAACGGATCCGGAACCGGCAGTCCCAACAGAAACGGGTTCATGACCCAGCAGGTGACCGTCGGTAATGACCTTACCCGCGACCATGGGATCGCCGCCTGGTTTACTGCGGAAATTACGCGGTTCGTCGATCTGCAGGTTGGCTATGACCACAGCTATGGCTACGACCTCAACACGGTGTCCTTTGGCTTGAGGGCCAATCTTTCGCGCGCCTTTGGCCGCAGGCAATGATGCGAGTCCGACTGGAGATTTGACCGCGGCTAAGGACGTTCACTCGTGAGGTCCAGAATCCTCATCTCGATGGCTGGCCTTGTGGCCGCGGGCATATTGATCCTTCTTGGCTGGAGCGGCTTTGCCCAGCACGGAAATGCCGCGGCAGCGGATATGCTGCTGCGCCTGGAACAAGGAGGGCGTGGCTTCTCCACTGCAAATGTGATTTTGCTGTCCATCGACGACGAGACGGTGCGCCGCTACGGTCCCCTGCCGATCAACCGTGCGGTCCTGGCCGAAGCCCTGGATCGGGTGGCAAGCGGCTCACCGTCCGTCTTGGTTATTGATATGTTGCTCTCCGAGAAGACCACTCCGGCTGCTGACGCCAGCCTGGCCGATGCGCTTTCCAGGTTTCCCAAACTCGTCCTGGCAACCGCTCTGGAGATCCCGGCGGGCAGCAGACCACCGCAGTGGATCGCGCCTCTTCGTGAGTTTCGGGTTCACGCGAGCGCCCTCGGACACGTTCACATCGAGCCGGATCCTGACGGTGTGGCTCGCACTCTTCTCCTCTCCAAGAGCAATGGCGACCAGCGTCGCTGGGCACTCGGCTTTGAGGCATTTCGTCTGCAGACTGGAAGGCAGGACCCTGTCCTTGAATCGGCGGATGCTCTGCGGGTAGGCCCCTATCGCGTTCCTTCGGCCCGTTTCAATCATCGATTATTGTGGATCCACTATGCCGGCCCGGAGGGAACCTTTCGGCATGTCTCTTTGGCGAAGGTGCTTGATGGCCGGGAGCCGGTTTCCGGCTTTCGCGGAAAGGTCGTGATCCTCGGGGTTACGGCACAGGGCGCGGGCGGAGCTGGCGACCGCATCTTCACGCCCTTCTCCGCCGGCCTTGGGATGAGCGGAATTGAGATCCATGCCAATGTCTTCCTCACGCTGGCGGATGGCGCCTATCTGGTGCCTCTGAACCCGCTTCAGGAATTGCTGTCGGTGCTGACGATTGCCGCGTTGATGGCCGCGGCCTTGTGGTGGCGGCAAGGCCGGCTCTTGATTCCCTTCGCGATGAGCGGAGTGGTGCTCATTCCCTTGCTGGGGTACGTGCTATTCCGGAGGGGCATCGTCGTGCCCGTGGCCTCATGGATCATTGTGCAGATCGCCGCCTCGCTGCTTGCGTTCCTGGTGCACACCCTGTTCGTCCGGCGCCGGCTCCGCGAGGCCATCCTCGGTCAAAAGAACTACGCATTTCGGCTCCAAGCGGTGGCGCATGAAATCAAAACTCCCCTCACCGCCATCGATGCTTCCAGCCAATTGATGGCTGAAGCAGACATCCCGGAGCGCAAGAGGGAAGAAATTGCACAGCGGATTCGAGGCGAGGCGGGGCGGCTGTCCGGGGTCGTAACCACCTTCCTGGACGTGGAGCGCATTGCATCCGGTGCGCTCAAGCTGCGACGCCAACAGGTCGATCTCGCCAAAGTCGCCGCCGAGGCCAGCGAGCGCGCCGCCCTGCTGGCGCTGAAGAAGAACATCGCAATCGAGAAGGACTTCGGTCCCGCGACCGTGGCCGCAGATGAGGAACTGCTCCAGTTCGCCATTTACAACCTGCTCGTGAACGCTATCAAGTTCAGCTCGGAATCGAGTTCGGTGCGGATCACCGTTCGTTCAGGCTCCCAGGGCGCGCGCCTGGATGTGAGCGATCGGGGGTGCGGCATCGAGCCCGCCGCACAGAAACATATCTTTGAGCCCTTCTACCGAGCCAAGCCGCGGGGTGAAGGCCAACCCGGAACGGGTGTCGGATTGGCTCTGGTGCATGAGATTGTCACCCAGCATGGCGGCAGAGTGGAAGTGGCCAGCGAACCGGGAAAAGGATCGAGGTTCACGGTCGTGCTTCCGCGAGAGGGGATGGAATGAGCCACAAACTTCCTGTACTCCTGGTGGATGACGAGGAAGGAATCACCTTTCCGATCGCTACATTCCTGGAGGCCAAAGGCTACTCGGTCACCACCGTTAACAGCGGAAGCGAAGCCCTGGGTCTGGCCTCGGCCGGGCAATTCAAACTGATTATTACGGACATTTACATTGACCGCGTTACCGGCCTGGATATTCTGAACGCGGCGAAAAGGACGATGCCCTCCTGCGCCGTGATCCTGATGACCGCCAAGGGCTCCATCCGGACGACCGTCGAGGCGGAATCGAGCGGCGCATTCGATTACCTCGCCAAGCCGATCGATCTGAACGATCTGCTGCACGTGCTCCAGCGCGCAGAGCAATCATGGGAGACGCTGGAACCCGCGCCATCGGAGACCATTGCAGACAATGAAATGTTGGGGTCGGCACCCGTTATGGTGCGGTTATACAAGGAGATCGCACGCGCGGCGCGCTCCCAGGCGACGGTGCTGATCCGCGGCGAAACCGGGAGTGGAAAAGAGCTGGTGGCGCGCGCGATCCACTCTGCCAGTGCCAACGCGCGACAGCCGTTTCTACCCGTGGATTGCGCGGCCATTCCCGAGAACC
>JAJZCY010000125.1:6021-11751 GCA_021828835.1 Acidobacteriota bacterium | reverse complement strand
TGCTGAGCGCAATAGCCCTGTACGGACTCAGAACACCGGAATCAGGGGAAGAGAAACAGAAAACCGAGTAAGTTTTTCAGGCAGAGCAAAGCGATGTCAATACAAATATGCACGCCGGTTTGAACGTCCGCGATGTTGCGAAGAAGCGGCGCATCTCGAAACGTATGGAATGGAAGCCTCTGGACGAAGTGTGCATGAGCTTTAAAGCGCGTCTGTCGCGACAGCGTTGGCACCACACTGCATCTGCGTGCAGGAGTGGACAGCCAGAATGGATTGAGTGAGGCCATCGTTACTGCCCTCGCATTGGAGAGCTTGCTGGTCCTCCCAAGCAGATTCTGGGAGATTCAGCCCGCGCAACACGGCCCCAAATCTTGCTGGCAAGCGTTCGTAGGTGAGAAACTCATTGCCAGCCAGGACTCCTGGAGTTTCCTCGCGCCGAAATCTTTACCCTTTGTAACAGCCGGATCGGGCCGATCCGGGCATGAATTTTGTGGGGCTTAGACCGACGGTTTTCCGCCCCCTTTTGTAACAGGGTGGATCATTCGGTGGGACGCCGTTCAGGACGCTCCGCATTTGCATTGAGCAGGCGGTCCTGCGCAGGGCGGCGGCCTAGTGCAGCCGATCGCGCGGCTCCCCGGGCCGGCAAATTGACGGGAAACGGCCATGTCTGAGAAGTGTCACCGACTGTTCGTTGCCGCATTCCCCCAAGTCACTCATCGAGAATGCGCCCTGCGACGGACGCGGGATACCTATTGGCAAGCGGGCTTATGGTTTAGAAAGGGCAGTGCCCGGGCGGAGAGCTTGGGCGCTGTCCGTCCGGACACGGCGCGTCGCTTCGGGCCGCGTGCATCGTCTTCCTTCTTTCGGGAGATCGTTCCCCGGATTGCGTCCTCGCCCGCCACGGCGGAGGGATCGGGGAGACCACCGAAAATTTCCCCACGGACTTGCGAGTTATTGCGCGGCTTCCTTCACAATGAAATCAGTGACGATCCACTCGACAGGGGACCGACCCTCCCGGGAACTTCCCGCGCCTCGCGCCTCCCGGCCGCAGGCCCCCCAGCCCCGGAAAAAGAGGGCTTAAATCGCAGATTCTAAGATACTACGCTGCAACCAACGGAAAACAAGATGTTTACGCAGCCAGCGAAAGGCTAAGTCGTTGATTGCACAGGTCCACAGCCCGAAATATAGGGGGTGGGGGGCGCAGGGCCCGCGGGCTGGCGTCATGATGCGCCTCGCGCGGCCCCCCAATAGACCGCGCCCGTGGGGCTACCCCCTTGGGAAGCCTGAAGATCGGACTCACTGCCCGGCGGGAATGCGCCCCGCCCCGGCGCGTTATTCTGTGAAGTTCGGCGCGAATGACCGCGCCGCACAGAAAGACCGCAGCTCATGCCCGAAGAAACCGCACCTACCTCCGATTCCTCCGCCTCCAGCAAGCCTCATCCCCCCCTTGCCACCATTGCTACGATCGGCAGGCACGACGGCGAGTCCGTCACTCTCCACGGCTGGCTCTACAACTCGCGCGAGAGCGGCAAGCTGCTCTTCCCGATCTTTCGCGATGGCACCGGGCTGATCCAGGGCGTGGCCCACGTCAAGAGCGTCTCGCCCGAAGTCTTCGAAACGCTGAAGAATCTCACCCAGGAATCGAGCGTGATCGTCACCGGCAAGGTGCGCGCCGACAAACGCGCCCCCGGCGGCTACGAGCTCGACGTCGAGAACGTCCAGGTGGTGCAGCGCGTGCCGGAGTCGGATCCCTACCCCATCACGCTCAAGGAACACGGCGTCGATTTCCTGATGGAGCACCGGCACCTGTGGGTGCGCTCGCCGCGCCAGTCGGCGATCTTGCGCGTCCGCGCAGAGATCATGCGCGCCACCGCCGAGTTTTTCGACACGAACGGTTTCATCCGCACCGATCCGCCGATCCTGACGCCCGCCGCCTGCGAGGGCACTTCCACGCTCTTCCCGGTGGATTACTTCGGCGATCCCGCCTTCCTCACCCAGTCTGGCCAGCTCTACGCCGAGGCCACGGCGCTGGCGCTGGGCAAGGTCTACAGCTTCGGCCCCACCTTCCGCGCGGAAAAATCCAAGACCCGCCGCCACCTCACCGAGTTCTGGATGGTCGAGCCCGAGGTGGCCTTCATGGACCTCGATGGCCTACTCGAACTGAGCGAGAACTGTCTCTCGCATATCGTACAGAGCGTGCTCAAGAATCGCGCCGCCGAGTTGCAGACCATCGGCCGCGACATGGCGAAGCTGGAGCCGGTGAAGGCGCCCTTCCCACGCCTCCGCTACGACGAAGCAGTGAAGATGCTCAACGAGGCGCACGCTAAGGGTGAGCTCGAGAACCCATTCGAGTACGGCAACGACTTCGGTTCTCCCGACGAGACCTGGCTCAGCTCCCAGTTCGACCGTCCGGTGATGGTGCATCGCTACCCGGCCGATGTGAAGGCCTTCTACATGGAGCCCGACCCGGCGGACCCGCGCTTTGCGCTGTGCGTGGATGTGCTGGCGCCCGAGGGCTACGGCGAAGTCATCGGCGGCTCACAGCGCGTCTCCAGCTACGAACTGCTCTCCAGCCGCATCGACCAGCACGGCCTGCCCCGCGAAGCCTTCCAGTGGTACCTGGACCTGCGCCGCTACGGCAGCGTGCCCCACGCCGGCTTCGGCATGGGCATTGAACGCGTGGTGAGCTGGATCTGCGGCCTGGAGCACGTGCGCGAGACCATTCCGTTTGCGCGCACGCTCACCCGGATCTATCCGTAGAAGCAGACTGGAGGGGATGGCCCGCGCTTTGTGGACGAACTGGCGCGGGCCTGCGCGTTACTGGAGCTGGTAGGGATCGAAGGCGTTCTGTGCAGCGGGCATCTGCGGCTGCGCCAGCTTGCCCTTGCCGGCTGTCGCCGCAGCCGTGCTTGACTTCGCCGGCGCAGATGCGTCCGGCTTTGCTTCGCCAGATGCTGGCGGAGCGGCAGTGGTTGGAGCCGTAGCGGGTAGAGTCGATCCAGCCGGTGCGGAAGGGTTTGCCGCTCCCGGCGCTCCGGCGCCAGGCACGGCGGACGGCTTGCCACTCGCGGGCGGAACCGCGGCGGCCGAGGGCGTCGTCGCCGGAACCGGCGTGGTCGGCGGAGGCTCGGGCAGCTTCTTGGCCTCGTGCGATGTGATGATCGTGACCGGAATCGTGAGCGTCTGCACAGTGGCCGGATCGTCGCGCAGCTTGACGTAGAGCTGGCCATCCACCGGGTGGGGCACGACCAGTTCGGTGCCGGTAAACTCCGGCGGCACCTGGGTCGCATCCGCGAACTGCTGGGTGGCAGAGACGGCGCTGGTCAGAAAGAGGTTGGTGCCGCTCAGGATGCAGGGCTTGCTCTCGGAGCGCGGGCAGCGCAGCTCCTTGAATCCGGGAACGCGAACCAGCGTGCCCAGAGGTACCCAGTCGCTGGTCAGCCCGTCCGGGGAGACAGCGCGCACGCGCACCGGGCCGAAGGCAGAGAAGCCGAAGCGCGTCCGCGGCTGAAGAGCGGCCTCGGCGGTGGTGGTATCGGCGAGCAGCAGGCTGCCATCCGTGAGCCCCAGCATGGTGTGGAAGCTGGAGTCCGCCGCGGCCAGCTCGATCTTCTCATCGCGCGGGAAGCTGGCGGGGACGTTTGACTTCAGGAAGAAGACCAGGCGGCCATCGACAGGAAGATCGTCCGGGCTGCCGAACTGGAGCGGAGGCAGTGTCGCCCCCTCGGGAGCCTGCACGCCCTTGCTGAGCAGCATGATCTTGGGCCGCGGCGGCAGTACGGTGACCGGCGCATCGAAGCGGCGTCCGTCTTTGAGATCCACCTGGGCGGTGTAGGCCTGGCCGGGAGCAAGCCCGGCTGTGGAGCCGCCCGCCTTCAGCGCGAGTTCATCCAGGTTCTCCGCCCGGCTCAGCCCGGCGGGCGTGAAGAGGATGCCGTGCAGCCGCGCGTGCGCCACCTGGTCGAGCCGCGTGCCCTTCAGCGTGGCATCCGCATCGCCAGCGCTCAGCGTGAGGCTTTGCAGAGAGGCTGCCACCGCGTAGGCGGTCATGCGCAGCTGGTCGGGCTTGCTCAGGCCATATTGGTACACGTCCAGGCTTACTGGCCCCGGCTGCGTGTTCTTGAGAGGAAGCCTGACCTCAATCTCATCGGAATGCAGCTTGGACCAGGTGAGATCGTCGGGAGTATCGCCGCTCGTGTGCATGGCAACTCTCTCCACGCACTCGGAGTTTTCGCCCACCAGGTGCAGCGCGTCGGGACGGCCCACGACCAGCGCCGACTGATCGTCAGCGGCCACCGCCCACTTGCCGGCGCGGGGAGCGTAGAGATGGAAGGTCGGCCCGGTCCAGTCGTCAAAGCCCCACTTGCCCTGCAACTGCCCGGTCAGCGGACCGCCGGGAAGGCTCGGAAGCGATTGGCTGAAAACCAGGCCACCCTGCGTGGGATCGGCCCTGACTGGCACCTCGATCACCGGCCCGGCCGGAAGGGCGGAGGATAGCCCCGGCGATCCAATGGCAGCGGACGAGTCGGGTTGGATGCGGAGCGTGAGATTGTGAGCCAGCGGAGTGGCGTAGACCAGCGGCGCGCCTTCGGCGGGCAGCACCAATCCCGGCTTGGGCGCGCAGTAGCTTGTGCCGCTGTTCACCGGATACAGCGCTTCAGCGTGCGTTGGCCCAATGGGCGGCAGCGCGATCACCACAACCGACTTGGGATTGCGGAACGACGGCGGAATGTTCAGGCGGAGATTGAGCGAATCGGTAGTGGGCAGTGCCAGCGCCGGGATGTACTGGAAATGGGCGGTGTGCAGCGAGCCCAGGATCTTGACCATATCCACCACGGCGCCGACGTAAGGGCTGTACATGCCGCCGCCGGCCATCGTGCTCCAACTGAGCTGGTTCACTAGATCGAGAGCGGAGCCATTGGCCAGTTGGCTTACCAGGCTCTGCGCATTGGAGTCGTCCAGCACCATCCCTTCGGAGTTATGCGAGAGGCAGGCGGCCTGCTCGTCGGGCGGCTTGTCGAAGCAGCTTTCGTTGATCTTGATCCCCAGGCTGCGGGCCGCCATCTCTGTGCGGACTTTCAGCGACTTGAGATCCGTCTTCGAGGTGATTTTTACGTCGGCCAGGTAAGCTTCCAGGCGCAACCGCTCCCAACTGGCCGCTTGCAGATCCTGGGCCGCGCGCACAAACGAGCCGGGCTCGCTGCGCACCGCTTTGCGCAAGGTCTTGAAGTCGCCGCTGGTCTCTGGCGCCAGGAACAACAGGGCCTGCTGTGCGCCCTGGGGCACATTCACGAACACCCCTTCGTCGTGGGCGGCGCGCGTCCAGGTCTCCACCCGCGTAAACCAGTTCGCCGGCGGGGGATTGGTGGAGCCGCGCAGGAAGGTCACCACCAGCACAAAGTGCTCCGACTGGTTCTCGGGCAGGTCGGGATGTACCCAGAGCCGGTCGCCGGGCAGCAGGTTCGGAACCTCGGAGATGGGCAGGGTGACGGTTCCGCGCTTGACGTGGACATCCACCTTCGGCCCGGTGAGGTCGAACGCCGGCCCGTCTGCCCAGGCTCCGGATACATCCAGACACAGCATGAGCAGCAACAAAGGAAGCAGGGAACGGCGCATATGTACTATTGTACGGATGAAAACCGTATCCGTAATCGGGGCGCCCGGACGGGAAGGAGTGAGGCGGGAGTGGCTTTTTGATCTCTCGGCGAGGCGTTTTCAGGTAAACTACAC
>JAJZCY010000125.1:0-6011 GCA_021828835.1 Acidobacteriota bacterium | reverse complement strand
TCCTGAGCGCGTATATTCTCGCATCGCCTTCATGTAGGGCGCAAAAATCTGTAGCCTTCTAAACGGCTTTGCAAGGTAAAGCCACTAATGAACGCCTTGTACCGGAAACCATCGGTCCGAGAAAATCCCTCGGGTAGCTCTGAGCTGACTATGAACGGGATACCTCCCGTGCGCCGAGCGATCCGGGTTCTTTCGTCTGTAGCCGGGCTGAAAGCCGCTGGCATCATGGCGCCATTTCCCGGCAATTCTGCGGTATTGAGTCGTGCGGAAGTCTCCGAAGCGCGGCTGGTGGGATTCGGGTAGTTTTTCCCTCCCGCAGCGCAGGGTAAGCGGTTCCAGGCACACCGGATGATTGGCCTCGGCTCTCCTTGGGCCTGGCCGTACTGTATGGAGTAATGAGATGAAGACCACAAAAGCTGCGCAGGGCGGCCTCGACGGCGGGAACCTGAGCATTCCAGCGGCCGAAGAGATTATTGAAGAGGCACTGAGCGAGCTGGCGTTTTCGCAAAATCCGGGCATGGCCCGCGCACTGCGCTTTCTGGCCCCCCCGGGATATCAGGCCATTGTGGAACTCTGCAGCGAAAACGGGCGCAGCAAGCGGCGCAACAGTTCGGCCGACAACTGGTCCCCGGAAGAGGATGAGATCCGGATCTACTTTGAGCGCGTGTCCCCGCATGAAGCGGGAACGCGGCCGGCTCGGACCCAGCACAGCGCACCGGTAGCGTCCTCTTTCGACGACGAGGACGATGACCAGGAAGCGCTTCTGCCGGCCGACATGGATGTGCGCGTGAAGGAACTCTGCGCGGCGCTGGCCGAGGCCGAGCGCGGCGGTCATGCCTTCATCGCCCTCAAGTGGTTCCGCGACTCATTTTTGCCGCGCAAGGCCTTCCGCTGGAACCAGCATCCCGATACCCGGCAGGCGGTTCTGGCCGAAGCCATTCAGCGCGGTATGGTGCTGACCAGCAAGATCGCCAACCCCAAGACCCCCGCCTATCCCACCACCACCATCCGCCTGAACCGCGCCGAGGCCGGGCTTCCCGATGAGTCGCCGCGCTTTCAGCCCGTCGCCGTCAGCGGAGAATCGCTGGCCGGCGTGCTTGAAGAGGAACGGGGGGACGAGTGAGCCTGTATTTTCTTGAAGCTACGGCGTTCGCCAAGCTGTTCGTGCGCGAGCCTGGGACGGCTGCGTTGATCCGGCTCATCGAGTCGGTGGAAGACAATCGCAAGCTGATCTCGGCTGGGACGCCGCTGGAAGTCTATGCGGCCATCCGGCGTCGCGAACGCAGCGGCGATATCGCCTCGGTTGACGCCGCCGCGGCGCTTGATATTCTCCGCCTGGAAGCTGCCCGCATGGTGCAGCAGCCGCTGAATCCGGCCGTGCTGGAGATCGCGCGCCAGTTGCTGGATCGCACTACCCTGCGCTGGCCCTCCACCCTGCAACTTGCCGCGGCCCTCAATGCCCGCGAGATGTTTCAGGGCACACCGATCATCTTCGTCTCCTCCTCGCCGGAGCTGCTGGAAGCTGCTCGCAACGAAGGACTGGAGACGCTCGACCCGGTGAAGGAGCCGGTGGAGGCGGAGTAGACAGAGAACAGCTCTTAGAGAACAGAGATTCAGGGAACAGGGATCCGTCGAGATTGATGATTGGCCACGGTCCTCAATCAGCCGTTTCCTGTTCTCTGATCCCTGTTCTCTGTCTTCTGCTCTATCCCTTCGCCACAGCGAACCGGCGATTGACCTCTTCCCAGTTCACGACATTCCACCACGCGGCCAGGTACTCGGGGCGGCGGTTCTGGTACTTGAGATAGTAGGCGTGCTCCCAAACGTCGTTGCCCAGGATCGGATACAGTCCCTGCGACAGCGGTGAATCCTGGTTGGGCGTGGTCACGATCTTGAGCTTGCCGCCGGTGAAGACCAGCCAGCCCCAGCCCGAGCCGAACTGCTTGGCGGCCGCCTCGTTGAAGGCCTTCTTGAAGCTCTCAAAATCACCGAAGTCCGTTGCGATCTGGTTGGCGATGGCGCCGGTCGGCTCGCCGCCGATACCAGGCGTGTTGGCCGGGCCCATCAGCTTCCAGAAGGCGGTGTGATTCGAGTGCCCGCCGCCGTTGTTGCGCACCGTGGTGCGGATGTCTTCGGGGACGCGGTTCAGGTCGCGCAGCAGGTCGTCCACGGAGAGCGCCGCCAGGTCCGGGTGGTTGGCCAGCGCCGCATTCACATTGTTGATATAGGCCTGGTGATGCTTGTCGTGGTGCAGGTGCATGGTTTCGGCATCGATGAACGGCTCGAGTGCCTTGTAGTCATAGGGAAGAGGGGGCAGTTCGTAGGCCATAGGGAAATTCCTCCGTTTCCGATTGTAAAGGCGCAAGTTACGGCACGGTTCAGGGTTCTGAGACGAGCCGCCGGCAGGGTGGCTCAAGGAACATGGGTTGCAGCGGATCTCGACTGGGCTAAAAGCCTGGTTAACAAGATGGATGCCGAAAGCCCCCGCCAGGGTGCGGGAAATGTGTGATAAGCAAGATCATAGCTCCGGCCGCGGCACGCTTCCATTCCGTGTGCGCCTCGGGCTCTGGCGGGTGCGAAAAAAAGAGAGGGTAGGAGTGCAGAAATTACCGGGGGACCGGTCCAGGCTCCGCGGCAGTCTGGCCCATATCGTGGGAAGCTGCGCCGGTGCCCGGGCAGTGGCAAAGCTCCAGGCGAGCGACGGTTTCGCGATAGATTTCGCCGCAATGAGCGCATTTCACAGCGACATAGATTCCGGGCTCGAACGACGGCATGCTCTCGGAGTGAAGGTCGCAGACCAGGGTGCGGTGGTTACAGCCGAGCATCGGACATCGGGCAAGCAGGTACGCCATAAGTCTCTCCTTCAGTTTCTTCAGCAGCCAATCAAGCAATCCCCGTGCCGTTTTCTCCCACGTGCCAAACAGTGAACGGGCGTTGCACTTCAGCCTGGATGGCAAGAACGTGTGGCCGCGCAGCTTCTGAATCGAGCGAAGGGGGGCGAATAAGCGCTTCAGCCGCCGCCTTGCCGCCTTGCCGCCTCGCTGACTTGCTGACTTGCTGCCTCCTCGCTTGCATGTAACCAACCCGCCTGAAATCCATCTAAATCACTGTTCCCGCTCGATGCTTTCCCATCTCTTCGATTGGAACTGTGACCTCATTCATGAGCGATCTGCCGCTGTACCGCTGGCTTGAGCAGCAGGGCGAGGCGTTCGGCAGCCCCGGCCTGATTCCGCGTTGGACGTCGAGCGTGAAAGATGCGGTGGGCACCGCCTATTCGGCCTCGAGCCGCATTTGGTTTACCTCGTCGCACGGCATTCTCAACGAGATCTATCACCCCACCATTGACCGCGCCCAGGTGCGCGACATGGAGTTTCTCATCACCGACGAAGAGACCTTCGTCCATGAGGAGAAGCGCCAGCTCGTCTCCAGCTTTGAGTACATCGACGCGGAATCGCTGGGGGTGCGCTATGTGAATCGCGATCCGGAGGGGCGCTACACGCTCACCAAGGAGATCATCTGCGATCCGCACCACTCGGTGGTGCTGAACCGGGTGCGCCTGGAAGCCGCGCCCGACCTGCTGCCGCGCCTCAAAGTCTACGCGCTGCTGGCCCCGCATCTGGACGGCGGCGGAGCTGATAACACCGCGCGCGCCGTGGATCTGGCAGGACGCAAGGTGCTGATGGCCTGGAAGAACGGCTGGTCGCTGGCCATGGCCGCCAGTTGCGGCTTTTCCCGCGTAAGCTGCGGCTTCGTCGGCGCCAGCGACGGCTGGCAGGACCTGATGCAGCACAAGCGCATGGAGTGGGAGTTCGGCTCCGCAACCGCCGGCAACGTGGCCATTATGGGGGAGCTGGATCTTTCTGAAAACGCGCGCTGGGCCGCGCTGAGCGGTAAGAACGGCGGCAACTCGCAGAAGAGCGGTGCCAGCACCGCCGCGGTCGAGTTCACGCTTGCCATCGGCATCGGCCAGGGCACCCACACCGCCGCGCAAAAGACCATGGGCGCGCTCTCCATGGATTACCAGGATCTGCGCAAGCGCTTCATCGAGCAGTGGCACCGCGCCGCCAATCCCGAGTGGCTGGCGGACAAGGCGCAGGATGGCGGCAAGCTGATGCGCGCCAGCCACAACGTGCTGCTGGCCCACGAGGACAAGACCTTCGCCGGCGCTTTTGTGGCTTCTGCATCTATCCCCTGGGGCCAGGTGATGAACGACGACGATATGGGCGGCTATCACCTGGTGTGGACGCGCGACATGGTGCAGACCGCAACCGCGCTGCTGGCCTGCGGGCGCGCGGAGACGGCGCGGCGCGCGCTCGTCTACCTGGCCTGCACGCAGCAGCCGGACGGCGGATTCGCGCAGAACTTCTGGATCGATGGCACACCCTACTGGCAGGGCAAGCAGCTCGACGAGATCGCTTTTCCGCTGATCCTCGCATGGAGGCTCTGGAAGGCCGGCGGTCTGGGCGAGCTGGACACCTTCCCCTTCGTGGAGCGCGCCGCCGGTTGTCTGGTAAGGCAGGCGCCCATTACCCAGCAGGAGCGCTGGGAAGAGAATGCCGGCTACTCGCCTTCCACCCTGGCCGCGGTGATTGCCGGCCTGATCTGCGCGGCCGAGATGGCGCGCGCCTGCGAGAGCGATACCGGTGCGCAGTTTCTGGAGGAGTTCGCCGACTGGATCGAAGGCCACCTGGAAGACTGGACCGCAACCAACAACGGCGTGCTGCATCCCGAGGTCAAGCGCCACTACATGCGCATCCGGCCGCCCGAGTGCGGCGCCGCCTATGCGCACGAGAGCTGCGGCAAAGAGACCCTGACGCTCGCCAACCGTCCGCCGGGGACGCGTTATGAGTTCGAGGCCCGCGAGATCATCGATGCGGGATTTCTGGAACTGGTGAGGTACGGAATCCGGCGTGCAGACGATCCACTGATTGTCGATTCGCTGCGGGTAGTGGACGCGGTGCTGAAGCGCGATCTGCCGCAGGGCCCGGGATGGCTGCGTTACAACTTCGACGGCTACGGCCAGCGCGAAGACGGCACCCCCTACAAAGGCTGGGGACAGGGCCGGCCGTGGCCGCTCCTCACCGGCGAGCGCGCCCATTACGAGCTGGCCGCCGGCCGCGACATCTCCGCACTGCTCCACACCTATGAGGCCTTTGCGACCTCCGGCAAGATGCTGCCCGAGCAGGTGTGGGACGACGGCGATGTTCCCGCCTACGAATTGCGCAAGGGCAGTCCCGCGGGCTCGGCGGTGCCGCTGGTGTGGGCCCACGCCGAGTACCTGAAGCTGCTGCGCTCTGCGCGCGACGGCAAGGTCTTCGACCGCATCGAACCCGTCTATGCACGCTATTGCGATCCGCGGGGTCGGAAGAAGATCAGGCGCAGCATCGAAGTTTATACACGCCACCGGCCGATCCAGAAGATCGCTGCGGGGCGCGCGCTGCGGATTCTCGACGAGCGAAGATTCGATGTGGTTTGGACCACCGACGGCTGGAAGACCAAACACACCACCTCGAGCCGTGGCTATGGAAGCGCGGGATTCAGTGCCGATCTGCGCCCGGAGAAGACCGCTCGGGAGATCGAGTGGACCCTGCATTGGACCGAGCCGGAGAGCTGGCTTGGATACAATGTAAAGGTTGAGGTAGAGGTAGCCTGAGCCTCACTCAATCGCGGGGAAGCCGCAGCCTGGGTAGCTCTGGCAGCGTGCCTTGCCTCTTCTCTGCACAAGAGCAGAGTCCGCGTTCCACGAGTCGTGAATCAGCGCAATCCAGTTGGAGGAAAGGAAGAGTTTCTACCCTTATGACTACCAGCCTCGCCGGCCTCTCTCTTGACCAGCTTTCCATCGACACCCTGCGGCTGCTGGCCGTGGACATGGTGGAGAAGGCGCATAGCGGCCACCCCGGTGCGCCGCTGGGTTGCGCGCCCATGGCCTACCTGCTGTTCCACAAGCTGATGAAGCACAACCCGGCCGACTCGCATTGGGCTGACCGCGACCGCTTTGTGCTCTCCAACGG
>JAJZCY010000124.1 GCA_021828835.1 Acidobacteriota bacterium | reverse complement strand
TTTCCACGGCCATGGCCCGCCGTATAGTGTTGAGTGCAGCACTACCAGGCGGAACCTTGTGGCCGCCGGCAAGAGGCTTGCGCTCATCTCCGGCCGGCAGAGGGGTTCTGTGCCCGTCCAGGAAGACGGCGCCTCCATCACTTTTTCCAGAAAGCGGGGAATCAATGGCAACCGTTCATAAACCTAAAACGCGGCTCACTTCGCCGGGGCTTCTCTTTCCCTTTATCGCCATTACCACGCTGTTCTTTCTGTTTGGCTTTATCACCAATCTCAATCAGGGAATGGTGCCGGAGCTGAAGCAGATTTTCGAGGTGCACAAGCTCGAGACCTGGCAGGCGATGCTGGCCAACTTCGCCTTCTTCTTTGCCTATTTTGTGTTTGCCACCCCGATGGCGTGGCTGATCGAGAAGATTGGCTACAAGGGGACCATGATTGTTGCCCTGTTCCTGCAGGTGGTGGGCGCGCTCATGTTCCTGCCGGCGGCGCAGATTATCTCCTTCCCGCTGTTTCTGGCCGCGATCTTCGTGGTGGGCGCGGGCGTGACGGGATTGCAGACCGCGGCGAACCCGTACGCGGCCGCCCTGGGCCCCGAAGAGAGCTCGCCGGCGCGTCTCACTCTGGCGCAGGCCTTCAACTCTCTCGGCGCGACGATCGCGCCCTGGGTCGTGGGCACGTTCATCCTGACCAGTAAATTCATGGACCCGGCGGTGGTGGCCAAGGAGAGCCCGGCTGTCCAGCACGCCTATCAGGTCACGATTGCCAGCACCGTCCGTCTGCCGTATATTGTGGTCGCCATCGCCCTGGTGGTGCTGGCGATCGCCCTTCTGTTCACGCACCTGCCCCACATCGAGGCGGAGCGCAAGCCGGAGATGCAGGGGGAGACAACGCGCAGCATCTGGACCTTCCCGCACACGGTCATGGGCGCCGTTGGCATCTTCCTGTACGTGGGCACCGAGGTGGGACTGGCCACGATCATGGTCTTCTACTTCAGTGACACGACGCACGGCGGACTGCATACCCTCACCCTGCAAACCGCGCAGAAGCTGGTGGCGTTTTACTGGGGCGGGGCGCTGGTGGGCCGTCTGCTGGCCCCCTGGATGTTCAGTCTGGTGAAGCCGGGCAAGCTGCTGACCGCCTTTGGCGTGATTGCGGCCGGCCTGGTGGTGCTCTCGATGTTCACCCCCGGGGAAGCCGCTATTGCAGCCCTGTTGCTGGCTGGCTTCTTCAATTCCGTGATGTTCCCCACCATCTTCGCGCTGGGCCTCACCGGTCTGGGACCGCTGAGCAGCCGCGGATCGGGGATCATCACCTCGGCGGTTGTTGGCGGCGCGTTGATCCCGGTGGCCATCGGCTGGGTCAAGGACCACTCCAATTACCAGACGGCGCTGGTCATCCCGGTCTTCTGCTATCTGTTCATTACCTGGTACGGCTCATTCGGATCGGCCCCGAAGCACGTCGAGCCGTAAGGCATCATTCGGTGCCTCCGCCCGAAAACGCGAACACCCTTCGGCTTAGGCCGAAGGGTGTTCGCGTTCAACGCTGCTCCCCTGTTGAGGCGCGGGCCTGCTCCCATGCCTTGGCATACTTCCAGTGGATGTAGACCGAGTGGTTGAGGTGCTGGAGCAGCCCCGCGCGGCCGTCCAGAAAGCCCAGGCGAAAGATGTAGTTGTAGAGGAATGTCGCTGCCGGATTCAGCACCGCGTTCCAGACAAGCCAGGACCAGGTGCGGCCGGCGCGGCCGGAGGCCACCAGCATCTGCGCGCCGGCGCTCGAATAGCGGTTCATGTGTTCGATGTACTCGGCCATGGTGGGATAGCAGCGGTGCACCAGATGGCCGCTGAGCTGGCCTACGGGAACCTGAGCCTGCATCGACTCGTGGACGGGGCGCTCCTCAAAGCGCGCCGCGCCACGCCGGAAGAGGCGCAGCTTGGGGTCGGGCCAATAACCGCCGTGCCGCAGGGGCTGGCCGAGAAAATGATTCAGGCGTGGAATGCGATAGGCGGCATGCGGCGGCTCGTTCCGTAGCAGCGCCTGAATCTCGTGGGCCAACGCGGGGCTGACCTCCTCGTCGGCGTCGAGGGACAGGATCCAGTCGCCGGTGGCGTGGGCGATGGCGGCGTTCTTCTGCGCGCCAAAGCCCCTCCAGGGCTCGGTGAACACGCGCGCACCGGCAGCGCGGGCGATCTCCAGCGTCGTATCGGTCGAGCCAGAATCGAGGACGACGATCTCCTGCGCCCAAGCGAGGCTGGCCAGCGTTCGCGGCAGATTGGCCGCCTCGTTCTTGGTAATCAGCACGACGGAGAGGCTGAGGGGCATCGAGGCAAGGATAACGGATGGAGCAGCGGCCGGCGGCGATCAAGGGGTAAACTGTCCGCGAGAGGAGTCGAGCATTGGCTGTGATGATGGGGCCCCAAACTGCACGCGGTTCGCGTTCTCGTTTCCTTCTATCCCTTTCCATTTTTCTGACGCTGATTCCGTGCGGCGCGATCGCCCGCGCGCAGGTGAAGGTTCTGCGCGTAGATCCGCAGCAGACCGACCCCGCCATCCGGGCTGTGCACGGGCCGCACGTTGCGGTCTACGATCCGCAGGTGGCTTCGAACCATCGGCTGCTGGTGTTTTTCGTGGGCACCGGAGGCCGGGCGGAGCGAAGCACGTGGATCGTCAGCACCTACGCCACATGGGGCTATCACGCCATCAGCCTGGATTATGAAGACAACGTGGTGGCGGTGACCTGCGCGCACAGCCAGGATCCCAAGTGCTTCGACCACTACCGCGAGGCGATTGTGCTGGGCGCGCCGGGCAGTGGGAAGATCCACGTGGATCGAGCCAACTCGATTCTCAACAGGCTGCAGAAGCTGCTGGTCTACCTCGCGCAGCATGATCCCAGCGGAGGGTGGGGGCAATTTGTGGCCAACGGCCAGCCGAATTGGAGCCGCATGGTGGTGGCAGGGCACTCGCAGGGCTCCGGCCACGCGGCCTTTCTCGGCAAGATGTACAAGGTGGACCGGGTGCTGATCTTCTCAGGCCCGCAGGATTACCTGGACAATCTGCACGAGCCCGCGCCGTGGCAGTCGCGCCCCAGCGCCACCCCGCCGGCGCGCTTCTTCGCCTTTCTCAGCAAGAAAGACATGTTCAACATTCACCACCAGATTGCGAACTGCAAGGTGCTGATGGAGACGTCCAAGCCGAAGATGGAGCATGTGAAGCCGGGCAAAGGCGTACACGGTCACCCTCAGATCCTGATCAACGATTGGAAGATCGCCAAGCAGGCGCATGGATCGACGCTGCGCCGCGAGTACGAAAAGGTGTGGAAGTACATGGCCACCACGCCCCTCGGCTGAGCCCGCGCGCTCAGGCTCCGGCGGCGGCTTCGATCTCCGCCCATTCTTCGCGGCTCAGTTTAAGCTCTGCCGCGCGCATGTTCTCTTCAAGGTGGTCGACCCTTGACGTGCCGGGAATGGGCAGCAGCACCGGCGAGTGTTGCAGCAGCCACGCCAGCGCCAGTTGCGAAACCGTGACCAGATGCAGCCCGGCGATGCGCTCCAGGACCTCAGCCGCCGGATGATCCGGCTTGAGCAGTTTGCCGGCGTTGATCGGATACCAGGGAAGAAAGCCGATGCCGCGGCGTTCGCAGTAGCGAAGCGTCTCTTCATGACGCCGGTCGCCGAGCGAGTAGCGGTTCTGGACCGTGACGACGGGAACGATCTTCTCGGCCTCTTCGATCTGGGCGGGCGTCACCTCGCTCAAGCCGATGTGCCGGATCTTTCCCTGCTCCTGGAGCCGCTTGAGAGCACCCAGAGATTCTTCCAGCGGCGTGTGCGGATCGATGCGGTGCAACTGGTAGAGCTCGATGCGCTCCAGCTTGAGCCGGCGCAGGCTCATTTCGACACATTGGATGAGGTAACCCGCGCGGCCGACGTACTCCGTCTTGGCGGGACCCTGGCGGGTGATGCCGCCCTTGGTGGCGATCACTACGCCCGCTGCATAGGGCGCCAGCGCCTCGCCGATCAGCCGCTCGGCGATCTCGGGACCGTAGGCGTCGGCTGTATCGATCAGCGTCACTCCCAGCTCTACCGCGCGGCGGAGCACCCGCCTGGCTTCTGTGGCGTCGGCAGGCTCGCCCCACGCGCCCTCGCCCACCAGGCGCATGGTGCCGTAGCCGAGCCGGTGAACCGGCAGGTCGCCGCCGATGCGGAAGGTGCCGGAGAGGGCGGCGTCAGGCTTCGAAGTTGCGGAGGATGTCTGTGAGCTCATGTCCGATTCGATGCTAGATGGGCGGGAGGCTGTGGGACAATGGCTGCGGGAAATTGGTAAAGGAACCGCCCAGCCTTCCCCTGCGTATTGTCATCCCAGAAGGATCAAGGAGAACGCCATGAGCACTGCACCCATGCCCAATCCGGAAGCTGTGTTCTATCAGCAATATGGCGCCGCGCGGCGCGACGAGGTCGTGGGTATCCTGCTGGCGCTGTTTCTCGGCACCTTCGGGGTTCATCACTTCTACCTGCGGCGCATGGGGCTGGGGGTGTTGTACTGCCTGTTCTGCTGGACGGGAATCCCGGCCATCCTGGGCGTAATCGAGTGTTTCTTCATGCCGGGCCGCGTGCGCGAGTTCAATGCCATCCAGGCCGCGACCATTGCGGCTACGCTGGGCATTCCGGTGCCCGGGTGGGGACAGCCGCTGAACGGGGCCGCGCCCATCCCCCCCCAGACGGTTTTCACGCCAGCGGTATGCCGGCGGTGCCAGGCCAGCAACCCTGCCGGCTCGCGGTTCTGCGCCGGGTGCGGAAACCCGCTCTGAGCAACCTCCGCTCGCAGCAGCCGAGGCCCCCCGATGCAGCCCTGGAAATTGAGTTTCATCTCTTCCAATTTCAGGCGCTGCCATTTTGTTCATTCGAAAGCACCCCCTGCCTGCATCGCGGCGGCGCGCATCTGAGCGCTGGAGAGGGGAAAAACGAATGGACGCATTGTGGAAGGCCATTTTCAAAGGAAACCAGGCAAAACAGGCCCAGCGTGAAGCGCGCCGGGCTATCGGATTCAACTCTTCCGGCTCCTTTTTTGGGATAGCGCCGCTGATCGCTTGCGCGGTTTTGATATGGCCCTTCGGAGGCGGGAAAAAGGTGCAGATGATGGCCGGGCGTGAAACGCCGGCGGCTCAGGGCGTGGTGATTGTCGACCAGGGCGCCAACGGGAACCGTACGCTGGACGTCAAGGTGAGCTCCCTGGCGCAGCCGGATTCTTTGCGGCCCCCGGCCAACGTCTATCTGGTGTGGATCCAAGAGCCTGGGCATCAGCCGCAGAATCTCGGCCAGATCCAGCTCAACGGTAAGGAGCAGGGAGAACTTCACGTCAAGACGCCGTTCTCGCGCTTTAAGGTCTTCATCACCGCCGAACAAAACGCCCAGGAGCACACGCCGGAAGGGATGCAGGTGCTCTCGGCCGATGTGCCGGCCAGATGAGCACCGGGTGCATTACATGTTGGCTTCGCCGGCGCGCATGGACTCGTTGAACTGCGGCTTGGTGAAGGCCAGGGCTGCGTCGCGCATGGCCTCGTAGGTGGCCGCCTGCGCCATCAGCGCTGGGGTGGCGGCGGCAAACTCGCCATCCAGCGTCATCAGTCCCTCGCCAGCCTCGTGACCGGCCATGCGCACCAGATCAGCTTCGCCGGTGTTCAGGTACTGCGCGTCGTAGGGGTCGGCGATCCACACCGGCTTGCCCGCGCCGAGCACGCCGGAGAGCCAGTAGACCTTGCTGAGCAGGTAGCGCAGGCGCTCCTGGTCGTCGGTTTCGGTGAAGAGGAACTTCTTCTGCCAGCGGCTGTAGTAGCGCGTGGTGACGGGCACCGGCTGGCGGTTGCCGGATTTGAGGAACTCGAGCTGGCCCATGTCCACGGTCTTGCGCACGGCGTTGTAGATGAAGCTCTCGGCGTAGGGCTGTTCCATGGCCGGCACTATCTCGGCGAAGGTGAGCGTGACGCTGGCTGCGAGCTTGGCATGGAGGTTGTGCGCGCCGCCGTCTTCCAGGCGCATCTCGCCGTGGACGATGTAGGTGTCGGCGCCTGAGGTCGACCGGTGGAAGGGCCACTCGAAGCGGCCGAAGGCGATGGGCAGTCCGGCCAGGGTGACGTAGCACTCCGGTCGCGGATTGCGCAGGCGCTTGGCCTCACCGGCCAGGTGCGCGGTCATCTGCGGCAGCAGGTGCGGCTTGTCGAAGTCGAAGGCGTCGCTGAGTTCGAGCTGGAGCGTGCGGCCGCTGTCGCCGCCCTTGAGGCCGAGCTGAAACACGGCGGTGCCGCGGCCGTCGCTGGACTTGCCCTGGGTCGCGGAGACCATCGTCAATCCAGCCTGTTGCGCGGCCGCCTGGATAGCGGTCACCAGAGAAGATTTCAATTCTGCCGTCATTGCGCGGGAACCTTGTCGTCGAAGTGGTTGCGTACCCTATTTTATTGCATCGGGCAAGGCGCCGCCCCCCTGCTACACTGGACCCCGCCATGAAAATGACAAGCCTTACCCGATCCCTTTTTGCACCTGTTGCCGCTCTTGCATTTGCCGCGGTTCCCGCAGTGGTCGTCGCCCAGGCTTCCGCGCCTGCGGCGCCCCCTGCGCAATTATCTCCGTCCACGGATGCCGCGCTGGTCAAGCTGGGCGGGCAGCTCATGCTGGCCGATAAGGCCTACGAGTACGACCGCCATCTCTCCGACGACATCGGCCCGCGCCTCACCGGGTCGGGGAACTACGACAAAGCCGTGGACTGGGCGGTGAGCGAGTTCAAGCGGATGGGAGTTTCAAACGTGCATCGCGACCCGTGGCAGATCAACGCCACCTGGCAGCCGGAGGTGTGGGCCACCGCCGAGATGCTGGAGCCGCACCGGCAGCGGCTGCACCTGGAGGCCGATGGCTGGAGCCCGTCGACGCCGGCCGGAGGCGTGAAGGGGAACGTCTTCTATCTGCCCGCGATCACCGACGAGGCCATCACCTCCAACGCTGCCAAGATCAAGGATGCGGTGGTTCTGGTGGACTTCGACTCCTTCAAGGCTAGCGGCAAGCTGCTCGATGGCAAGATGCTCGATCTGCTGGCGAAGCTGGCCCAGGAAGGGCCGCGCGGCGTGCTGCTCGGCGTCGGCGCCGATCAGAACGTCTCCAGCATGTTCGGCCTCACCTGCTGCGACGGCACCATCGCGCCGCTGCCGGTGGCGAATGTAGGCAAAGAGGACACGCTGCTGCTGCGCCGCCTGCTGGCGCAGGGGCCGGTGGAAGTCGAGTTCAGCTTCAAGAACAAGATCCGCCAGCACGTGAAGGTCAACAACGTTGTTGCCGAGATTCCGGGAACGGATAAGAACGGCGAGTTCGTGGTCGTTGGCGGCCATCTCGATTCATGGCAGCTCGGCACCGGCGCGCAAGACAACGGGACCGGCGCGGCCGCCGTCCTGGCGGTTGCCCAGGCGATGGAGGCCACTGGCATCAAGCCGAAGCGCACCATCCGCTTCATCCTGTTTGGCGGCGAAGAGGAAGACCTGCTCGGCTCGCTCGCCTATGTGCGCCAGCACGCGGGCGATATGGATAAATGCGCCGGCGTCTTTATCACCGACACTGGTGCGCAGGCGCCGGAGGGCTGGTACGTGTGGGGCCGCGACGACGAGAAAACGGCCCTGGCCCCGATCAAGCCCCTGCTGGATGCCCTCGGCGCAGGTGGAACCACCGACAGCGGCCGCTTCACCTTCGACACCGATCATGCGCCGTTTCTGGTCAAAGGTGTGCCGGCCTACGTGCTCTGGAATCCGACCGACAAGTACTTCCAGATTCACCACAAGCCGGGCGACACCTTCGACAAGGTTAACCAGCGCGACCTGAACTTGGGCGTGGCGGTGGTGGGGATTACGGCACTGGACTTCGCCGATGCGCCTTCGATGCTGCCGCACTACGACGCCACGCAGCTCGAAGAGCAGCTCAAGAAGATCAACTCCTGGGACGAGTACCAGGACATGGTGGCCCACCACAAATTCTGAGGCGGGGCTAACTGCTTGCAGCGATTGCATGCGCTGCCGATTTTGCACAGCGCATGCAGTCGCGGGCGGCGTTGTTCCGGTTAGGATGAACAAGAACCTATGCCGGACAAGAAGACTCTCTCCCCCGAAATCCTCCAGCACATCGCCCAGACCCTGAACCTTCCGCTGCGCGGCATTACGGCGGTGATCGAGCTGCTCGATGACGGCGGCACGGTGCCGTTCATCGCGCGCTACCGCAAGGAGGCCACGGGCAACCTCGATGAGGTGCAGATCCGGGCCATCGAAGAAAAGCTCGCCTACTTCCGGGAGTTGGAAGAGCGGCGCGAGACGATTCTGGCCTCGATCGCCGAGCAGGGCAAGCTTACCGATGAGCTCAAGGCGCGCATCCTGGCGGTGCTCGACAAGAGCGAGCTGGAAGATCTTTATCTGCCATACAAGCCCAAGCGCCGCACCAAGGCCACCATTGCCCGCGAGAAGGGGCTGGAGCCGCTGGCCGGCTATCTGTGGGCGCAGCAGCCGGCAGCCGAGCCGCTGGAGACCATGGCGGCCGGTTTTGTGAACGCCGAGTTGGGCGTCGCCTCGGTGGAAGAAGCTTTGGAAGGCGCGCGTCACATCGTGGCCGAGTGGATCAGCGAGGACGCCGATCTGCGCAAGGCGCTGCGCCAGCTCGTCTTCGACGAGGGCATTGTGATGAGCCGCAAGGTGACCGATGCCGTCGACGAGCAGGAAAAGTTCAAGATGTACTACGAGTACAAGGAGCCGGTGAAGACCATCCCCTCGCATCGCATGCTGGCCATCCGCCGCGGCGAGAGCGAGAATGTGCTCTACTTCCTGCTCGAGATCGAGGCGGAGCGCGCGCTCGCTGTCATTCGCCGTCATATACTCCGCGCTCCCGGCGACTGGACGCCGCAGCTCGATCTCGCCATCGACGACGCATGGAAGCGGCTGCTGAACTCCTCGATCCAGGCGGAGATTCGCCTCGAATTGAAGCGCCGTTCGGATACCGAGGCCATCGGCGTGTTCCGCGACAATCTCTACAACCTCCTGCTGGCCGCGCCGGCCGGTCCGATCTCCGTGCTGGGCATCGATCCCGGCTTACGCACCGGCTGCAAGGTTGCGATCGTGGACGAGACCGGCAAGATACTGGCCCACGATGTGCTTTACCTGCACACCTCCAAGCACGGCAACGCAGAAGCCGCGGGCAAGCTGGAGGCGCTGTTGCGCAAGCACAACGTGCGCGCCATCGCCATCGGGAATGGAACGGCCTCGCGCGAGACCGACGCCTTCGTGCGCGGCTTCCTGCGCGACAAGGGAATCGACAGCATCTTCTCCGTCACGGTGAGCGAGGCCGGCGCCAGCGTCTACTCGGCGTCCGATGTGGCACGGCAGGAGTTTCCGGATCTCGATCTGACCGTCCGCGGAGCCATCTCTATCGCGCGGCGCCTGCAAGACCCGCTTTCGGAACTGGTGAAGGTCGATCCCAAATCCATCGGCGTGGGCCAGTACCAGCACGACGTGGATCAGCGCCAGCTGGCCGAGTCGCTGGAGAATGTGGTCGAGAGCTGCGTGAACCGCGTAGGCGTTGACCTGAACACCTCCTCGTGGACGCTGCTGCGCTACGTGGCCGGCATCACCGAGCGCACCGCGCTGAACATCGTCAGCTACCGCAACGACAACGGCATCTTCCGCTCCCGCGCGCAGGTGCTCAAGGTGCCCGGGATCGGACCCAAGAGCTACGAGCAGGCCGCGGGCTTTCTGCGCATCCGCAATGGAGACAACCCGCTCGACATGACCGCGGTGCATCCGGAATCGTACCCGGTGGTGGAGCAGATCGCCGCCTCGCTCAACACTTCGGTGGAAGAGATCATCCGCCAGCCGCAGTTGCTCGAAAAGGTGGACCGCAGCGAGCTTGCGGCGGGCTCCTATACGGTGGAAGACATTCTGGCCGAGCTGCGCAAGCCCGGGCGCGACCCGCGCGACAAATTCGTGGCGCCGCAGTTCCATGAAGAGGTCCGCGAGATCACCGATGTGCAGCCCGGCATGGTGCTCGAAGGCGTGGTGACCAACGTGACCAAGTTTGGCGCGTTTGTCGATATCGGCGTTCACCAGGATGGCCTGGTGCATATCAGCGAGCTCTCCAACCGCTTTATCAAGGACCCGGCAGAAGCCGTGAAGACCGGGCAAATTGTGAAGGTGAAGGTGCTGACCGTGGATGCAAAGGCCAAGCGCATCGGGCTTTCCATCAAGGCGCTGATGGCGCCCGCCGGCCGCCCCGCGCCGAAGAAACAGCAGGCGCCCGCGCCGCCGCAGACGATGGAAGACAAGCTGGCCGCGCTCTCCGCAAAATGGAGAACGCGCGCGTAGCTCCAGCGATTCCGTGCCCATCCTTTTCGCAGGCTCATCGTGAAAAGGGTGGGAAGCCCACGCGTCCTCCGCACCGCTCTACGCTATTCTCAGCAACTCCGCCGCATTTCTCCAAGCCACCTTTTCGATCTCCTCCTCGTTCAGGTGCGTGCGGATGGTTTCCAGGAACTCCCGGCCGGTGTCCATACCGGCAAAGGGATAATCCACCGAGTAAAGAATCCGCTCGATGCCCACCACCTGGCGCGCGCACTCCAGCGGCGGGAGGCTGAAGTAGCCGGCAGTTGTCAGCCAAAAGTTTTCGCGGAAGTACTGCTCCAGCGTGTGCTCGGTCTTGAGCGGTCCGCGCGACAGAATGAACTGCGCGCGCGCAATCGAGAAGGGCAGATTCTCGCCCATGTGGCCGATGAGAATCTTGAGCCGCGGCAGGCGATCGAACAGGCCGGCGATCATCATGCGCAGGCAGTGCATGCCGACTTCGGCGTGCCAGCCCCAGCCGGCGGTGGCCAGAAGGCTGTTGAAGGGCGGCTCGAGGTCGCTGAAGTAGGCCTGCTGCACGGCTGCCGGCGGTGGAGAGGGATGCAGGTAAATGGGCACATCGAGCGCCTGCGCGGCTTCGAAGACGGGCAGGAAGCGCGGGTGGTCCAGAAACTCGCCGTTGACCGTGCCCTCGATGAATCCGCCTTTGAATCCGTGGCGGCCTACATAGGTCTCCAGTTCCTGGGCGGCCAGTTCTGGTTCCAGCATGGGCAGGTTGACGAAGGCGCTCAACCGCTCTGGATGCCTGGCCGCGGCCTCCGCGGCGGCGCGGTTGGCTTCCTGCGCCAGTTCGCGCGACAGGCCTTTCTCAAAGTAGGTCAAGCCGCCGGCGGTGAGCGAGAGCACCTGGTGGTCCACGCCGTCGCGATCCATAGCGGCGATGCGGCCGGCACCCAGGTCCAGCAGCGGTTCCATGATCCGTTTGAAAAAGGGCGGCACGGCGATGCCGGCCGGATGCTGGTTCTGGTGCGCTGCGATGACAGCGGGAATCGTGAAGTGCTCTTCGAGCGTAAGGGTGCGCATGGGACCTCGTGAAGTATCTATGAATCGAAAGCTGCCGCGGGCCGGCAACTTCCTCTTATTGGAGCATATTTACTCGAATGATTAAACATCTTTCAGCATCTCAATCTAGCCGACCAGGTTGAGCAGCCGGTCGGAGTAGCGCCAGAGAAAGAGGCTGGGCACCTGGCGGAAGGTCATTCCTTGCAGGTACTCCGGAACCGGCAGCAGGCCGTCCTCCCCGAGCAGCGGCTTGAACTGACGCAGTACGGCGACGAACGCAAGAAGATAGAGCGCGGCCAGTCCGCGCTCCAGCACCAGCCGGACCAGCCAGACATTCCCGAAATACGTAGTCATGCGAGCACGTTGCGCTCCAGTGTATTTGGATGAGCGCACACGGTCTTCCGCAACCTGGAGACTGTTCCGCTGTTCTGCCTAGAAATGCTCCCAGTGCAAAA
>JAJZCY010000123.1 GCA_021828835.1 Acidobacteriota bacterium | reverse complement strand
AACGCTCTGTCGCGGTAGAATCGGTCAAGCGAAAGCCTTTCTGCGTGCCTTAAACACTGTCTTGTCAACATGTTTGTAGCACAAAAAGGCTTTCGCTACCTCGCGCTTCACGAATAATGCAGGCTAGTGAGCCACAGGCTTGAAGATCGTATGACATGAATGGAATCGGGAATCCGCTCAGGAGCCGTCGCTCCGCCGGATCTTGGCGACGGCTTTCCTGCGCATGTGCTGTCCGACGGCGATATCGCCCACGTCTTTTTGCTCGCGTCTTTCAGCCTCGAAGAGATATGCGCTGCGTTGCCGCTCCAGCAACTGCTCAATCATCTCGCGATTCTGCCGTGCTGCGCGATAAACAGGCATTTGCTTATCGCGAAGTTGCTCCAGCTTCCGCACCTGTTCCTCGAGCGCGCTTCGCTGCCGATTCAGTTCATCAACCGCTCCGTAAAGGGCGCAGAGATCGAGCGCCGTGGTGCTGGCGCCTGTGGCCGCTACCCGGCTCTCATGCGCCAACCTCAGCGACTCCTCCATCTCCTGAATGGAGGCTCTGCCCTTGGCCAGTTCAGACAAAATCTGCTTGAGGAGCGCTTCTTCACGCTCTTCCGCGCGGAGACGAACCTGCAATACAACCGTGAGAGGAAATCGCAAGGCTGCCTAACCCGCAATCTGCAGAAGCGTGTTCACCGCATCCGGGAAGCTCGCGATTTCATGCGGGGCCTGGTGCAGGAACTGATTGAGTTGAGGGAGGATGTCGATGGCGCGGTCCAGGACCTGGTCCGCCCCCTTTTGATAGGCGCCGATCCGGATCAGATCCTCAGAGCGCGCATAGGAGGCCAGCATCTGCCGAAGAGTTCCAGCCCGCTGGAGGTGCTCGCGCGAAGCGATGCTCGGCATGAGGCGGCTGAGGCTGTCCAGAATCGCAATCGGCGGATAGTGGTTTTTCATCGCCAGCTTCCGGTCCAGGACAACGTGGCCATCCAGCAGAGAGCGCACCGTATCGGCTACCGGGTCCTGCTGATCGTCGCCCTCCATCAATACCGTGTAAAACGCCGTGATGCTGCCTGTCTGAAAGGACCCTGCACGCTCCACCAGCCGGGCAAGCGCATTGAGGACCGAGGGGGTATAGCCTTTCACGGTGGGCGGCTCGCCAGCCAGCAGACCGATCTCCCGCTGCGCCATAGCGAAGCGCGTCAGGGAATCGGCCACCAGCAATACATGCTTACCGGAATAAGCAAAATACTCTGCGATCGCCGATGCCGCCAGAGCCGCGCGGAGACGAAGCAGCGGAGATTGATCGGAGGTTGATACTACGACAACGGATCGCTTGCGGCCTTCTTCCCCGATGACCTCCAGGAACTCGCCTACCTCTCGCCCGCGTTCTCCCACCAGGGCCAGCACGATGATGTCTGCGCTCGTGCCCCTGGCCATCATCCCCAGCAAGGTGCTCTTCCCCACCCCGCTGCCGCCGAAGATGCCGATGCGCTGGCCGCGCCCGCAGGTGATGAATCCATCGATCGCGCGAATCCCGCAGCCTAACACTTCGCGGATGGGAACTCGATCCAGAGGCAGAGGCGCGGATTCGTCCACCGGCACCCGCCGCTCCGCCCGATAGTCCCCTTGCCCGTCCAGCGGCCTGCCTGTGGGATCGATCACGCGGCCCAGCAATTCCGGTCCGACACGAATGGACGGCCGGATTCCGGACGCCAGAATGGTGTCGCCGAACCGTATACCCTGTGGATTCTCGAGCACCATGGACAGGACGGTGGAACCGCGGAAGCCAACCACCTCACCGAAGTAGCGGTCGCCGCTCCTGGCGAGAATCTCGCACGATTCCCCGATGGAGCACACCGGCCCCTCCGACTCGATCAGGTTGCCGACCACCTGAAGCACCTTGCCGCGCCACACCAGAGTTGCTCCCTGGCGGAGTCGATCGAAGAACGGCTCAAGAGGGTTCGTAATGCTCACGATCGAGTTGGCCTCTGGGCGAGCAGATCAAAGAAGCCCTTTTCGACCTCTGCCACCTGAGCTTCAATTCCCAATTCTGTCGAGCCCATCTCCGTCTCCAGAACGCACTGCTCCGCGGCTAATTGCGGATCCGCCACGAAGGAGATTTTCACCCTCTCGGAGACATCGGCGAGATGCTCCTGCCATCTCTGGCAGTTTCCGGGGGCAGTCCGCACCGTAATGCCCGACATGGTTTCGATCTTTTCGATTGCAACCCGCACCAGTCCGGCGACAACCAGAGGATCAACCTGCGCCTCGCGGTGCAGAATGCGGCGCGCTATCGCCAGAGACAGCCGCACCACCTCGGCTTCCACTTGCGCAAAGTACCTGCTCCGCTCCTGAGCAAACTGCTCGATTGCAGCGGTGATCTGCTGCGCTTGCCTCTGGCTTCGCAACTCCCAGTCCACCAGCATCCGTTTCTCGGTTTGGCTAACCGCCTCGGCGCGCTCGCGTTCGATCCTGGCTTCAATCTCCATGGGAGTTGGAGCCGGCGGAGCACTCTTGTCAATGGGCGGAGGCGGCTCCTGCACCGTCTCTGCGGCGTGCCCCGATTGCAACCCGATCTCCAGGTAGGGAAACGCAAGAATCTGCGCAGGCTTCGGTACAGCGACCGGATCGCTAAACAATGTACTCATCGTTGACCTCGCTCTTCAACACAATCCTTCCTTCCGCCTCCAACTGACGGGCAACCGCGACAATCTCATTCTGTGCTTTGGCCACCTCTCGGCTGCGCACCGGGCCGAGCGCCTCCATATCTTCCTTGAGCAGATCCACAGCGCGCGAGGACATGGTGCGGAAAAAGACGTTCTTGAGCTCCTCGCTGGTCCCCTTCAGCGCCGTCGCAAGCGTCTTTCTTTCCACTGCTCCGGTCAGCTCCCGGACCTGCGCGTCGCCCACGTGCACCAGATCGCCGAAGGTAAACATCAGGTCGCGAATGCCGCTGGCCAACTGCGGCTCCTGGTTTTCGATCTGCTCCAGGATCTCCTGGGCAACCGTGTTGTCGACACAGTTCATGATGGCGGCTACGCTCTGAAACCCCGAATAAGTCCGTTTCCCCTGCTCTCCGATTGCTTTCATTCGCTGCGTGAGCATAAACGAAACCTTCTTCGCCATCTCCGGTGAAAAGCGCCGCAGGTTCGCCAGCCGCTTCACGGCCTCCGCGCGAATCTCCGCAGGCAGGCTCATGAGCAGCGCTGAGGCTTGCCGGTCGGTCAACTGTCCAAGGATCAGCGCAATGGTCTGCGGATGCTCGCTTTCGATAAACCGCGCCAGCTTTTGTGGATCGGAGCGTTGCAGGGCCTCCCGCGGGTTAAGCTCTTTGGCGCGGGTCAACTTCTGCATGATGACTTCGGCGTCTTCTTCTCCGAAAGCCTTCACCAGCAGACGACGGGTAAGCTGCTGGCCGCCGGCCATGGTGTATTCCTGGCCTAATGTCATGCGCCGGTACTCCTCGAAGACCTGCACCGACACCTCGGGCGGCACGGCTCCCAGATTCGCTACTTCGTCAGCCACGCGTTGCAAATCATCTTCGCTCAACTGGCGAAAGATCGTTGCAGCCGCCTCTTCTCCCAAGTAAGTGAGAAGAATAGCCGCTTTGCGCGCGCCACTCAATGCCGGCTCATTGCTCGCCGATCCCATCATGACTCCTCATGCAACCAGCCGCGAATCGCGATTGTGCTGGCCTCTGGCTCCGATTGAATAAAACCGGCCAGTTCCTTCTTCAGTGCCAGGGAACGTTGCCCCAGGCTGAGGTTCACGATCTCCATCTCCGGACTGCTGTCCAGTTGAGCGGCGGCGGCCGGAGCAGGCAGAGACGGACCGGCCATCGGAGTGGACAGCACTTTGCGCTGGATGGGCCGGATCATAAGAAAGTAAACGAGGACAAAGAGGACGAGCAGCACCGCGTAGCGAATCAGGCTCGAGAAATCCTGTACGCCGCTCCGCAAGCGAAGCATGAGGGGATGGGCATCAAGCTCGGCGGTGTCGGGTCTGTCGAAGCTGAGGTTCTCGACGGTGATGTTGTCCCCGCGCGCGCCATTGAAGCCAATCGCCGCCTGTGCGAGTTGGGTGATCATCGCCAACTGCTGGGGGCTCCGCTTCTGATAGACGGTGATCCACTTCCCATTCTGCTGCTGCCGCTCAGCATCGTCGTCTACCACCACGGCTGCGGAAATGCGGCGAATGCCACCTGCCGGCTCTACGGTATGGCGAACGGTTTTGTTGACGCCATAGACCGCGCTCTCCGTCTTGGAGCCCGGTGCCGTCGCTGTTTGGGCAGGAGCGGAAGCAGATTTGGCAGCCCTGGCTGCCTTCGCGGAAGGAACGTTGCTCGACGTCCCCGGAACTCCCCCGGAACTACCGCCGCCTTCCGTTTCCTCGGTACGCTGCATACTCAAGGGCACGCTAACCGTGGGGTCGTACTTCTCGTCGTTCTCTTCGCTGCTTCCGGTCTCGTACTCCACATTGACCGTCGCGCGGACGTGATCAGCGCCAACGATCGGCGCCAACATCGCAATGAGGCGGCGCGTCAACTGCTCCTCGAGCGTGCCGCCTCCCGGATCTTCGCCGCCGCCGCTGAGCGTGCGATTGCCGTCAGCGTCGACGATGACGACGTCCTTGGGATCCAGATTATCGACTGAAGCCGCGACCAGGCGCGCGATCTGCGCAATCTCTTCGCGGGAGAGCGAGCCGCGCTTCAAGCGCAGCGTCACCGAAGCCTTCGCCCCGCGCGCTTGATCGGTAAATACCGAATCCTTGGCCATCACAATGTGGACGCGCGCGCTCCGCACATTCTGGATGGTCTCAATCGTGCGTTCCAACTCGCCTTCCAGGGCCCGCTGGTAGTTGACCTTTTCATCGAACTCGGTCTCTCCCCAGGAAACCTTATCGAAGATTTCGAAGCCGATCCTTCCGCTGCGAGTTGAATCGTGGGATGCAATCTCAAGCCGGGCCGAATCTAATGCGGCCGCAGGGACGAGAATTGAGTTCCCTTCAGGGCCGATCGTATACGGTATCTTCTTTGCCGCAAGCTCCGAAGCGATGGTTTGCAGATCATCAGGTTCGAGATTGCCGATCAATGGCTTGTAATCGGGCGAGGTAATCATCCAGATGGCGAGCGCCACAGCCGCCGCGGCGATCGCCGCGCCCACGCCAAAAAACAATCTCTGCTGCGGGCGGAGCTTCGACCAGAAGATTCTCGAGCGTGACCATACTTCTGCCATCGTGCCTGCCACTTTTGCTCCCTGTGCCGCTTGTCCGCCAGCCATGACCCTGCATTATCCTCGCGAAGCATTTCGCTTCATTTGGCACCTGTGTTCCCGCAGCAAAGGCATCTGCCATCAGACGCCGAGCTCAAAATTGCATCTTCTCGATATCCTGATACGCGCTTACGATCTTGTTGCGCACTTGCATCATTAACTGGAAGGCGACATCTGCCTTTTCCACGGCAATCATGACGGATGCCATATCCGGCTCGCGCCCCTGGAGGAGACTTCCGACCTTCTGGTCCGCACTGCTGTTCAGCTGATTCACCTGCTGCAAAGCATCGCTCAGCAACCCGCTGAAGCTGCCGTCCGGCTGCCCCGGATTCAGAGTTGAGTTCGCTGCATTCCCTATGCCCGGAAGCGAATTGAGGCCCGGAATCATGTTGCTCATGCGATTGCGCCCCCTTAGCTCTTCAGAACTTCGATGGTCTGCTGAATCATCTGCTTCGTAGCCGCAACGGCAGAGGCATTGAGCTGGTAAGCGCGTGCCGCATCCATCAGATCCACCATCTCCATTGCCGGATTGATGGCCGGATACGCCACATAGCCCTGCTTGTTCGCGTCGGGGTGGCCAGGCTCATAGCGCATGACCGGAGGAGCCGGGTCGTCGACCACCTCCGCGACTCTGACCTCTCCGGCAACTTCGCCACTTCGAGCACTTGCCAGCGAGAGCCCGAAAGGAGAACCACCTTCGGTTTGAAACACAACTTCTCTGCGCTTGAAGGGACCGCCCGCCTGTGTGTGGGTGGTCTCGGCATTAGCCAGATTCGCAGCGATGATCTCGGTGCGCTGCCGCTCGGCGGTAAGAGCTGAAGCGCTGATAGCAAGAGAATCGAAGAAGTTCATAGTCAGTTCCCGTTGATTGCACTCAGAATTTGGTGAAAGTCGCGCTTGATCAGCTGAATTCCGACCTCATATTGAAGTTGGGTTTCGGCCATCAACATCGATTCCCGGTCCAGATCGACATTGTTGCCATCTGGACGCTCCATCAATCCGGGCACCTCGCGCACCGCCGGCTGGAGCTCAGGGCCGGACGCTTGTCCGTCCCACGCCGCGGGTTCAGGACTCATGGTCTGCTCCAGAACCGACTGGAAATCGGCGTCCTTGGTGTGATAACCGGGCGTATCCACATTCGCCATGTTGGTGGAAATCGCGTGTTCGCGTGTCACAGCAAATTGGACAAAACGCTGCAGTGCATCAAGGTTCGGTGGCGGTGTCATGCATACCTCCTGGGCGGCAGTCCATATTCCTTGATCTTGTTGCGCATGGTCCGCAGGCTTATGCCCAGCATCTCCGCTGCACGCGTACGGTTGCCGTTGGCCAGCGCGAGTGTCTTCTCCACATGCCTGCGTTCCAGCTCGGAGATCGGCGTACCCGGCATCAACGCCTCCTCTTCGCGAACCTGCGGCGCAGCCAGCGGCCAAATCTCCTTGCGAAAAACAGAAGCATCCAGAACGTCACCGGCATGCAAGGACAAGATGCGTCGCATCAGGTTCGACAGCTCTCGGACATTGCCCGGCCACGGATACTCGCCCAGGGCGGCCCTGAAGCTCGCGTCTAGAACCGGAGGGCGCCGGCCGAGCTCCCTGGCGTATTGCGCGGCAAAGTGTTCCGCCAGCCCCGCAATATCTTCCCCCCGTTGCCGCAGAGGAGGAATGGAAACTGGAATCACGTTCAGCCGATAGTAGAGGTCGCCGCGAAACCGGCCTTGTTCCACCATCCGGCTCAGCGAAGCATTGGTGGTGGCGACGACCCGAATATCCACATGTATTAGGCGCGCATCGCCAACCCGCTCAAACTCCCGCTCCTGAAGCACGCGCAGCAGCTTGGGCTGCAACGCCAGCGGCATGTCGCCAATTTCATCGAGCAGCAGGGTGCCCCCGTGAGCCAACTCGAATTTGCCCGGCTTGGCAGCGGCCGCTCCGGTAAAGGCGCCTTTTGCGTGGCCGAAGAGCTCGGTTTCCAGAAGCGTCTCCGGCACGGCCGCGCAGTTGATGGCGATGAAAGGCTTGCCGCGGCGCGCGCTGGACTCATGAATGAACCGCGCGAAGACTTCTTTGCCGGTGCCGCTCTCCGCTTCAATCAAAACGTCGGACCCTGTGGAGGCTGCCGCCTGCGCGCGCCTCATTGCCTCCAGCAGTGCCGCGGAACGGCCGACAAGTTCCACGTTTCCCGGGACCACAGGCCTGAGCGAACCTTGCACCGGCCCGGACAATCCCGAGTTCTGAGAGACGATCCGCCGGGCTGCCGCCTCCAACTGCTCGAAGGAGACCGGCTTAACCAGATAGTCGACCGCACCGTCGCGCATCGACCGCACTGCCTCGGGCACGCTTCCATAGGCGGTCAACAAGATCACCGGGATCCCTGGCGACTCTTTCCGCATGTAATCGAGGAGGTCAAACCCATCGCCATCACCCATCCGAACGTCGGTGACCACGAGGTCAAAACTTTTGCCTCGGACGACGCTCATGGCATCCGCCACGCACCCTGCGGCCTCCACGATCCATCCTGCCCGTTGAAAGTTGGCCTGGAGCGCGGTTCGCATCGCCGGTTCGTCATCGACTACCAGGACGGATGACCGTCTGTTGTGCGTAGAAAATGTCATCACGCGGCGGCCTCTCCTTTTCTGTAGACAGGGAACCTGAGGGTGAAGCGCGCACCCCCTTCTCTGCGGTTCTGCGCACTGATCTTTCCTCCCAGCTCTCTCATGATTCGCTCACAAACCGCCAGTCCCAGGCCCGAGGTTGTCCCGTTCCCGCTGAATCCCGCATCGAAAATCCGATCCAGTTGGTCGGTGGCAATACCACTGCCCGAATCCGCGAAATCCAACACCAACCATTCCGACGTAACGCCCCGCTCCGCATCTGATTCCTGCGAGACCCACACTTGCAGCGTTCCGCCAGCCGGCGTGTGGCGAATCGCGTTGCTAACCAGATTCAGAACGATCTGCTGAACCGCTGCCGCGGAAGCCAGCACGTGCCGCTCTGCGGCTGATGTACTCCACTCAACCGCGAGCTGTGCCTGCGCCAGGAGTGGCTGGGCAAACCTGAGCGCGTCCTCGACAGCCTGCACCCAATCGATGATGTCCAGATGGATCGTTCCCGATCGCAGGCTCAGCACATTGTTCACGGTGCCCGAGAGAGAGCGAATGCCGGCGCGGAGATGAGAAATCCAGATGGCGCGCTGCGCCTCATCCTGCTCGACAAGCTCCGCAAACAACTCTAGGCTCGCCAACGGATTTCTAATCTCGTGCGCGACCTCACATGAGACCTCAGCCATGGCCATTGCACGGCGGCCGTCTTCGCGCTCCTGTTCAGCCTTCTTCCGCGCAGTGATATCGCGGAGGATCACTATGCTCCTGTCGGTTCCTTCCTCAGGAGAAGCATCCCCGCCCGCCAGCCTGCGCTGCCGCACCTCCAGCCACCAGACGCTACCGCTCGCGCGCAGACACACCTCATGGATCGATTCCTGCGTGGATGCGAGTTGCACAAGTCCAACCAGGTCGATTCCGGTTGCATGCGAGAGTCCCGCCAGGTCGAGCAGTTCCCCATTGCAATCCGCTTGCAGCCGCAGCAGCCGCCTGCTCTCCGGGTTAGCTATGGAGATGCTTCCCTCGCGCTCGACCACCAGGACGCCGCAAGGCATGCTGCTGACAATCTGTTCCAGATTTTGGCGGATGCGCTCGTTCTCAGCCAGACTGCACTGGAGAGCGGCATTGCGTCTGGCCAACTCCAGCCGGAGCTCTGCAATTTCATCCTGCAAGCGCCGATACGACTCCTCCAGCTGTGAGGAAGCACAGATGAACTGGGAAAATGCTGCGGCCAACTCCTGCGTGGCGCTCTCGCAGAGACGCTCGTCTCCACAACCCTCCAGCGTGCAGCGATCGCCTGAGCGGAAACCCGCACCGGACTCGGCGTTGATGAGGACAGGATGAGAACTAGGCAGCATCTGCCTAGTTACAATGCACGCGGATTGCCAATCCTTCTCGGCGCCGCAAGCCCGCACGAGGAGTGCTAAAGAAGAATGTGCTCCTCCAGGATCTGTCGTTCCTCGCCTGCCAGGATCGATGCGCGCTCAAGCACGTTGCGCAGTTCGCGAACATTTCCCGGCCACTCGTGAGCCTCCAGCACTTCAAGCGCTTCGGCACTGAGCATCGCCCCGGGAGCAAATTTCGTAAGGAACGCCTCGGCCAGCTTGCGCACATCTCCAAAGCGCTCGCGGAGCGGTGGCAGCTTGATCGGAAACACAGCCAGGCGGAAATAGAGATCCTCCCGGAAGAGACGCTGCTTGACCAGAGATTGCAGATCGGCATTGGTCGCTGCCACCACGCGGACATCCACCTTCAGATGGTCGTTTCCCCCGAGCCTCTGCACTTCGCCTTGTTCCAGGAAGCGGAGAATCTTGCTCTGCAAAGAGAGCGGCATGTCCCCGATTTCGTCCAGGAACAGCGTTCCTCCGTGTGCCGCATGAATGCGCCCGATCCTGGATTGCACAGCGCCGGTAAACGAGCCCTTCACATATCCAAACAGCTCTGCTTCCAGCAACGGCTCTGGGATAGCTGCGCAATTGATCTGCACCAGCGGCTTCTTTTCACGAGCGCTGAGGCCGTGCACCGCCTGGGCTACCAGATCTTTTCCGGTGCCGCTCTCGCCTGTAATCAGCACGGTTGCATCCCGCCGCGCCACCATATGGATGTGTTGATACACCCGCTGCATGGCTGCCGATTCGCCTACCATCCCGCGTATTCCGCGCGGTCCGTCCAGACCCGAGCGCAGCGCCCGGATGCTGGCCGGAGTCCGCGGCACAGGCTGCGGACTCCCTCCCGTATAGACAGCTTCCGTGAGCCGCGTGGCCAGAGAGGTCGGGGCGGATGTACCCAGCACCAGCGTTCCCGTATGCGGATTCACGGAAATGATCTGCACCCCCGGAAACTGCTCCCGCACCATGACACTGAATTCGCTTGCCTCCAGATCCGGAAGCATGGGGTCCATGAGCAGCAGTTCGCGGGGATTCTCCTGCAGGTGCTCCAGCGCCTCAGCGCCGCTGCCGGCTTCGGTTAATACCCATCGTGGAGCCTGTAGTTTGCTGCGCAGCTCCGAGCGCAAGCGACTGTTGGGGCTCACCAGCAGCACGCCGGTCCCGCACAGATCCTCTGCACGCAGTGGGGGAACTTCGATAGCACTCATTTGATTCGAGCTCCGGGGTAACAATTTTATGCATGCTTCAGTTGCACGCGCAGGCGAAAAGGATCTGCCCCGCAGGTAAAAGTGGCCTGCTGTTTTCGCAGGAGCGATCTCATGACCGCCAGGTGCAGCTCCGTATCCGCACTGTTCCCCGGCAAGCCACTGCTGGCTTCCACCACAATTTCGTAAGAAGAACCGGCGCCGCGGCCTCGCAGCACCGCCCCGTCTCCGCGCTTCAAAAAGGAGCGGATCAGATGCAGAGCAATGGTCAATGCTCTGGATGTGAGAAAGCGACTGCCAAGAACTGGTGCGGGAGCGTTCTCGAAGCAGCATCGCAGCTTCAGACCGGATTCTTGAAAATCCCGAGTGCAGCGTTCCTCGATCTCCCGTAACGCAACATTCAGATTGTAGGGATGTGCTTCCACATCCATCGCCTCAGTATTCACCAGTTCCCGGGTCAGATTGAACAAGAGACAGGTCCGCTCCACCGCTTCCGCACAGGTCTCCGCAAAATCCAGCAATTCTGCGTGGGTCATCACCTGCACGTTCTTTGGGCACAATCCCGCGCGAAGCACCGTGAGGGGTTGCGATGCCGCATGAAGCGCCATCGCCACGTCAGCATACAGCGGCTCCGTCTCCCGCGGATTGGCTGCGGCCGGCCAGCTTACGGCGTCACTGCTCTTCATAGCGCAACCGATACCCCACCCCGCGAACGGTACAGATGAGCTTGCGCTCCTCTCCACCGTCAATCTTGTCACGGAGGTATTTCATGTACACATCCACGATATTGGTAGAGGTGTCATACGGCGTGTGCCAGACCTCCTCCATCAGCATCTGACGCGAAACAACTCTTCCCAGGTTATTCATCAGATATTGCAGGATGCCGAACTCCCGCGGCGTGAGCTCGATTCTTCGCTGTCCGCGAAAGACTGCATACTCCTCCGGGATCACCGTCAAATCGGGGATGCGGAGCCCACGGGGAGGTTGCGGACTTGCGTTACGGCGCAGCAGGCAACGAAGACGCGCCACCAGTTCCTGAAAGGAAAACGGCTTGGATAGAAAATCGTCTGCGCCGTCCTCCAATGCCTGTACCAGGTCCTGGGTGCGGTTGCGCCCACTCAGGATCATCACGGGGACGTCCGGATGAATGGACCGCACTCTCTTCAAAAGATCCCTGCCGTCGAGATCCGGCAGGTTCAGATCCATGAGGCAGAGGTCGTAAGCCACCGAATCCATCTGCGCGCACGCAAGTTTTCCGTCCGCGGCAACTGTGACTTCAAAGTCCTTTCGTCCCAGTTCGCGGCTCAAAAACTTGCCCAGGGGGATATCATCTTCAACGACCAGCAACTTCCATCCCAAGGTGCTCATGAGGCAACAAACGCCAGCTTCGGCTACTTTCATCAATTTGGGGGGTAAGCTTTTCTAAAACGCTACTACACATTTGCAACAGAAGTCGAGTACCTAACCCGGATTATTCGTGAAGGCTGAGGCAGCGAAAGCCATTCTGTG
>JAJZCY010000122.1 GCA_021828835.1 Acidobacteriota bacterium | reverse complement strand
GTCGTCACCGTGCCCCGGGCGCTGCCCCGTTTCGTTCGCCTGCCGGCCAGCGAGGGCCATTCCGATTACCTGCTCCTCCAGGACCTGATTGTGCAACACCTCGGCGGCATGTACCGCGGCTACCAGGTTCTGGCGCACGCCTCCTTCCGTGTGACCCGCAACTCCAATTTGTATTTCGAGGAGGAAGAGGCGCGATCGCTGCTCGAAACCATTCGCGTAGAGCTGCACAACCGCCGCAAGGGCGATGCCGTCCGCCTGGAAATCGAAACTGGCGCCGATCCGGAGATCGTTGATCGGCTGCGGGTCAACTTCGAACTGGAGGAGAGCCGCATCTTCCAGAGCGAGGGGCCGGTCAACTTGTCGCGCTTGATGTTCTTCTACGAAGACGTCGCCCGGCCCGATTTGAAGTTCCAGCCCTTCACGCCCAAGCCCTTCGTCCTCAGCCGCAAGTCAAACAACATCTTTGAAGAGCTGCGCCACCGCGACATCCTGCTCCATCACCCCTATGACGCCTACGATCCGGTGGTGGAGTTTGTGCAACTTGGCGCGCAGGATCCAGCCGTCGTTACGCTCAAGCAGACTCTCTATCGCACCAGCCAGGACTCGCCTATCTTCCGCGCTTTGATCGAGGCGGGCGGCAACAAAGAGGCCACCGTCGTCGTGGAGTTGATGGCGCGCTTTGACGAGGCCTCCAACATCCGCTGGGCGCGCAGCATGGAGGACGCCGGAGTCCAGGTTTTCCACGGTGTGGTGGGGCTCAAGACCCACTGCAAGCTCGCCATGTTGGTACGCCGCGACGAGGACGGAGTCACCCGGCGCTATTGCCACCTGGGGACCGGCAACTACAATCCCGTCACCGCCCGGTTCTATACGGATCTGAGTCTGCTCACCTGCGACCCGCAGATCACCGAGCGCGTACACATGGTCTTCAACTATCTGACCGCGCACGCCGAGCTGGATGACTACAGTCCCCTGCTGGTGGCCCCGCTGACCATGGCGGAGAATTTCTTGCGCCTGATCCGTCGCGAGCAGGAACATGCCCTGGCCGGCCGGCCGGCGCAAATCGTGGCAAAGATGAATGCCCTCCTCGAACCCTCGGTTATCGAAGCCCTCTACCAGTCCTCCCAGGCAGGCGTCGAGATCGATCTGATCGTGCGCGGGCCTTCCATCCTGCGCCCCGGCGTCAAGGGGCTCTCCGAGCGCATCCGCGTGCGCTCCATCGTGGGCCGCTTTCTCGAGCACTCGCGCATCTTCTGCTTTGCGAATGGCGGCGAGGACGAAATCTACATCGGATCGGCGGACTGGATGCCCCGCAATCTCTTCGAGCGCTGCGAGGTGGTCTTCCCGGTGCGCGATGCGGTTGCGAAGGCACGCATCCGCGAGGAGATTCTCAAGGCTTACCTCTCCGACACCCTCAAAGCCCGCATGCAGCAGCCCGATGGCAGCTATGTGCGAGCCAAGAGCGTCTACCGCGACGCCCCGGCATTCTCCTCGCAGGAGTTCCTCATGCGCCTAGCCGAGGGCAGGGCCGATCTGGATGGCATTCCCGAGCCGCCGCAGCGACACCGGGAACCGCGGCATTCTTCCCGATCACGCCGCGTCGCACCCTGATGCGGGAGCTCAGGCATACCGCGCCGGCGACTCCTCCATTGAACAGCTCCCCGCCAACAGGGAATCCGATATCCCGCTGTAGAACTCCGCGTTCAGGCGCAGGACTTTGTAATCGGCGTAGTGTGCACGCACCCAACGGCGTGCTGCGCGCCCCATCTGCAGCCGCCGGGCATCGTCCCCGAGCAGCTTGAGCACACAGTTCGTGATCGCCTCCACGTTTCCAGGAGGAATCAGCAGGCCCGTCACTTCCGGAATCACAGAATCCCGCGATCCGGTTGCAAGCGTCGTGATCACCGGAACCCCGCTGGCCTGCGCCTCCAGGACCGCATTGGGAAATCCCTCCCGCCAGGTGGGCAATACCATCAGGTCCATGGCGCGATAAAAGGGGGCGGTGTCATAGACAAAGCCTGTGCAGCGAATGCGCGGATCGCTTGTGATGCGCAGGCGAAGCTCTTCGCTGATGGCATCCTCGGCCGCATCGAACCAGCCAACCAGCAGCAGTCGGGCCATCGGGTCGGAGAATACGATCCGCTCGAATGCCTCGAGCAGTTCGGGAAGGCCCTTGTCGCGCGTCAGTCGGCCCACGAATCCGATCACATGATCGCATGCTTTCCAACCCTCATCTTCCCGCACAGGCGATGCCCCGGGGCGGAAACGTCCGAGATCGACGCCGACGCTGCTTCCCTGCCCGAGGATCGTGATCTTCTGCTCCTGAACCACCTTCAGTCCGACTGCCCGTGCCCGCAGGCTCTGGCTGTTGCACAGCACCACATGGGCGCAGGTGCAAGCCACCCGCTCTGACCACAGCAGTACCTGCCGCTTGAATCCCCGCACAGTCTCCAGCCTCAGTCCGCGCAACAAGTAAATGCGCCGCGGCACACGGCAGAACGTTGCCGCCAGCATTCCCAGCAAGCCTGCCTTGGGAGTGCTGAACTCCGCGATCTGCGGTCGCAGCCTGCACAGAATCTTCCCCAGCCGCAGCAATGAAAGCAGATCGGCCCACACCGCAATCCCGCGCTCCATCGGCAGCGGGATGAATTCCACCTCCGCCTCCGCTGCAATACGTTCCAGCAACGCACCTGGGCTTGCGATTAACACCACGCGAAAGCCCGCGCTTCGCAATTTGCGCAGGCGAGCACCCAATGTCAGGCATGTTTGCGGATGGGTAACCCCCACCACGATGGTGGAAGAGGCCGGTGAACCGAACTTACAGAGTTCCCATGCAACGGGTATTCCCATTACAACCCCGCTTGAGTGGTGCTGGTTGGAGGAGGTCAGCAGAACTGTATCACTTCAGGACATTCCAATCTATGTGATCTAGAACACGGAACAACAGGAATTACTGCCCCAAAATGGTTCACCTGTTGGCGGTGAATTCCCCAATCCGCATCCTCCTGCTCATCCCCCACCTGGCCGGCGGAGGAGCCGAGCATGTCATCGAACTCCTCGCCCGCGGTCTTGCGGCGGAGGGATACGAGGTGCACCTTGGCCTCGTCAGTCAGGGGCACTGGCCGCTTCCTCGCCTGCCAAAGGCAGTCAAGGTGCATGACCTCGGCGCGCGGCGCGTCGCAGCTTCGTCCTTGCGGCTGTTGCGCCTCGTGTACGCCATCCGCCCGGATGTGCTTCTCTCCGGGATCGCCCATCTGAATTTCCTGGTGCTTCTGCTGCGTCCTCTTTTCCCTCCACGGGTAAGGGTCGTGGTGCGTCAGAACGCCACCGTTTCCGCTGTGCTTCGGGAGGCCAAGGAGCCCTGGTACACCGGACTGTTTTACCGTCTGCTGTACCCCTTTGCCGATCGCATCCTTTGCCCAACCCGCGCCATGGCGGACGATCTCGCCCGCTTGTTTTGGATCTCTTCGGCAAAACTGGCAATCCTGCCCAATCCCATCGACGTCAAGGCGATTGCCGCCGCACTGACTGGCCCTTTCTGCTGGCACGGCGCCGGTCCGCATCTGCTAGCGGTCGGCCGCCTTTCCCGCGAGAAAGGCTTCGATTTGTTGATTGAAGCCATGGCGGAAGTACGCGCCCACTTCCCTGCCGCCGACCTCACCATTGTCGGCGCTGGGCCGGAAGAAGCAGCTTTGAAGCAACTCTCCAGCCGACTGCGCCTGGAAGCAGCGGTCTGGTTTGCCGGATATGTCGAGTCGCCCTACATCTTTTACCCCGGAGCTTCGGCATTCGTGCTGCCTTCGCGGCAGGAAGGTATGCCCAACGCGCTCCTCGAGGCCGACGCTGCCGGCCTTCCCCTGATCGCGACCCCGGCTTCCGAGGGAGTCGTCGATCTTCTCCGCGACCGCCCAGGCGCCTGGCTCGCATCGTATGTTTCTGCCGCCGCGCTGGCACAGACGCTGGATGCCGCGCTCGCCAATCTTCATCCCGGCGAGCGCATTCCGCGTGAAGCCCCGGACCCGCATGCCATCGACCGCTATGCAGAACTGATCGATTCGGTCTGCGCAGCGAGGCATGCATGAAGCACGCCGCTCTTCTGATCCCCACCCTCGATCGCATCGGTGGCGCCGAGGGCCAGGTCCTGCTGCTCGCGCATCGCTTGCGGCGCCGTGGCTGGCAGGTCACCGTGCTTGCTCTCTCCGGCACCGCCCAAACAGCCGCCACTGACCTCGCCCAGGACCAGATCGACTTCCTCTCTCTCGGTTTCCGCAAAGGGATTGCCGACCCGCTCGGCTGGCTGCGCTTTCGCCGCTGGCTCCGTTGCCACCAGCCTGACGTCCTGCACGCGCACCTCCCTCACGCCGCATGGCTGGCGCGCGCCGCGAGGATGTGGGTCCCAGTGCCGGCCCTAATCGATACCATCCACAGCACGGCTACCGGCGGTTGGCCTCGCCACCTCCTTTACCGCGCTACCCGCCGTCTGCCCGATGCCGTCACTGCCGTAAGTTATGCCGCTGCCGACACCCATCTGCGAGCCGGCATGGTTCTAGCGCACACGCTGCATGTGATACCGAACGGAATCGATATGCAGCGTTTCGCGCCCAATCTGGCGGTGCGTCCCACTCTCCGCGATTCCATCGGCGCAGCCGATTCCTTCCTGTGGATCGCTGCCGGGCGCCTGGATCCAGTGAAGGGCTATCCCACGCTCCTCCGAGCGATGGCAACCCTCCCCGACGAGAACCAACTCCTGATCGCCGGCGCCGGACCCCGGGAGGCAGAGCTCAAAGGCCTCTCTTCCTGGCTCGGGTTGAGCGCACGCGTGCATTTCCTGGGATTCTGTCCGGACGTGGAGCGCTGGATGCAGGCCGCGGATGCCTTTGTCCTCACCTCCCGGCGAGAGGGCCTGCCACTCGCGTTGCTAGAAGCAGCCGCATGCGAATTACCCATTGTGGCCACCGATGTTCCCGGCACCTGCGAGGCGGTGGAATCCCTCGGGACCGGGCGCCTGGTTCCTCCCGGCAAGCCGCTGGCCCTGGCTGCGGCAATGCGCGAGCTGACGCAGAGACCCATTAGCCAATTACGCGCGAGCGGCAGCCGTGCGCGCCACCACGCAAAACTGCGCTACTCCATCGAAGCCGTGCTGGATCAGTGGGAGACGCTCTACAACCACCTCACTACCGGAAAGACCCCCCAGCCGGCAAGCGCATTCGCTTTCGAAGCTGCCGAGCACACTGACGCTGAAGAGCCCAGCCTTCGCACATCCTCTCGCCGAAAGTCAGAGGCCTTTGATCCCACTTTTCCAGGATCTCTTCCACGCAGGTGAACCGATCTGCATAGGCGCGCACGAAGGCCCGCAACTGGCCCGTGTCCTCAACAGTTGCAGTATTTGGATGGATACAGATGGTCCAGACGCCTCGCCGCCGTTCGGCGGGCGTCCAGAGTTGTTGCGGGATCCAGAACATTCCCTCTCGCACGAACGGACGGCGCGCGAGACCATCGGAGATCACGCGGATTCCCTCCTCGCGCAAGGCAACGATCGTTTCGCGGTCAAAGCCATGGCGCGGAGCAACCCAGGCCACCGGCTGCAGTCCCTCGGCACGCAGGCGGTCCACGCCACGCCGGATCCAGTTACGCTGAACGCCGCCACACACTCCGGCAAACTCCGAAAAACGCGAGAGGCGGACCAGGCTGCGTCCCCGGCTGGCGCAGAGATGCGTGTATCCGTGCAGCGCAATTGTGGCGCCCTGCTCTTGAAGAGCGCGCATTTCTTGCCAGAAGTGGGGATCGGAATTTTGCCGGCATAGGTCCGGATCGCGGTTTTCCGGCACGACGGCCAGGATCGGGCGCAATCGGAACTCCCCGATAATTGAGGTCAGCGCCGGCCAGCGCCCTGCCGCCATCGTGGGACAGAGGTCGTCGATGCGAAGAAGATACTGTGCCGGTGTCGGAAGCATCTGCATCTCTCCCGTAGATCTCATTCAGGCACTCGGACCTCTACAGCAAGACACTGTCTGCCTCCGCTTTCGCCAGCACCTTGCGAGCCCAGAATCCGAGGAATAGGAATGTGACAACCGTCCAGAGCGAGGTAGCCAGAGCTATTCCTGCCACTCCCATCCAGCGCATCAGCACGAGATTCAACGCCACATCCAGCACCAGGTTCATGGTTCCGCAACCCAGAATCAGATTGGCGCGCCGCATGGCCAGCAGAAAGCGGTAAAAGATCCGGCTGACGGCAAAAAATGGAATCTGAAGCGCGTATATGCGCACTACCGCGCTCACCACCGCCGTATCGCCAGATCCAAAGGCTCCGCGCTGCAACGCCATCCGCACCAGTGAGTGTGAAAAGAAGATGAGCAGCAGTGTAACGGCTACGGATGCAGTCGCTGCGATCCTGACCCAGGTATGCAATACACGCCGGCAGGCGACCCAGTTGTTCTCCGCAACAAGCCGCGCAAAATACGGCGCCAGCGCAGAGGACAGTGCTCCGGCCAGCATCACCAGAATTACGCTGACAAATCGGCTGGCATACACCAGCGCGGAGATACTCCCTGCCGGCAGTGTAGCCGCCATTGCCTGGTCCACGAGTAGACCCCCTGAGGCCACCACACCACTCAGCATCACCGACCGATACTGGCGCGCGACCTCGCGCATCCCCTGGGTTCTCCCATACCACCAAAGCCGCAGCCTGTAACCCTGTCCGGAGAGCATCCCGGCCAGCATGGCAGCGCAGAGCGCAGAACCCGCCAGCGTGGCCCACGCCATCGCCCAGATGCCAGCGCGCGCCCCGAAGAGCAGCACCCCGGCGATCGTCACTGCGGAGATCGCTGCGGGAGCGAGTGCGGGAAGCGCGAAGCGATCCTGCACATTCAAGACCGCGGCGCAATTCGCGGCGATTCCACCCAGAAGCACAGTCGGCAGCAGCACGTAGAAAAGATGAATGGAGAGCGCGAGCTTGGCGGGCGAAAAGTGGGACACAAGCAGCGGGAAAATTCCGCGGGCGCATAAAGACATCGCGCACGAGACCACACCCAACCACATACACATCCATACCATGGCGCTTGAGAACAACTCCTGCGCACGCCCTGCTCCCTCCTGTTCGCGCACCCGCACCAGGGTAGGAATCAACGCCTGGTTCATCGATTCGCCAAACAGATTTACCAGGAGTCCCGGCACCAGGGCCGCGGCCAGGTACGCATCCATCGCATCGGACCGGCCGTAGACGCCGGCGACCGTCATCTCTTTCACTGTTCCCGCGAGCTTCACCAGGACTCCGGCCACGCTTACTGCCGCTGCCGCCCGCAGAATCCGCGCATCAAGGTTCTTGCTCGGCCGGATGGATTGGACGCTCGAGGCCATCAGCTCCGCACATCCTCCGCGGCCAGAGGTGGCAATATCGTCAGCCCGAAATCCGGGAACGCCCCGGCCAGTGCAGCCGGATCTTCTGCTGCGAACCTGCCTGCAACGGCAATCAGCCCGAAGAGCAGCCAGGTGATGCGATTTTGCTCGACCGTTCCCACCAGCGAACTGATTGCCCAGACCGTCAGGGTAGTGAGAAAGGCAATCCGCAATCCTGCCTTTGTGCTCTGCGCCAGATATCCGGCGCAGAGCAGAATGCACACGGCAATCAGAACGGCCCAGAGTCCGCCCGAAACCGCAATCGAAAGCGCCGTATTGTGCGCGGTGTCAATCTGCGCCAGATGCGCGGCCTGCACAAAAGTTCCCGCGCCCCATCCCGCCCACGGAGCCTTTGCGAACGCATCCCAGCCCGCTGCCCAGATATCCAGGCGCTGGTTCAGATCGCCATTGCGTAGCTGGTCGGGAATTGTGGCCAGGCGGGCGAGCGTCTCATAGGGCACTAGAAACCACAGAAACCCAGCCAACGCCGGGAGCGCCAGCAACGCAGCGACGACCGTACCCGAACGGCCGCGGCCCAACAGAAGCAGGCATCCTGCCAGGGCCGCCGCAGCCGCAAGAAAGCCGCCGCGGGAGGCCGTCAGCACCACCGCAATCAATCCCGTTGGCAGGAATCCATAACCGCAGACGCGGTCGAACCAGCCGCCGCTGCTTCGGGCCAGAAGCGCAGCCAGCGGAAAGCCGAGGTCGAGAAAGCGCGCAACGTCGTTCGGATCCTGACCGTAGGCGGCAAAGCGGTAGTCTCCCGCGGCAATGGAATCAGGCGAACTGAAATCCACATACGTTAGAACCGCCAGTACCCAGCAGCCCAGGACCATGGCGCGGATCAGAACGCGCAGATCGCCCGGCGTCTCCACCAGTTCCCAAAGCAGCCAGACAATCATCAACTCCTGGAAAAGTCCGCGCAGATCGTGAAGTGTTACTGCCTGATCGATGCTCCAGAAAGAGGACAGGCAGAACCAGCAAAAGAGCGCCAGCACCAGCCACTGCATGGCACCGGGACGGCGTGCGCGGCCCATCTCCAGCACAACCAAGGGAAGCACCAGCAGAAGCGCCAGTCCCAGAATGCGCGCAACATTCCCCCACGGCGGCCCAAGATCGAGCGAGTACTCCCACGGAATCGCGAACGTGAAGACAACCAGCAGTCCCCAGGCGATCCTGCGCATCAGTACCTCTGCGAAAACACCAGAGCCGAGTAGATGCTCACGCCAAGCGTGGACTGAATGGCCGACTCCAGGGTTCGGTTGAGCATGTTTTTCGGCAGCGAATCGGGAACGTAGAGAATGTCGCGGTCCTTGACCACCGGATCAGGTTCTTTGCCGGCAAGGAGCCGCTTCAGATCCACCGCGGTGACGGTGCGTCCTCCCTTCTGTTCCCGAATCCAAATCGCCTTGCCCAGAGCGGCGTTCTGCGACGGGCCCCAGGCCAGCGACAGCGCCTGTACCAGGGTCAGCTTCTGTGTCGGGTCCACCGCGAAGCCGCCTGGACGGTTCACGTCGCCGACCACGTAAACCAGCCCCGCCCGGCTCACCTGCACGGTATCTCCGGGGCTCAGTTCGGGGTCGTGATCGCCGCCGGGATCGCTTCCCGCTGGATCCAGAGAGACCGGATAGGGAGTTCGCGGATCGTTGGCATGGTAGATGTTCACCAGCCGTCCAGCCGTAGGGGTCAGGCCCGATGCGGCCGAGATCAGGTCCAGCAGGCGGTGGTGATACCCGTAGGTGTAAACGCCCGGTCGCTGCACCTCGCCCAGAACGCTCACGTCCTGACCGACAAACCCGATCACCAGCACGTTCACCTGCGGATGCAGCAGCATACCCCGTGCTACAAGAGCCTTTTCTATCGCCCGAGCCGCCGCCTGCTCGTCCATTCCTTTCATCGCGACCTCGTCCACCAGCGGTAGACTCACCGTGCCTTCGCGCGAGACCCGCACTTCGCTGCGAAACTCAGGCGTGTGCGACTCGCTGATCAGCAGCAGGTCGCCGGCCTGGATAGCCGCCGCCATCGGCGTTGCCGCCGCGACCGTGCCCGCTTGCGAAACGCTGAACGTCTCCCCTCCGCCCCATACCGGCGGCGCTTCCTTCGGGTTCGGAACGGGAGTGATGCGCGTGTCCGGCGTCTTCGGAAATGTGGCTACGCCCGTGGGCAGCCCCGAGGTGCTGGGCGTGGGCGCCTGCGCGCGCAACAGCGAAGCGCCCAAGGTTGCAGCGAGCAGAACCATCAACACCCGGTTGAGCGAACTGTCGATCCAGTCGGCCATGTACGCGCCTCCCACAGAGAGCCATAGCCCCACAAAAGATGTGATTGCCAGGTAGAGCGGCAGATTGGGCTCCGCTGGCTTCGCGGGAATTCTTGCTGCGTCCACCAGCGTGATATCGGACCCGCCTGTCCCCGCCGCGAATCCCGCCTCCTCCAGCCGCTCCAGCACCTTCACGTACACTTCGCGGCTGGCATTCGCCTCCTGCCGCATGGCAGCGTATTGAGCCGAAGCGCCATTCAGCCGGAGACCCTCCGCCGTCGCTGCGCCCAGGCTCTTCCGTACTAGTTGCTCTCGATCCTCCCTGGTCCGCAGGTTAGCCTGGAAGCGAGCCAGAATCTGAGCATCCTCCCCCGCTCTCTCCTCGCGCAGATCGGCGAGTTCTCTGCCGATTTCTACCACGCGTGGAAAGTTCGGCCCATGCTCGGCGCTCATCTGCGCCTGCTCCTGCTCAAGCTGGACCTGCCTGCCTTGAAGCTGTTCGAGCGCCAGGGCCGACACTCCCCCCCCTTGCGCCTGCAAGCCCGGATCCGCTTCCAGCACTGTCTCGGGGTTCCCTTCGCTTGCCGCGCGATACTCCGCTTCCGCCAGAATGCGATCGGTGGTGGCCGCAACCAGTTGCCGGTCCAGCTCGTCTATTGCCGCGCCTGCCGATCCATGTTCGGTCGCCGCCGCCTCGCCGCTGGGAAGGAACTCAGGGGTGGTCACAATGTTGTGGCTTCGCTCGAACTCCGTCAGCCGCCCTTCTTCGCCCTGCATCCGCCGCTTCAATGCATCAAGCTGCCTTGCCAGCCAATCCGAGGCCTGGACCGTGGCTTGAATCTGCTCCTGCTTTTCGCGTTCCCCATAAGCGCCAATCAGTGCGTTCACCACTGTCGCCGAAAGGGCCGCATCCCGCGAACGGAAGCGCACCTCGATCAGCAGCGTCCGCGGAATGGCAAACACCTCCAGCCGATCGCTGAACCGCTCCAGCAGCCAGGCCTGTGCTTCCGGCGCGGCAGATGCAGGATTGAATTGTGGAAAATGCTGCGCAAAGCTGCCCCGGAACGCCGGATTCGCATAGAGCTTCAAATCCGTGATCACCTGCCAGGCTAGATCGTCTCCCCGGAGCACCCCGGCGATCGTCTCTTGAGCAAGCGGAGCGGAGAAAGCAGACAAAGAGGAGGGTGTCTGCCCGGACAAATTCAGCGCTGACTCCGGCCTGGCCCGCACCTGGACGCGCCCGGTGGCCTCATACTCCTTGGGCGCTACCAGGCAGTAGAGAAGGCACAGCAAGAGCACCCCGCCTTCGATCCCCAGCACCAGCCGGCGTCGCCGCTTAAGCAGTGCCGCCAACTCGCGCAGCGACAACGATCGGCCGCGGCGACAAACCGCATCCTGCGGAAGTACGGATACCCCGGTGCTTGCATGTACGGACGTTGCGCTCTCCGGCAAGAGACGGGCCCCCACTCGCAGTTGCTCTCACACAGCTTTCCCGTGTTCACGCACGGCAAAGCTGACTGTGGAAAGACCCCGCCAGTCTGGAGCATCCTGCTCCGCCTGTTTGTGTCCTGCGTCACATAACAGAGGATGGAGGCATAGCTGGCGCCCGGATGCCTGGAGAGCTGCTTGTCTAAGGCAGCGGAAGTTCCGCGTTGAGCCCCTGCGCGATCAGGTCGTCGCGCAGCCGATCCGCGGTGGTGAACAGATGTGCGCGCATGCCCAGCTTCTGCGCTGCCTCGACGTTTACCCGCTTGTCGTCGATAAACAGCGCCTGCTCCGGCGCTACGTCCAGTTCCTTCAGCGTGTGCTGGTAGATGGCTTCATCCGGCTTGGCGACGCCGAGCAAATAGCTCCACACCAGCACGTCAAAGCGGCCCAGCCAGTTGAAGATACGTTCCATCCGCGCATGTACGTTATCGCCCATGTTGGAGAGGATGGCGGTGCGCAGACCGCGCTGTTTCACCTGTTGTTGCCAGGCCAGCATGGCATGGTTCTCGACCGTCCACATGCGCGCGTCCCAGTCGTTGAGCGCATAGATCTCGATTTCGGTGAGCTGCAACCCGGCCTCCACTGCCAGCCGGCGCCAGAACTGGACGCCGCTCAGCTTGCCCTCGTCGTACGCATGCCGGAAGCTCCAGTAGGCCGAGTGCAGTTCCTCGTCACTCAGGCCAGTAATCCGTTGCATGGCGCTCCAAGCCTCCGGGGCAGGTGGGCCGGTAAGAACCATGCCGTAATCGAAGATCACTGCGCGCAGCGACAAGCTGCCTCCTGGGGCGCGATTTCTGTTCGATGGGCGCCTGTTTTATTCTGCAC
>JAJZCY010000121.1 GCA_021828835.1 Acidobacteriota bacterium | reverse complement strand
TCGCTACCTACCGCGCCTTCTTCTATCTCGCCTGCCTCTGGATCACACTCAGGCGGTGTTTATGAAACAGCCTCTAGTGATTCAGATCACACAGGATGATAGTGAGCCAATACTTCTTTGAGCAGCGGCCACCTTGATTCATAGCCCTCTGTGCCTGAGTCGGCCTCATATCTCCCGATTTCACGGCAACTATGGAGGTTCACGGGGCGGCCCTGGACCTCAGCGCCGTGCTCAATTCTTGTTCGCTGGCAGACGATCTCTGCTCGCTTTTGCCGGTCCGCAAAAGACGCCAAGTCTCTGTATGTCAAAGGGCTATTCAAGATTTGGCCGTGTTTTCATTCCAACTGCCAGAATCAGACCAAACTCTACTGGCGGTTTGCTGCGCAGGGCTGCTCTGTCGAGCACCGCGGCGCATGCGGGCACCCAAGAGGGGTTTGGTTCGGAACTGGCAACCTGCTTCCTCATGGCGGCTCTCACCGTCTGCTATGCGACCTGGGGAAACCCATTCGTAGCGCTCACGCAGCTCCATAATTCGGTGACCGCGGCCAGAGCCGCAACCTGGTGCCACTCGGGGCTGGCGCGGCGGGAATCACCCCAACATACCCGGATCCCGATGTGCTTCAGGCAGGCCGGGCTGTCCACGTTGTTGGCGGTCTCATAGTCATCCGGCGCCGCAGGAAGGCCGAAGGCTTTTGCCAATGCGGGCACGTCGATCTGCTGGGAGCCTACCCGATATCCCACGTAGCGAATAGCCGGCCCGTCGAGGCCTAGCTCCTCGACCAGCTTGAAGAGCAGGTTGCCGTACTCGGCGTCGTCGGCGTCAGTATGGCGGCCGGATCGCACTGCTGCCCCGGTCAAGCGCAGGCAGAGGAACTCGCCACGCTGATCCATGAGGCCGCTCACGAGCTTTTGCACAAAAAGGAGCGGCGTACCGCCGTCAATGCTTCTATCCGCGAACTGGAGGCCGAGGCAGTTGCGTTTGTTGTCGGCCAGGCAATCGGACTGAATATGGGAACTTCTTCCACTGACTACATCCAGCTTTACAACGGTAATGCAGCAATGTTGGCGGCAAGCCTGGAAGCCATTCAGAACGCATCGGCTGTGATCTTGTCAGCAATGCTTGTGGAGGAAGACCGAAAAATACCTGTGGCGGCCAGCTAGGCCGCTGCGAAACAGATGGATACTGGCATACCCAACAGGCAGGGATTGCAGCACTGCTTGAAGACAAGTTCCGTGTCGTATGTGTGTCGTATTATAGGTTTTCGAGGATAAGGATTTGCCGCGCCAGTTTGGCTTTAAATAGCTTCTTTTCTTGTATTTATAATGGTAGGCACGATTGGATTCGAACCAACGACCTCTTCCGTGTCAAGGAAGCGCTCTAACCAACTGAGCTACGCGCCTGCGCTAACTATTGACCTAGTTTAGCAGGATCGGCAGGGAGCGCAAACACGCCCCGCAGGGCCGACCGCGGAGCCAAAATCTCCTGCCTGCTGTAGCGGAGCACCGAACCCGATGCTGTACTATCGTTGACGAGCCACTAACTCCCGCCTCTGTGGCTGCGCGCCTCCCTCGCTCGCGCAGGCCGCGGCCCGGTCGCGCGCTGTGCGGCAAAGCCCTCGCCCAGGGAGGTGGCCCGAGCTACGATGAGCGATCCAAGTCACCGGCCCAATCCTCTCCGCACCGCCCCCAATCTGCTCACGCTGCTGCGCATCTGCATGGCCCCATTCTTGGTCGCGGCCATTCTGGGCGGCCACTACGCGGTGGGCTTCTGGCTCTTCATCGGTGCCGGGCTGACGGATGCCCTCGACGGTTTCCTGGCCCGCTGGCTGCACCAGCGCTCCGTGCTCGGCCATTACCTCGATCCCGTGGCCGACAAGCTGCTGCTCAGCACGCTCTTCCTGGTGCTGCTCCACAAAGGCCTCATGCCCATGACCGTCACGGTGCTGGTCTTTGGCCGCGATGTAGGGATCCTGCTGGTGGCGGCTATCCTTTATGCCGCTGTAGGGCGTCGTGAGTTTCCGCCCAGCATCGTCGGCAAGGCCAACACCCTGGTGCAGGTGGGCGCCGTCGCCGCCGTCTTGCTGCACCAGCTGATTACGAACGCCTGGGTCCGTGACCTGCGCGCCTTCATGCTCACCGCGACCATGGTCCTCACCGTGGCCTCGGGGCTGCACTACGCGTGGCTGGTTTCCCGGCGCGGCGCGAGCTCGCCCACCGGCACACACCCCCGCTCCAACGGTCCCGGTACGGCCGTTTAGAGCCCGCGGACGCTAAGAATCGTCCGAGACGCTCTCGGTCTCGGCCGTATCCTCGATCTCCATGTCACGGAACTCTTCGGAATCAAACACTTCGCCACACTCCAGGCACTCGACGAACTCGGTGTCCTCGTGGCGGGAGACGATGCGTACCCGGGGATGTCGACAGGCGGTAACCATCTTCTTCAGGGACATTGGGCTAAAATTGCCCTCTCTTTCCGCCCGATTGTAGCCGTCTTTGGGTCAATTTGAAATTGAATTTTGCGCCGAAGTTTGCCAGCGTTTCCCACCTTGCGCGACGCCTGTCAGGCATTCTCTCGACCCGCCTTGTAAGGCCGACCAAATTAGTCGTATACTGAACGCGGACCGGAAAAGTCGGATATTTATGCTGAAGCTCACCAAAAAGGCGGATTACGGGTTGATGGCCCTCAAGTACCTGGCCGAACACCCCGAGACGCCGGCGCTTAGCGCCAAGGATGTGGCCGACGCTTACGGAATTCCGGCCCAGCTTCTGGCCAAGATTTTGCAGCGGCTTACCAAGACCGGGCTGCTGCGGTCGCAGGCCGGCATCAACGGCGGCTACGCCCTGGCGCGCGACGCGCGCCAGATCTCGGCCTACGAGGTGATTCTGGCCATCGACGGGCCGTTCTTCATCACCTCCTGCACCAAGGGGGCGCACGGCTGCGAGCTGACCCCGAGTTGCACCATCAAGGAGCCGCTGGCGCGGGTCAATGAGACCATCGCCGGCGTTTTGAAGAGCATCAGCATTCACGATCTGGTCGAGCAGGAGCACCCGCCCCAGGGCGGCGACAAAAAGGGTTTGGTTTCACTCACGGTTTGAGACAAAGCGGAGAGACGACGATGGCAACAGTTACGAGCCAAGTGGAAGTTCCGGCGGGGGTCACGCTGCCGATTTATATGGATAATCACGCCACCAGCCCACTCGATCCCCGGGTGCTGGAGGCGATGATGCCGTTCTTCACCAACAAGTTCGGCAACGCCGCCAGCCGCAACCACTCCTTCGGGTGGGAGGCGGAGCAGGCGGTGGAGACTGCGCGCGAGCAAATTGCAAAGCTCATCGGCGCCAGCGCCAAGGAGATCATCTTCACCTCCGGCGCCACCGAGAGTGACAACCTCGCCATCAAGGGCATCGCGGAGATGTACCGCGAGCGCGGCAACCACATCATCACCCAGGTCACCGAGCACAAGGCGGTGCTCGATACCTGCAAGCGTTTGGAGAAGTACGGCTACCGCGTCACCTATCTGCCCGTGAAGGCCGACGGCTTGATCGATCTCGACGACCTCAAGCGAGCCATCGACGACAAGACCATCCTCGTGACCATCATGGCCGCCAACAACGAGATTGGCGTCATCCAGCCGGTCCGCGAAATCGGCAAGATCTGCCACGAGAAGGGCGTCATCTTCCATACCGACGCGGTCCAGATCATCGGCAAGGCGCCGTTCAACGTGATCCAGGACAACGTCGATGTGGCTTCGCTTTCGGGCCACAAGATCTACGGCCCCAAGGGCGTGGGCGCTCTTTACGTGCGCCGGCGTAACCCGCGCGTGCAGATTGCGGCGCAGATTGACGGCGGCGGCCACGAGCGCGGCATGCGTTCCGGCACCCTCAACGTGCCCGGCATCGTGGGCATGGGCAAGGCCTGCGAGATCGCCATGCAGGAGATGGACACCGAAGCAGCCTACCTGCGCGGCCTGCGCGACCGGCTGAAAGAGAAGCTGGAGTCGGCGCTGGACTACGTGCACGTGAACGGCTCCTGGGAGCATCGCCTACCCGGCAATCTGAACATGAGCTTTGTGTACGTGGAAGGCGAGTCGCTGCTCATGGGCATCAACGACGTCGCCGTCTCCAGCGGTTCGGCCTGCACCTCAGCCACACTGGAACCTTCCTATGTGCTGAAGGCGCTCGGGCTCGGCGACGATGTCGCGCACAGCTCCATCCGCTTCGGCCTGGGCCGCTTCAACACCCAGGCGGAGGTGGACTACGTGGCGGCCAAGGTGATCGATATCGTGAAAAAGCTGCGCGAGCTGTCGCCGCTTTACGAGATGGTGAAAGAAGGCATTGACCTGACCAAGATCGAGTGGCAGGCCCATTAAAGACCAGGGATAGGGGCAGGGATCCGCAAATGCGTCCTTGCGAGTGGTCTGAGGCATCGAACTACCGAAGACCAAACCCTGAACCCCGAAACGTGATGACGCGGCTTCCCCGCGAAGGAGAGACGGAACATGGCATATAGCGACAAGGTTGTGGATCACTACAACAACCCGCGCAACGTGGGCACCCTCGACAAGAGTTCGCAGGAGGTCGGCACCGGCCTGGTCGGCGCCCCCGAGTGCGGCGACGTGATGCGCCTGCAGATCAAGGTCAACCCCGAGACCCAGGTCATCGAGGAGGCCAAGTTCAAGACCTTTGGCTGCGGCTCGGCCATTGCCAGCTCCTCGCTGGCCACCGAGTGGATCAAGGGGCGCACGGTTGAGGATGCGATGGCCATCAAGAACACCGACATCGTCAAGGAGCTCGCGCTGCCTCCAGTGAAGATCCACTGCTCAGTGCTGGCCGAGGATGCCATTCGCGCCGCCATCGGCGACTGGAAGAAGAAGAATGGCGTAGCCGAGAATGCCCCGGCTGCGGTCGAGAGCGCGAAGTAAGCCATCGAACGCAGCCCATTAGGGCGCTTGCACATCGGGGGCGGGCTTGAGCCCGTGCCCCCGCAGGAACACGGAAGAACGATTATGACCAACATCGTCACAATTGGAGCCAAGCCGGCGGAGGGCGCCATTGCAGGGCAGCCCGGCGTCGCGCCTCCCGGGCCGCCCAAGCAGGGTCTGCAGGTGACGGACCGCGCCATCGCCAAGATCCGCTCCGCCATGGTCAAGGAAGGCATCTCCCCTGAAGAGGGCGGGCTGCGCCTGGGCGTGAAGGGCGGCGGCTGCTCGGGCCTGTCTTACTCCATCACCTTTGATACCCACCCTCGCGAGCGCGACCGCATTTACAACTTCGACGGAGTGCGCGTGTTTGTCGATCCCAAGTCGTTCGTCTATCTGCACGGCATGACCCTCGACTACGAGGAGACCCTCATGCGCCAGGGCTTCAACTTCGTCAATCCGAACTCCTCGCGCTCCTGCGGCTGCGGTTCATCCTTCACGGTGTAGGAACCACGAGAGCTCAAGGGACGCAATCATGCTGAAGATCGTCGATTCCGCTGTTCCCGTCGCCTGCTGGTCCTGCTCCGTTGCCCGCAACGCCTCCACCCTCTTCTGTCCCAACTGCAGCAAGATCCAGCCGCCGGCGACGGGCGACTACTTCGCTGTCTTTGGGCTCCAGCCGCGCCTCAACCTCGACCTCGACGCCCTGGAGCGCGAGTTTCACCGCCTCAGCCGCCGCCTGCATCCGGATCGCTTTGCCCGCGCCAGCGACAGCGAGAAGGAGTGGAGCCTGGCCGACACCGCCCTGCTCAACGACGCCTACCGCACCCTCAAGGACCCGCTCAAGCGCACCGAGTACGTTCTCAAGCTGCACGGCGCTGAAATCGGCGAGGAGCACAGCGGCAACCGCCAGGATCCATCCCGCGCGCCCGCTGACCTGCTGGAAGAGGTCTTCGAGCTGAACATGCAGCTCGAAGAGATGCGCATGGCCCGCCAGATGGGCGACGACGACCCCGAAGCGGCCAAAAGCCTCAGCGAGGCTAAGCGAAAATTTGAAGGCCTGCTCCAGGAAGTGGACCGCGACCTGCGCGCGCAGTGGACCGCGTGGGAAGAGGGCGGCGACGCCCAGCGGCAGACCGCGCAAAAACAGATGGTGGCCCTGCTCGACCGCCGCCGCTATCTCCGTAACCTGGTCCGCGATGTGACCGAGACCCTCGGCGATTAGAGAGTTTTGAAGGGTGCGGGCTTCAGCCCGTACCTTCTGGCCAATTTTGAGAAAGGGGGCTTCAGCCCCTGAGGAAATCATGCCGCAAGCACCTGTAGTCGGAATCGATCTGGGAACCACGAACTCCCTGGTCGCTTACATGGAAGGCGACAAGCCGGTGGTGATCCCCGGCGTGGATGGCTCGAACCTGGTGCCGTCCGTGGTGGCGCTCGACCCCATCCCCGCCAACGGCGGCCGCCCCACCGTGACGGTGGGCAACAGCGCCCGCAAGTCCCTCATCGAGAATCCGGAACGCGTCATCTACTCCGTGAAGCGGCTGATGGGCCGCGGCCTTGAGGAAGTCAAGAATGAGTTGAGGTTCTTCCCCTTCCGCCTGGCCGACGATGTGGAGGCCGGCGAAGTGCCGCGCCTGCAAATCGGCGAACTCCGCTTTACCCCGCCGGAGATCTCCGCCTACGTGCTGCGCCAGCTCAAGCGCAACGCAGAGCGCTTCTTCGGCGTGCCCGTCAATCAGGCCGTCATCACCGTGCCCGCCTACTTCAACGACGCGCAGCGTCAGGCGACTAAGGATGCCGGCCGCATGGCCGGTCTCGAGGTTCTGCGCCTGGTCAACGAGCCCACCGCCGCTTCGCTCGCCTACGGTCTCGATCGCGCCAAGGAAGGCACCATCGCCGTCTACGATCTCGGCGGCGGCACCTTCGATATCTCCATCCTCAAGCTGCGCGACGGCATCTTCGAGGTGCAGTCCACCAATGGCGACACCCATCTCGGCGGCGACGATATCGATAATCTGCTGCTGACCATTGCCCTCGACGAGATTCATGCCGAGCACGGCGTGGATCTGCGCGCCCATCCCGGCGCCGTGCAGGCCCTGCGCAAGGCGGCCATCGATGCCAAGGTCCGCCTCTCCAGCGAGCAGTCGGCCTATTTCGATATGGAGTTGCCCAACGGCGACCGCTATCAGCGCGAGATTCCGCGCAATGTTTTCGAGGTGATGATCGAGCCGATCCTCGAGCGCACCGCCGGCCCCTGCAAGCAGGCCATCGCGGACGCCGGCATCACTCCCGAGCAGATTGACGAAGTCGTCCTGGTCGGCGGCTCTACGCGCATCCCCGCCGTGCGCCAGCTCGTGGACCGGCTCTTCAAGCTGGGCGAGCGCGGCAAAAAGCCGCACACCGACCTCAACCCCGATGAAGTGGTCGCCCTGGGCGCCGCCGTGCAGGCCGGCATCCTGGCCGACTCGTCGGAGAAGACCCGTGACCTGCTGCTGCTCGACGTCACTCCGCTCTCGCTGGGCATTGAGGCCCTGGGCGGCGTAGTGGCCAAGATCATCCAGCGCAACTCCACCATTCCCGCTTCGGCCGTGGAGTACTTCACCACCGGTGTCGACGGCCAGACCAACGTCGCCATTCACGTGGTGCAGGGCGAGCGCGAGCTGGCCTCTGACTGCCGCTCGCTGGCGCGCTTCGACCTCAAGGGCATTCCCCCCATGTCGGCCGGCCTGCCACGCATTGAAGTCAAGTTCCTCATCGATGCCGACGGCATTCTGCAAGTGACCGCGCGCGAGCAGCGCTCCGGCAAAGAGGCGCAGATCGAAGTAAAGCCGACCTACGGACTCACCGACGAACAGGTCGAGAACATGATCATCGACTCCTACGACCACGCCGAGGAGGACTTCGCCAACCGCCTGCTGATCGAGGCGCGCAACGAGGCCGACAACATCCTCCGCGCCGTCGAGCATGCCCCGCAGAACCCCGCGTGGATGCAGTTGACCGTCGAGGAGCGCAGCGCCATCGCCACCGCCCGCGAGCGCCTCATCGAGGCCAGGCAGGGAACCGACGTGACTGCCATCAGCCAGGCCTCGGTCGCCCTCGATCAAACCACGCGCCGTTTCGCCGAAATGATGATGGACGCGGCCGTAACCACCGCCATCCGCGGCAAGACCATGGACGCGGCCGGCAACGAACTCGACGACAAAGTGACCGCGCCCCATCCCATGGCCGCGGCGGAGTTCAAATAGGCAGCGCTTACCCGGCGAGCATCGCTAAAGGAAAGACTATGACCGAGAGCAACAAGAACATCCCGCCCGACAAGCTGGTGCGTGTCACCTTTGAACCCGAGGGACGCACGGTGGAGTTTGAGTTCGGCACCATGCCCTATGACCGCCACGGCAAGCCCATGTCGTTTCTCGACGTGGCCGAGAACTTCAACATCTTTCTCGATCATGCCTGCGGCGGCTCCTGCGCCTGCACCACCTGTCACGTATGGGTCAAGGAGGGCGCCGAGGGCGTCTCCGAAGCCGACGACGACGAGCTCGATCGCCTGGATCAGGCCGCGGACGTGCAGCTTAACTCCCGGCTCGGCTGTCAGGCCGTCATCACCAAGCCTGGCAACTACGTGGTCGAGATTCCCAAGTGGAATCGCAACTATGTTTCGGAAGGCAAGCCCCTGGCCCTCGCCGACGAAAAGTAACCTTCACCTCAGCACCCGCCACAAACTTCGGATCCCCCAGGTCCGGATTTTCGGACCTGGGAGAGATCGAATCTTGACTCAGCAAGGAGAGCCGCAATGCCGCAGGAGATTCACTGGACCGACGCCGAAGAGATCGGCATTCGCCTGCAGGAGAAGTTCCCCGACCTCGATCCCCTGACGGTGCGCTTCACTGATCTGCACCGCTACGTCACCGAGTTGCAAGGCTTCGCGGACGATCCCTCCAAGTCGAATGAAGCCCGGCTCGAAGCCATCCAGATGGCTTGGCATGAAGAGTTCGAGGACGCCAAGGGCTAATCCATAACCGCTGCACTTCGCCGGGCGCGGCTCAATGCGAGTTGACGAAGATGTCGGGCGGCACCAGAGCCGGCGCCGGCATGCCGTCCAGAATCACCGAGCTCTCCTCGAAGACCTGCAAACCAGCCTCATCGGCGGCCTGTGCCATCCAGCAAACGACGCCCTTGCGCAGCAGCGTGCAGGCAATTTCCACCGTATACCGCGGCGCCGTCTTTCCCTTGGGCAGCGCCCGCGCCCGCTCGATCCACATCTTGTGTCCGGCCACCGTGTATGAGGCCTCGATCGGGCTGGAGATGTCGAAGGCCTGCTTGAGCCCTTCGGCGGCTCCGGATCCGAAGCCCGGCAGGTCGCGGTTGGTCAGCTTCTGCCCGTAGCAATCAAATGGCAACGCATCCACAACTACAACGCTGGGCGGCGCGCCATGCCGCGCCGTCAGAACCACCTGCAAACAGCCGATCCCCTTCTTCTCCTCCGCATCCGGCGTTTGCTGCGCCGCCTTCCCCTCGGAAGAGGTGGACAGTGCCGGCGTGGTCACGATCTGCCAATCGTCCGGCAGCACGTACTGAAAACCCAGATCATTGGCGCCGGCCGGAGGATCGGAAGCAGGTTGGTGCGCGGAGGCCTGCGGCAGCACCGGCGCGGCCGCCAGTACGAATAACGCCGAAAGAATGCGGAGATACACGTCAGGTAGCTCCTCGATTTCGCTGTTCTGCCTACGCGCTCACAGGTCTTCCGGCTTCAGCCCTGTGTGCTTGGCGATCTTAGCAAGCATAACCGGCCCAATCTCTTCGCTGTCGTGAAAAGCCCACGTGTATTCGTATGCGTAGTCAGGATTCTCAAGTTGCCTGTGGATCCGCTGCTGCTGATGCGCGGCTTTTCGCGCCATCCGATCCGCAACAATGCCCGGTAAACCCTCTTGGCGCTCGTGGATGGGAACTTGCTCATGACCGTAATAGATCACGAGACAATATGGGATGCAACACGACTAGGCAACGGCAAACCGCACCTGCTCTGGCGCGGTCTTTTCAACCTCGATCTTGTCCGCCACGACACGCAAAGCCAGAGCTTCGACCTTGGACTGTGCCTCTTCCTTCGTTGCGCCGTAGGCCAGCACCCCGGGCAGGCTCTCGATCTCCGCAACCCACCTGCCATCGTCTTCACGATCAAAATCAATCCTGAAATCCATACGGCCACCTCGGGCGGTAGTTGGGATCTCCGCACTGCCGATTCTACGCGTTTCCGTCTACTTTCGCTTCCAGCGCACCCCGTCCTTGGAGTCTTCGAGGATCACGCCCTTGGCCGCCAGATCGTTGCGGATCGCATCGGCACGGGCGAAGTTGCGCTGCTTCTTGGCCTGCGTGCGCTCGGCCACCAGCGCCTCGATCGCCTCATCGGTCAAGGCCAGGCTCGCGCGCACTTCGGGAGCGACCTCCTCCAGCCGGCCGGCTTCTTCCGCCCAGGCCAGCGCGCGCCGTGTGGGCTCCGCATCGTCATCGCGGATCACATCGAAGACCGCATCGAAGTCGGCCAGCACACGCAGAATGGCATCCCGGTCTCCGGCCAGAAGCTGCCCCTGGTCGATGGCGGTGTTGCCCGCCCGCACCAGGTCGAAGATCGGCGCCCGCGCCTCGGCAGTATTCAGGTCGTTGGCCAGCGCTTCCATGTACTCGGCGTGGGCCTTCTTCGCGGCCTCCTGCAACGCCGGATTTTCGCCCGGGGCAAAGTTTGTGCTCTTCAGGCGCTCGTAGAACGTGCGCAGCCGGTTGATCGCGCTGGTGGCCTCGGTAAGGCCGTCGAAGGTGAAGTTGAGCTGGTGCCGGTAGGGAACCGAGATCAGCGCCAGCCGGATCGCCGAAGCCTTGTAGCCCTTCAGCAGCAGATCGCGAAGCGTGAAGAAGTTGCCCTCGCTCTTCGACATCTTCTTGCCTTCCACCAGCAGAAAGCGCACGTGCATCCAGTGCCGCGCGAAAGGCTTGTGCGTGGCGGTCTCGCTCTGTGCGATCTCGTTCTCGTGGTGCGGGAACATCAGGTCTTCGCCGCCGGCATGCAGGTCGAAGCTCTCCCCCAGGTACTCCATCGACATGGCCGAGCACTCCAGATGCCAGCCCGGCCGCCCGCGGCCGATCGCCGTCTCCCAGGCCATCTCCCCGGGCTTGGCCGACTTCCACACCGCAAAGTCGCGCGCCGAGTCCTTCTCGTACTCGTCCACGTCCACCCGCGCGCCATCTTCCATGCCGCTCAGGTCCTTCTTGCTCAGCTTGCCGTAACCGGGGAAGGCGGAAAGCCGAAAGTACGAGCTCCCGTCCTCGGTCTTGTAGGCCGCGCCGGCGGCTTCCAGCTTCTGCACCAGCTCCACCATCTTGCCAATGTGCTCGGTGGCGTGGGGCAGCACCTCCGGCCGCTCCACCTTCAGGGCCTCCAGATCCTCAAAGAAGGCCTGCTCGTACTTGGCCGTGTATGCGCCAATCGCCATGCCCGCCGCTGTGGCGTTGCGGATGATCTTGTCGTCCACGTCGGTGATGTTCATAACGTGGCGCACCGGCACCCCGATCAGCCGCAGGAAGCGGCGCAGCACATCCACCTCCAGGAAGGTGCGGAAGTTGCCGATGTGCCCGTAGTCGTAGACCGTGGGGCCGCAGGCGTACATGCGCAGCACACCGCCCTCGGCAGGGCTGAGGGGCTCGACTTGTCCGGTGAGGGTGTTAAAAAGACGAAGCGTCATTGCTGGCAAAAGGTGCTCAACTTCCCCAAAATCTAGACCTTCTGATTTTATCAAGGCGAGTGGGCAGGTGGCCCGCCCAAGTCCTTCACACTTCATGCTGGCATGATCGTCCGTGCCCCATTCAAAACGCGTTCTTTGCGTTTTGAGTGGGAGGCCACCAGACTCCATCGCCCGCTCATCGCAAAAGCGATGAATGATTGCATGACAGCGTCGGCTCCTTCGGCTGAGTAGACTGGTTGCTGCTAGACGACCATGTAGCTCGGGAGAAGGAGCCGAGCATGATGATTATAGGCTGTGATTTTCATCCCAGTTT
>JAJZCY010000120.1 GCA_021828835.1 Acidobacteriota bacterium | reverse complement strand
CCTGAAGCCGCCATCTGCGCTCGCCGGTTCCGACCCTTTCAGGCCGGTGCTGAGAGTTCAGATTAGGTAAAGCAGCGTGAGCGGCGTATGCTGGGAAAGAGCCGATTGACATTCCTTTTGTTATTCTCTGGCCCATCTCCCCCTCCTCTGCACCCATTCTGCCTGGAATGTCCTGAATCCGAGATTCTGCCCCTCCTGCACGAAGCCGGCTCAGGCCCCGCACTTAGATGGCTCCATACCGGAAATTGAGGTAATCATGCGATCGGAACTGGTTTACGTAGCCGGACTTAAAATCGAGAATCGCTTTCTTCTGGCAACGACAACGATGCAGGCGACCAGAAAGCTGCACATAAGCTCGACACGCACCGAAGACACTGTGAACAGAGTGCTGGCCGAAGTGGCGAAGGGCACACGCGTGCACCGAGACCTGCCTGAAGTCATACCGCCTCCAGCAATCGACGAGTTGCTGATCACGCCGGCCGCCTGAGCGGCGGGCGCTCATCGTCCGCCGAATCCGGGTTCCCAGATTCGGCGCCCTCTTGCGCCTAACCTGGGAACCACGATCCCCGGTCCCAGTTGGTCAGCTGCAACAAAACGCTTGTCCCTGCGCCCTCAGAACCGCAGTCGCGCGCCCAGCTGAATCTGCCGCTCCCGGTAAAAGTTCGTCGCGTTCATATCAAACGGCGTGCCGAACGACGGTGTCGCCGCCTCCGTCCCCTTCGTCCCGACCGTCAGAAACGTCAGCCGGGGCTGGGTGTTGGCCGTGCCTGACTCAATCGAGTAGCCCGCGCTGTGAATCCACGTGACGTTGCGATGGTTGAAGAGATTGAAGCTCTCCGCCAGAATCTCCAGTTGCCGCATCTCGCCCAGGTCGAACTGCTTCGCCAGCCGCAGGTCAGCCTTCCAGGTGTGCGGATAGCGATAGGTGTTGCGCCCGACGCCGTACACAAGGTTGTTGCCGCCCGAGCCGTTCATGCTGGGGCCGAGGCCCAGAATCGCCGGGTCGCCGAAGATATCCATCTCCTTCGGAATCGCGCCCGTGGTGCGCATGGAGTAAGGAAGCCCGCTGCGGAACTGGCCCACCCCCGACATCATCCACCCGTTGGCCAGCAGACCTTTCCGCCCGTGCATCTTCCAGGGAGACTCCAGCACCACCATGGCCGCGGCCGAGTGGCGCACGTCCAGATTGCTGACCCCGTACTCCGCGTTGAAGTCTGCGGGATCGAGCACATCGCTGCCCGCCGTCAGCGTGCTCTCGCTGGGGTTCCAGTCCATGGCATGCGAGTAGATATAGTTTGCGTGCAGGCTAAGTCCGCGGCTGCCGTAGCGCTCCACCCGCAGCATGGCGGCCTCGTACGTTGAGTTGGCGCGCGCCTGGATGTTGGCGATCTGCTGGTAGCTGGGCCTCAGCCGCCCGCACTGCCCGCTCACCGTGAGCAGGGAACCCGCCGGGCAATCCGCCGCCGGCCACAGCGCATAGAACGGCACCGTCACGCGCGGCACGTGGATCGGCCCTTTGCCGGTCTTGTCAATCACGTTATACGTGATGGTCTTCGGATTCACTGCCGGGTCGAAGTTGGTATCGATGGCCACCGGCAGCCGCCGTCCCAGGCTGACCATGGCGCTCGCCGTCACCAGCACATGGCCGGGCGCTTGTTGCTCGATCGAGGCGAGCGCCTGGTGCGCTTCGGAGTTGCGAAAGTTCTGCGCGTACTCCACCGCGCCCGGCGTCACCACGCTGGCCGGAATTCCGTTCAGCACATAGGGAAACGGGGGTGCGGCGCTGGTCTGTGTGCTGGGCACCAGCCCATCGGTGGGCCGTATGAACAGGCTCAGATCGCCCTTGAACGATCCGGTCTGCGTCAGCGCGGTCATCAGTGTGGCATTGGTCGTGCGCCCGTAGTACATGCCATAGCCCAGCCGCAGCACCGGCCAGTTGCGCCGATTGCCGATCGCCAGGCTCATCCGCGGTCCCCACTGGTCGCCCAGCCCAGGCAGCTTCTCCGTCTGCGGAAGCTGCGCATTCTCCACAATGCGCATCGGCGGCGGCAACTGCTCGTGCTCCCAGCGCAGGCCGGCGGAGAACACCGCCCAGCTTGTCAGTTGCCATTGTCCGGTCACGTAGCCGGCCCAGTCGTTGGTGCTCAGGTGCCACTGCGTGGGGCCGATCGTCTGCGTGTAATACGAGTAGCAGGGCAGCGCGCCCAGCGATTTGCCATCTGCGCTGCAGTTGTGCGGGTTCTGGAAGTTGAACAGGTTATTCAACCCGAAGCGCTGAAAGGCAAGCGCGTCCGAGATGAAGTCCTGCACCTTGGAGTAGACATAGGTTCCGGTGCGGTTGCGCAGCATGCTCGAGGCGTCGCTGTTGTGGTCGAGCTCAACGCCGGCCTTCAGCAGCAGCCGTCCGCGCACCCAGTTCACCATCTCCTGCGCGTGCAGAAAACGCTCATCCGGATAGCTGCCCGGCCCGAATCGCGCCGGATTGCCGATGATGAATCCATAACCCGAGTCCACCACGATCTCCGGCAACTGGCCGTAACTGTTGCCGCTCAGGAACGCGCGCTCGAAGGCCGAAGGCGGCTCCGTGCGCGCCGAAAGCCAGCTGTGTCCCGCGGAGATCTGCGTTACCGCCAGCAGATTCTCGCTGAGAAACGCCTGCCAGCGTCCCAGCAGCCATTCCTGCTGCGCCTGGCTGGAGCCGAAGCTGTGGCTGCCGAAAATCTCGGAGACGCGCGTGAAGCCGCCGCCCGGCGCATTGAAGTTGGAGCCCGAAGCCTCCAGCGCGAAGCGGTGCCGCTCCGACGGCTGCCAGTCCAGGCGCGCAAAGCCGGTGAGCTGCGCAGCGGTTCGCGCCGCCGGGCCCAGCAGTCCGGCCAGTTGTTCCAGCCCGGCCGGAGCCGCTCCGTCGCGCGGAATGCCCATATAGTCGTTGTAGGCCAGGTTCGCGCTCTCATCCAGTTGCGCGCTCAGCAGCTGCACCGAGGCACTGGTCGGCTCCACCGGCGCGAAGACCTGCGCCGGATTCCGCATCATCGACACCCCTGGATCGTTGCGCTGATAGCCGTCCAGCGCCGTAAACCAGAACAGCTTGTTGCGCCGGATGCGGCCCCCCACGCCCAATCCCCACGCCATCTCGTGATCCGGCGGCGTAAATGGAGCGGCCTCGAACTTTGGCGCGCTCACCGATCCCGTATTCCGCACCCATTGCGTGAACGGGTTGCGCGCGCCCCAGGTGTTTTGCCGGTCGAAGCCGAATGCCTGCCCGTGCAGCGCATTGCCGCCGCTCTCGGTCTCCACCGTGGTCCTCCCGCCCGCCGCGTACGCACCCTCGGCCTCCACATTGCCGGCCACCACCCGCACCTCGCGCACCGCCGCCTCGCTTACCATGAATCCGCGTCCAGACCATCCCCGGCTACCGCTCCGCTGCTGCTGGGTTGCGTCGCGGGCCGGGTTCTGGGCCGGTGCATCGGCAGCGCTGCCGGCCGAGACGCCAAACGCCAATCGCGTGCTCGCCCCGTCGATCGTCGTGTCCACCGCATCCTCGCCGTCACCCCGCAAGGCAAGCTGCGTCGAACTCGAGCCCGAAGCCGTCGGCGTCTCCAGAAACATCTCCTGCCAGCGCCGCCCGGTCGCCGGCAGCGCCTCAACCTGCGCGCCAGAAAGTGTGGTGGTCACGGCCGGCGCGGCGAGTTCCCCCTGCTCCGGTTCCTGCTCCACCTTCTTTTGTTCGGCTGCGCTCCGCGCCAGCGCCAGCGCCGAGGTCACCGCCGCCTGGGCCAGAAGCAAGCCCGCTCCCGCCGGGTGAAGCGCGCCCGCTGGCGCGGCGGTCAAAGACGCATGCGGTGCCAGCGCAGGCGGCGCCGAGAGGCTCGCGAAGCTCCGCAGTTCGCCCAGCGCAATCGAATGTGCAGCAATCGAACCGAGAGCACTGGAATCTTCTGCGGAAGGGCTGGTGGTCAGCAGCAACGCCCTCTCCGCCGGTGGTGCGGCGGTCCAAAGCGGCGCGCGCCGCGTAGCCAGCGCTTGCAGCTTCGGCGTCGCCACCTGCCACGCAAGCGCGGGCATGCGCGCCGCCATCGGCTGGATCTCCGGGTGCGCGGGCATCCGCAGGGCAGAAGACGCAGGTCGCGCGATCTCGGCGAAAGCAATCGCCGCCTGCACCCGCGATTCATGCCCGGCGGCGATTTCGATGCCTTCCAGCAGTCCCTGTCCAAACTGTGCGCTCACAGCCAGCAGCGCGTAGTCCCCCGGAACCACCTGCCGAAAACGGTACCCACCGTCGTGGTGAGTCGTCGTCCGTACCTCCATGCCCGTCGCAGCATTGCGCAGGATCAGCGTGGCCCCGGCGACCGGCCTGGAGTGCAGATCCGTCAGCCGTCCCGAAAGTCCTCCCACCGCAGCGCCCGCGGTCTGCTGGGCGAAGAACGGCGCCCCGCCGCCACACGCCAGTGCGGCGAGCACCATCCACCTCACCCAATTCCGCTCTCTCCCCGCCATCCAACGCACCTTGCCTGCGGCGGAATTCCTGCCCCGGAGGGCCCATGACGCGCGGAACGCCACGCCCTCGCACGGCTCCGGCCCCGCGGCTCTGTGGCCGTCTCGGGGCGCGGCACATCATTGTGGGAAGATCGCAAGCGATTGTAGGACTGGGTTTTCACCCCGCAATGTAAGCTGCATCACAATTCGCAGATTTTTTCGGCCGCCGCGCAGCCCTCGGACCTGCGGCCGGCGCACGACCCCCGGGCCGGGCAGACCCCCGGTCCGATAGACTTGAAGAGGCGGTATCGACTCCTCCGCCGGGTGCTCATGTTCATTGACGAAGCGAAAATCCGGGTCAAGGCCGGCGACGGCGGCAACGGCTGCATGGCCTTCCGCCGCGAAAAGTTTGTGCCCCGCGGCGGTCCCTCCGGCGGCGACGGCGGCCGCGGTGGCGACGTCTACATGGAATCGACCCAGCGCCACAATACGCTGATCCACTTCCGCTATAACCCCGAGCACAAGGCGCAGCGCGGCGAGCACGGCATGGGCTCCAACTGCACCGGCCAGGACGGCCACTCCATCACCCTCCAGGTTCCGGTGGGCACCGCCCTCTATGATCAGGAGACCGGCGAGCTGGTGCACGACTTCCGCGAGCCCGACGAGCGCATCGTGATCGCCCGCGGCGGCCGCGGCGGCCGTGGCAACCAGCACTTTGCCACCCCCACCCACCAGGCGCCCCGGGAGCACGAGTTGGGCCGCCCCGGCGAGGAGCGGGTCTTCCGGCTTGAGCTCAAGTTGCTGGCCGATGTGGGACTCGTGGGCTATCCCAACGCCGGCAAGTCCACCCTCATCTCGCGCATCTCCGCGGCCCGGCCCAAGATCGCCGACTACCCCTTCACCACCCTGGAGCCCAACCTGGGCGTCGTCACAGTGGGCGAGGAGCCGGAGCAGGAATCCTTCGTGGTGGCTGACGTCCCGGGCCTGATCGAGGGAGCACACCTGGGCCACGGCCTGGGCACGCAGTTTCTGCGCCACATCGAGCGCACCCGGGTGCTGGTGCACCTGGTCGACGTCTCCGACGCCTCCGGCCGGCCCGACCCGGTCGAGGACTTCAAGGTGATCAACAACGAGCTCGACAGCTTCAGCAACAAGGCTGGCGAGAACCTTCTCAGCGAGAAGCCGATGATCGTGGTGGCCACCAAAATCGATGCGGTCAATCCCGACAAGCTCAAAAAGCTCACTACCTATGCCAAACGCCGCAAACTCGAGTTCCACGCCATCTCGGCCGTCACAGGGCAGGGAATCGACGAACTGAAGTGGGCCTTGGCCTCCCGCCTGCGGCCGGCAGACAGCGAGCCTCGGGCCGCCAGCGCGTAGTCCCATGCCCGGCTCAGGGATCGCTCAAATTCACTGAAATTTAAAGCAGTTGCCGTGCTTTCGGTGCAACAGGAATATGCTTGCGCCGCCGTGGCAACCCCGCCTCTGCCGCAGCCATCCATACAGAGGCTGGAGTTGTTGCCCATGAAGCTGATGAATGCTCTGAAACACGAACTGTCCCTGTTTGCCGCCGCCACCCTGTTCGCCGTTGTCTGTGCTCTGGCATGGGGGAGCCCGTTTGTCGGCAATGCATCCGCCGCTGGCACGGTGTTGGCCCAGTCCAACGCGCCTGCGCAGCTCCATACTGAGGTCTTCCGCGGCACCGTGGTGCGCAATGGCGCCCAGTTCCTGCTGCGGGACAGCTCGGGGCAGGTCTTCCGGCTCGACAACCCCCTCCCCGCGCAGTCGTATGTGGGCAAGACCGTCACCGTCACCGGCCAGATCGATGCTGCGGCCAAGGTGATCCGCTTGCAGCGCATTGAGGCCCATGCCTGAGTTCCGCGCCCTCCCTCCGCGGAGCGCTTCAAGCGCTTGGGCTCAGGCTGAAATCCGCATAAGCAAACCCGTCGCGTAACACCACCTCTCCGCTCTCCAGCCGCAGCGCCGCCTCGAATCCCGGTCCCGCATACACGCAGGTGTGGAACTCGCCGCGCTCGCCGCAGGGATCGATGCCGGCGGGCAAATCGCGCACGAAATCCGCGTCATACTCCCGCCCCACGAACTCCGCCGGCAGTTGCCGAGTATCCACGCAGGTCACCCGCGCCCGAAGACCCTCCTCGATCATGGTTCGGGCCAGCGGTTCCGTCGGTATCTGCCACAGCGGAAACAGCGGTTCCAGTCCGAGCGGCTCCAGTTGCCGCTCCCGGTAGGCGCGGATGTCCTCCAGAAATAGATCCCCAAAGGCAATCGCCTCCACGCCTTCGCTGATTGCGCGATCGCAGGCTTCGCCCATCCTCGCTTCATAGGTGGGGTTGTCGCAGGGCCAGGGCAGGGGAATCATCCACAACGGCAGCCCCAGCGCGGCGGCCTGCGCCTCCAGCACCGAGCGCCGCGTGCCGTGCATGGCCACGCGGTCAAAGACGGCGTTGACGGTGGTCAGTAGTCCGCATACCTCTACGTCCGCGCTGCGTCTGAGCAGGTAGAGAGCCCATGCGCTGTCCTTCCCGCTGCTCCACGACAGGAGAATCCGCTTCATGAGCCCATCGTATCGCGGCGGCTTCCGTTTCTCTCCGTCGTTGCATCCAATGTCTTTAGACCGCGTCGGTCGGCTGTGTGTAGCCAGCCCCGCCGCAAGAGGAGGCTGGTAGATGGTCAAGTGGGCCCGTACGCTTGCGTGGGTTCTCTTCCCTGCGCTCGGCACGGCGGGGTTTGCCCAGCAGCCCAGGCAGATCGTGCAGCAGGCGGTGCGCGCGGAGCTCGCCGCCGATGCTGCCGATCACTCGCTCTGGCTCTACTACGAAGTCGACAAAAAGCCCGGCGACGGCGTCATCCAATGGGCCGCGCAAACCCGCATGGGCGAGCTCGACCGTGTGCTCCAGACCGCAGGCCGCAAGCTCTCCATCGCCGCCCAGCGGAAGCGCATGGACACCTTTATTCACAGCTCTGCCGCCCAGGCCAGGCAGCGCGCCAGCGGCCAGCACGACGATCGCCAGGCCACGGCCATGCTCAACATGCTGCCCAACGCCTTCATCTGGACCGTCACCAGCCAGCACAACGGAATCACCTATCTGCACTTCCGTCCTGATCCCAACTTCCGTCCTCCCACCTGGGAATCGCGCGTCTTCGCGGCCATGGAGGGCGATATGGCCGTCGATGACGCGCAGCACCGCATCGTGAGCCTGCGCGGAAAGATGGTCAGCCAGGTCAAATTCGCCTGGGGGCTGCTGGGCGAACTGGAGCCCGGCGGGACCTTCGATGTCGAGCGGCGCGAGCTGGCCCCAAAGGTCTGGCAAATCACCGAGACCCACGTGCACATCCAGGGGCACGCGCTCATCTTCAAGAGCATCTCCGAGCAGGAAGACGACGTGAAATCGCATTTCGAGCAACTGCCGCAGTCCATCAGCTTCCAGACCGCTGAAGAAAAGCTGCTCGCCGAGCCCTGATCTGTGTCCTCATCTGCGCCCCGACCTTGCATCCTGAGCGCACCTGTCCCCGAACACAACATCGCGATCGTCCGCGCCGCATCGTGCTTTGACACAATCGGCGCGCTAACCCTTTGCGCCGATCCGCACCTCGCCGCTCAGAGACTCGGTTCCTGAGCAAAGGCCCCTGCGTGCCCGGGCGCTGCCTTGGCCTCCCCAAGGGGGGAATTTCCACAGAAAACCGCAAAAATCCTTGACATGGACATTTGTACATTGTATGTATACAAACAACAATGTCTGCGCCACCCAAACTCGTCATCGACCCCCACTCCAACGTCCCGGTCTATCGGCAAGTCGTCGATAATCTGCGCTCCCTGCTGGTTGAGGGAGCTCTCCAGCCCGGTACGACGCTGCCCACCGTCCGCGAACTCGGCCTCGAACTCGGGGTCCATTTCAACACCATCGCTGAAGCCTACCGCCTGCTCGCCTCGGAGGGCTGGCTCGATCTCAAGCGCCGTCGCGGCGCCGTGGTCACCGAGCGTTCCGCTCCGCAGCCGCCCCCGGATGCGCTCGCCAACTTCCGCCGCAATCTCCGTCAACTCATCGCCCAGGTCCGTGCCGAAGGACTGTCCGTCGGCTCCATCGCGCATGAACTGGATCGCCTCAACAGGGAGCTCTCCGCATGATCACCCCCTCCATCTTCTCCGTGACCTCTGCAACGGCCGCGCTGCTCGGCCTCGCCCTCTTCAACCAGTGGACCTCGCGCATCAACCAGCACTTCTTCTTCTCGCGCAGCGCGCCCGACGGCTTCGGCGCAACTGCCGCGGGACGGCAGATCGATGCCGCCTATCGCGCCCAGGTGTGGCAGGCTTTCGCTTTGGCGCTGGTGCTGTTTGCGCTGCTGCTCTGGCAGACGCGCCTGTCCGTCGGCACATGCTTCGCCATCTCCGTTTTTATGGAATGGATCGGCTGCTCCCTGGCCTTCGGCCGTGCGCACAGCCGCGCCGGTGCGGCGTTGGCGCAATGTGCCGGTGAGCCCCCTGCGACGAGTGCTGGCCCTGCTTCGCAACCCATCGCGGTGGCTCTCACACAAGGCGGGCCTTTTACGTCCCGGCTTATGTGGATGCTCTTTCTTGCCGCGGCTTTCGCCGCTGCTGCCTGGGTGTTTCCAATGATCGCGATGAAGATGAGCATCGGCCAATTCGCTTCGGCGATTGAAGCCAACAAGGCCGACTTTCTCTCCGGTCTCGGCCTCGGCCTGCTTTCGGCCAGCCTGGCGCTCTTCGTGCAGCTCCGCTATCTCTCCCGCCACCGTTCTCCCCTGGCCCGCTTCAGCGCGCGCGGCTGCGTGGAGGCTGGCTGGATCGGCGCTCTCGCCTTCGCCCTCAGCACCTTCTCGGTGCCCTTGCATCTGGTCATCTCGGCCCAGGAGCGGCACATCATCGTAGCGCTCGTCCTCGTCTACGCCGCCCTTCGTGTGCTCTACGCCTGGTCGCGCCCCAGAAACTTTCCGCCTCCGGAGATCGAGCGTAGCGGCGATCAGTTCTGGCGCTGGGGCATGTTCTACTACAACCCTTCCGACCCGACACTGTTCATCCAGCACCGCTGCGGACCCGGCTACACGCTCAATTTCGCCAACCTGCTCTCCTGGCCGCTGATGTTGCTGTTTGTCGCCGATCTGGTCTTTCTCTCCGTGATTCACCTCTGGCGCTGAGAGCTTCGCAAAAAGGCCCCGCATGAGCGGGGCCTTCGCTAACCCGATGCGGAACGTTCGCCCGCGCCGGCAAGCACCCTCACTGCGCCGACGCTGCGATCTCATGCAACGGAAGAGCCGTGACCCAGCCGTACACGTTGGAGACGTAGAGGGTTTTTCCCACCACCACTGGCGAGGAGGGGCCGAAGGACCCTCCAATGTGTTTCTTCCCCAGCAGTTGGCCATCGGAGACACGGATCGCCGCGATGTCGCCGGAATGGTATGGGATATAGGCGACCCCGTCGATTACCGCAGCTCCCGCGCGGATTTGGCTGCCCAGGTGCACGGTCCAGAGTTTCCTGCCTGTCTTCAGATCGAAGGCATGATAGTTGCCGTCCACTGGACTGCCCTCATACACCACTCCACCGGTGATCATCGGCGTCGCCGTCTTCATCGCCGGCGGAACCGGCCCATCGTTCATGCGCTGCTGCCAAACGATCTTTCCCGTCTTCGCATCCAGCGCGAGAAGAACATTCGCCACCGGGCTGGACGCATTGCCGGAGTTGATCGTCGCCTCCTGCACCACGATCCCGTTGGCATACGCCGGCGTGCAATCACTGATCCCGGTCGCCACCAGCCCCGGAATGGTGGTCTTCCACGCAATCCTGCCTGTCTTCTCGTCGACAGCATAAAAGTAGTTCGGATACGTTCCGCCTACAAAAATGTACCCATCTCCCGCAGCCGGCGACGACATGCTCACGAACGACTTGATATCCGTCTTCCAAACCTGCTTGCCGGTTGCCGCATCGACCTTGTAGACGTGGCCGTCTCCCGTTCCGACATACAGAAAGCCATCAACATCTACGGCCGTGGGCATGATCTCTCCAGGCGTGTGGAAGGTCCAGATCTCTCGGCCGGTGGTGCGGTCCAGAGCGTAAATGGAATTTAACCCCGGCCCTCGGACCGTCCTCTTGCCCTTCACATACTGCATGGTCTTTTGGTAGTTGAAATAGGCGTTGCCGGTGGAGACGATCACCCGGTCCCCATCCACCAGCGGATTGCTCATCGTCATATTCCAGCCGTAATGGGACCAGACGAGCTTGCCCGTGACTGCGTTCAGCGCATAGGTGTATCCGTTGTCGTCTCCCGCATATAGAATTCCGCGCACCACCGAAACCCCCACCGGCATGCCGATCGTATACGCGGTTGTCTTGAAATCGCCGTCCAGCGGAGGTCCGTCGAGCGGGATCGCTCCCGCGCCGGCAAAAGACCACGCAACCCCGTCCTTCAGCGAGGCGGGAGCCGCCGCCGGTACCGCAAAGACAGCGTTCCGCCCCATATTGGCCCCATAGGTCTTCCATTCCTGCGGGAAAAATCGTTCCATGGACGCGGCCGGAAGATTCTCCGGCTGTGAACGGGCGGGAAACTCCTGCGCAACTATCTCGCGGCTGGTCTGGGCATGTAGATTCCCTTCTGCAAAGCCCAACGCCAGCAGCAAAGTGAGGCCGCCCAGGGCTGCACCCGGTACGCCCGCGAACTTTCTCTTCGCTTGTCTCATGATTCCTCCGCAACGTGCAGGTCGTCCTTCTGCATGCCGCTTGGTTGAGCATCAATTTATTCGCTGAATTCCAGCAGGAGAGTCGCCATGCGCTTTGCGGTTCGCGCCGGCCGGGCACTCCCTTCGATCAATGCCAGCGACTGGGCGCCCTCGAAAAGCAGCGCCAGCTGCTGCGCCAGTTCGTTTGGATGCTGCCTCCCGCTAAGCCGCGCCAAAGTGCTGAACCGATGCCGGATCTTCAGCTTGGCCTCGCAGGCAATCTCCCGCACCTCGGGCAGAACAGCCGACAGTTCATTGACCGCCTTCACGAACGAGCAGCCTGTAAACTGCTTGGGATCGAGCCCCTCCTCCAGCCAATCAAAGATCGCCAGCAGCGGCTCGGTCCCCGGCCGCAGCGCAGAGACGAACTGGTCCAGCTTTTCTTCGCGCCGTCTCAGCCGCATCCGCAGGCATTCGAGAGCAAGCTCATCCTTCGATCGAAAATGCTGGTAAACCGTCATCTTGGTGATCCCGGCCCGCTCCGCGATCTGATCCACTGAGACATCCGCGTAGGCGTGCCCCGAAAACAGGTCGGCGGCGGTGGTAACGATCCGGGCGGTAGTTGCCATCCGTCGTGCACTCATGAAACTATACTCACTAGTAAGTATATGTCCTGTCAAGCTACACCCAGGAGGAACTTCTCATGCGCGCTGCACGCTGGATCAGAATCGGACTGGAGATGGCGGCTGCTGTCTTGCTCGTGCTGCTGCTCGCCCATCGCTTCCTGCCCGGCAGGGCGGCATCCCCGTCGTTGCAAAATCAGGTGGCCTTTACGCTCACGGGGC
>JAJZCY010000119.1 GCA_021828835.1 Acidobacteriota bacterium | reverse complement strand
CTGCAGACCGACTACATCGATCGCTACCAGGCTCACACTGATGACGCGGATACTCCGCTCGAAGAGACGCTGGGTGCCTTGGACAAGCTGGTGAAGGCCGGGAAGGTGCGCGCAATTGGCGCCTCCAACTACTCCGGCGCGCGACTCGCCGAGGCGATCGAAATCAGCCGGAAAAATGGTTTGGCCGAATACGTTTCCCTCCAGCCGCATTACAACCTGGTCGAGCGGAAGGCGTTTGAAACCGACCTGCTTCCGGTTGTGCAAAAGTACCAGGTGGGCGTGATTCCGTACTTCTCCCTGGCCGCGGGCTTCCTCACGGGCAAGTACCGCCCGAATGCCGAGACACCGAACACGGTGCGGGCCGGCGGAGTGGAAAAGTACCGCACCAGGGAAGGCTATGCCGTGATTGACGCTCTGGACGAAGTCGCCGCCAAGTATCATGTCCCCCCTGCGCGCGTGGCGCTGGCGTGGCTGCAGGTGCGGCCTGGCGTGACCGCGCCGATCGCCAGCGCCACTAGTGACAAGCAGCTCGAGGACCTGATCGCAGCCGCTTCGCTCCAACTGGATCAGGCCAGCCTCGATCGGCTCACGCAGGCCAGCGCGCCGTTCGCCGTATGATCACCGGTGCGCCTTCGCATCGAACCGAACCAGGGCTCCGGGGCAGAGAAGAGCCCCGGGGAATTCCGCTCCCACACGGTCGTCGCGCGTGAGCATCCGACTTTCTATAATTCCCCCTATGAGCGATGCCGCTGCGAAGATCGAGAAGCTGCGGAACGAGATCCGCCACCATGAGCACCTCTATTACGTGCTCGACCAACCAGCTGTCTCCGATGCCGAGTTCGACGCGCTGATGAACGAGCTGAAACGGCTGGAGGCCGCGCATCCTGAGTTGGTCACGCCTGACTCGCCCACCCAGCGGGTGGGGGGCAAGCCTGCCGAGGGCTTCCGGAAGGTGCAGCACTCGCGCCCCATGCTCTCGCTCGACAACGCCTACTCCCAGGAGGAATTGGCTGACTGGGACCGGCGTGTGCATGAACTCGCGGGAAGGCTTTCCGTCGAATACACCTCCGAGCTGAAGCTGGATGGGCTGAGTGTCGCCATTCACTATCAGGCCAGCCCAGAGGGTGACGCTCAGCTCTCGGCAGGGCTCACCCGTGGCGATGGCCAGGTGGGTGAAGACGTCACCTCGAATATTCGAACCATTCGCAGCGTGCCGCTTTCGATCGCTGCCGAGAAACTAAAGAAGCTCGGCTTGCCGCCGACCATCGAGGTTCGCGGCGAGTGTGTCCTGCCCGAGGCCGCCTTCGAGCGGCTCAACGAGGAGCGCGAGCGCGAGGGGCTGCCGCCTGCCGTCAATCCGCGGAATGCCGCCGCCGGTACGCTGCGTACGCTGGAGCCCAGCATTGTTGCCAATCGCCAGCTTGTCTTCTATGCCTACTTCCTGCTGGTGAATGGCGAATACTGGCCGCAGGGGCAGACGGCTACGCTGGACGCGCTCACCGACCTCGGCTTCCGGGTCAATCCGCATCGCGGAAGCATGAAGTCGGTAGAGGGGATGATGCAGTTCATTGCCAAGGCCGAAGAGGACCGCGCAACTCTCGGTTATGAGATCGACGGCGTGGTCTTTAAGGTGGACGCGCAGCCCACGCAGCAGCGCCTGGGCTACACCGGTCGGGCGCCGCGCTGGGCCATCGCCTACAAGTTCACCGCGCAGTCCGCGGTCACCAAGCTGGAAGACATCATGATCACGGTAGGCCGCAGCGGAAAGCTCACGCCCACCGCCATGCTCACGCCGGTCTTTGTCGGCGGGGTCACCGTCAGCCGCGCCACGCTGCACAACGCCGACTTTATCGAGCGCAAGGGCCTGCTGATTGGCGATTGGGTGAAGGTGGAGCGGGGCGGCGACGTGATCCCCAAGGTGGTCGAAGTTGTCCACGATCAAGATCATCCGCGGGGAACGCATAAGTTCGAATACCCGAAGACCTGCCCGGAGTGTGGCAATACCGTAGTGCGCGAGCAAGGCGAGGCCGACTGGCGCTGCGTCAACGCCGATTGCCCCGCCAAGCTGCGCGAGTCGCTGCTGCACTTCGGCTCGCGCGGGGTGATGAATATCGAAGGCCTGGGCGACGCGGCGGTCGCGCAACTGCTCGATCGCGGACTGGTGAAGAGCGTCGCCGATCTGTATGCGCTGACGAAGCAGCAGCTCATTGCGCTGGAGCGGTTCGCAGATAAATCGGCCCAGACCCTGCTCGATGAGATCGAACGCTCCAAGAAGGCCGGTCTGGCGCGGGTGCTGATGGGACTGGGCATTCGCTTCGTGGGCGAGCGTACGGCCGAACTGCTGGCCCAGGAGTTCGGTACCATCGACGCTATCATGGCGGCCAGCCGCGAGGAACTGGAGCGTGTGGAAGAGGTCGGGCCGCGCATTTCGGAGGCCATCTCCGACTTCTTCGCCCGGCCAGCCAACCGAACCCTCATTCAGGCGTTGAAGGATGCGGGCGTTGACATGACGGCTGAGAGGAAGCAGCGCACCACCCAGCTTGCCGGACTCACTTTTGTGCTCACTGGCACGCTCCCGCATCTCACCCGCGAAGAGGCCAAGGCCCGCATCGAAGCCGCCGGCGGGAAGGTCTCGGGCTCGGTGAGCAAGAAGATGAGCTACCTGATCGCTGGCGAAGAGGCTGGCTCCAAGCTGGATAAGGCGCAGGCGCTGAAGATTCCCATTCTCGACGAAGCGGGATTGATGGAGATGCTAGCGAAGGGTAAGGGCTGATTCGCGCCGCAACCGATTCGGGAAATTCATCTCTTCCCGGGCATTTTTCGCTCCCAAGCTACATGGGTGGCTGACAGGCCGGGTCGATCCGAGGAAGATACCTTACAATGAGTCTCAGAAAGCTGATTTGCATTTGGTGATCTGGGACACAAGCAACTATACTTTGTTGCTGGATCGACTGTAAGTTGGTTGTAACCTAATGCCGATAGGCAAGAGGATCAGCCAGGTGTCGGCCCGGGAAATAGCGACGATCATCTTCGCTTCCGCACGAAAAGCTCTCCCCTTGAAGAGAGCCGGCGGGTTACTATGTGAGCCTTACCAGTCCTTGCTGGTGAGTGCAGTCGCCCGGTGGAGCTTGGGTCCCAAGATTCCTCTTCTTTCCCCTCCCGTTGTTCAGCGAGCTACATCTGCGGCTTCAGAAGTCGAGCCGCCAAGCGATTTACTGCCCGGGCCGATACTGAGCGTGCAGGCGGTGGGTGGCGCTTCGTTTGCGTGGCTTGCTTGCCGAAACCGTGCCGCTGCTTGCGCGTTCTTCCCGTATAGGGGCGGTTTGTTCTTCCATTTGGGTGCTAACCAATTTCGCAGTTAGGGAGTGAACCAATGAACGGACGAAGTCTGAGATTTGCCTCGTGGGTCCCACTGTTGGGCCTGATCGTGCTGCCGATGGGCTGCAAGAAGCCTCCACCCATTACTCTTTCCTGCAACGCAAGCGCGCCTGCCATCTACCCTGGTGAATCGCTGACTGTAACCGCCACTCCAGGATCGGTCAACAAAAAGAAGAACACCAATCTGGTCTATGAGTGGTCCGGTACCGGCGTGACGGGCAGTGGGAACACAGCGACCGTCTCCACCGCGTCGCTGGAGCCGGGCAGTTACTCGGCGAAGGCCCAGGTGAAGGAAGGGAAGAAGGGTAAGGAAGGGCGCAAGCCGGGCGAAACCGCCGAATGCACCGCGCCCTTCACGGTGAAGGCCTTTGAGCCGCCGACCATTTCCTGTTCTGCCGAGCCGTCAGAGGTCAAGCCGGGAGGAACGGCGACCATCACTGCGCAGGCTGTGAGCCCCCAGAACCGTCCGCTCACCTACAGCTACTCCGCCTCCGCTGGAACGATCGAGGGCAGCGGCACCACCGCGTCCTTCTCTTCGGCAGGAGCACCGACGGGCGCCGCGGACATCACCTGCAATGTCTCGGATGACAAGGGCCACACGGCCTCTGCTCACACGACGGTGACGGTTCAGGCTCCGCCTCCGCCTCCGCCGGCCCCCAAGACGCAGGCGCTCTGCTCGATTAATTTCAGCAACGACACCCGGCGGCCCACGCGGGTCGACAATGAAGCCAAGGCCTGTCTCGATCAGGTTGCGCTCGATCTGAAGCAGCAGCCGGACGCCAAGGCGGTGATCGTTGCCGACGCCAATGCCAAGGAAAAGGCAACCGAGGCGAAGCAGCAGAAGCGGGCTGCGCACAACAAGCGCATCAAGGTCCAGGACTTTGCTGCCCAGCGCGCCGTCAATGCCAAGGACTATCTGGTGACGGATCAGGGGATCGATGCATCGCGGATCACACCTATGGTGGGGACCGGCGATGATCAGTCGGCGCAGAACTATCTGGTGCCCGCCGGCGCGAACTTTGCCAATGACGTACAGGGCGCCACGTCGGTGGACGAGACACAGGTGAAGGCGCAAATCCGCAAGGCTCTGCCCCAGCGGCACTCTCACAAGCGCTAAAGCAGAAGCTTTCGCTCTCTGCTGAGGCATTCCAGGAAGGGCGGGCTCGCTGCTGCGGGCCTGCCCTTCGTCTGCTTCTTGAGGCCGGCTTCTTCTTACCCGTGCTCCGCAACCCGCATCATGCGCTCCCGTTCCCGCCGCCAGGCCCCTTCACGGCGGTTCATGCAGGGCGCGGGCAAACTCGCATCGGCGTAGGGAGCATGGTCCTCCGCTGGGCTGTGTTCCGGCATCCTCACCAGCAATGAGGGCTTCTCTCGCGATGCTTTTAGCGCCGCCTCAGCCGCTGTCGGCGTACGGGCCAGCCCCTCGGGGCGCAGCTTCGCTCCGGCTGTGGTATTCAGCAGGCTGCTGTCGGTTGCAGGCTCGCCCGTCCCATCCATCTCGTCCTCTGTCGCCCGGGTTGCTTTGCCGCTGATCACGCGTGCCATGAAGTCATCCGCCAGCTTGTGCAGACAGGCCTGGCCGCACAGGTGCTTGGAGCCCGCCCGCAGCCGGTTGCGCGAGTCCCAGCCGCTCACGCGCAACTCTCCCGCATGCTCATAGGCGACGAACCAATGGTTGGTCTGCTTCTTCTCCGCCCCGCAGATGTCGCAGGATACCGCTTGCCGGATCACCTAATCCCCCGTTTCGCGATCTCGCCGCCTGGCTGCGGCTCACTGCTGGCCTGCCGCTGACTGCCGGTTCCGCACCCCAACTGCTGCGCAAATCCGGACCGCCTCAAACCCCGCAATCGCTCTCTTCTAGTTCATCGTGCTTTTGGGGTTCTGGAGTAAGAAGGAGCGGCCTTGAATGGTGGCGGGTTTCAAACCAGGAGAGCTAGTGCAAAGGCGTTCTGAAAGAGAACTGGTATCGCAGTTTCCCGCAGACACAAAAAGCGCGACCCCAGGGCCGCGCTTTTCGCTTGAACAGGTTTTCGAGCCTCATTGGCTCTTGGGCGCGAAATAGCCTTTGCGGGCGCGAACTGTATAGCGCCGGTCGTAGCAGTAGAGATAGATGGTGCGGAATGCTCCGTTGGCCTTGAAATCGGCCGGCGAATAGGTCAGCGCATACTGGCTGCGCAGCGAGGTGGCGATGTTCTGGAAGCTGACGCCCATATCCTGGGCGTCCGGCGGGAAGAAGACCTGTCCGCCCGTCTGGTCGGCAAGCTGCTCCAGGATCCTGTCGCCGCGGCCGCGCGTGGGCTCCCAATTGGTGCTGATGGCGTAGATGATGGTGTCCGCGCGCTCACATTCCTTAATGGCATCGGAGAGGTAGGCATGGCTCTGGTTGTCATCGCCGTCCGAGAGCAGGATGATGGCCTTGCGCACCGGCTCCTCGCCACGCTCGGGCAGAAGCTTGTCGTGGCAGGCCGTGTAGACGGCGTCAAACAGCGCAGTGCCGCCGCCCGGCTTCAGCGTATCGATTCCGCTCTCCAGCTTGTCGGGGTCGTTGGTCCAGTCTGCGGTCACGTAGGAGGTCACATCAAAGCCCATCACAAAGGCTCGGTCGCGCCGCGACTTCAGTACCTGGAGCAGGAACTCTTTTGCCGCCTGCTGTTCAAACTGAAAGCGGGTGTAGATCTCGGTGCTGGCGTCGATCATGATGCCCACCCGCAGCGGCAGGTTGATCTCCTGATGGAACGAGGTCACCTGCAACGGGGCGCGCTGGTTGTCCAGCAGCGCAAAGTCGCTCAGCTTCAGGTTGGGGATGTAATGGCCCTGCTTATCCGTCACCGTGAAGATCAGGTTGACTTCGTTGACGCCCAGGTGAATGGTGGGCGTGTTGACATCGGTGGTCGGCGCCGCCGACTGCCCGGCTGACGAAGCCGGCTGCCCGGCCGGTGAGGTCGGCTGCTGCGCGGCTGACGGGGTAGCCTGAGCGGCCGCAGCCGCGGGTTGAGCGGAGAGCGTTACCGCCGGAAGCATTGCGGCCAGCGCAACAGCCGCAAACCTGGAGTACCACGGCCGGTCGCCCGTCCGTGTGGCGAAAATTCCTTTGAACATGACCCTCTCATTCTATCAATGGCCCGGAATTCGGATACTGAATTTCGCTGCACGCACCGTTTACGTTTCTGTCTGCTCCGGCGGCTGGCCGTCTTCCAGACGCGCCAGCAGCGCATGCAGTTCCTCCGGCAGCGGCGCTTCCAGCACCATCTGCTTGCCCGTCACCGGATGTAGGAATTCCAACCGCATCGCGTGGAGAAAGTTGCGGTCCAACCGGATACGCTCCGGTTCGCCGCTCCGCCGGCCCAGGCGTACCGCGGTGAGCTGGCCCGCGCCCCCGTAGAGCGTGTCCCCTACCACCGGGTGCCCGATCGACGCCATGTGCACACGAATCTGGTGTGTACGGCCGGTCTCAATCCTGACCCTCACCAGCGTAAACCGGCCAAAGCGTGTCATCAGCCTGCGGATGACCTCGTAGTGTGAGACTGCCGACCGGGCGTTTTCGTTAGGCCGGGTGGTCATGCGCGTGCGCCGCACCGGATCGCGGCTGACCGCCGCGCTGATGGTGCCTTTGGCCCGCTCCACGTTACCGTGCACCAGCGCCAGGTAGGTCTTGTGGATCTTGCGCCCCGCGAACAATGCCGCCAGCGCCGCATGAGCGCGGTCGTTCTTGGCAACGACGATCAAGCCGCTGGTTGATTTGTCCAGTCGATGCACGATTCCCGGTCGCAGCTCGCCGCCGGTTGAAGATAGCGTCTGGAAGCGGTGCAGCAGCGCATTCACCAGGGTGCCGCGATGCCGCGCCTCTTCGGTCTGTCCCGAGCCGGCATGCACCATCATGCCCGCCGGCTTGTTGACCACCGCCAGGTCCTCATCCTCATAGACCACATCCAGGGGAATCGCTTCAGGCTCGGCCTTCAGCGGCGCGGGATGAGGCTCCCCGGTGACTTCGATGTGCTCGCCGCCGCGCAGCTTCAGGCTGGCTTTCTCCAGGGCGCCGTTCACTCGCACGTCGCCCTGCTCGATCAGAAGTTGCACGCGCGACCGGCTCACGCCATCGTGCTGCGCGACCAGGAAGTGGTCGAGCCGCTGCCCGGCAGCTTCGGGGGGAACTTCGATGTTGCGGAGCGCGTTCATATTTGCCCCCGTTCGCCATCCGAGTGCTTCTGCGCCTCGCCGTCCGCAGCAGGGAAGGGAAATGCCTCAGCCGATCGCTTTTTTTCCCGCAGCAGGAATCCTCCCAGAATCACCAGCCCTACCGCTGCAATCTGCGGTCCATCGAGCGCCCCGGCCAGAACCAGACCTCGTCCTTCCGGGTCGCGCCAGATCTCGGTGAAATAGATCGCCGCGCCCAGCCCGATCAGGAACATACCGGCCACATCGCCCGGCTGGCGCCGTGCCGGCAGCCATATCCAAAGAAACACAGCCAGCGTAAAAAACGCCAGCGCGGCGTAGGCCTGCACCGGGTGCAGCGGAACTCCGATCGGCGTGCCGCTCCAGCGCACCGCCATCACGCTGGTGTACGTGACCGCCCAAGGCAGCTTTGCGCTGGCGTCGGTCCCATAGCCCGAACCGGCCAGCAGCGCGCCAACCTGCTCACAGGCCAAGCCCAGCGCCACCGGGGCTGCCAGAGCATCGGCAGTGCTCCACCAGGGCATCCTGCGCCAGCGTGCGAAGCAGGATGCTGTGGCGAGCCCCACGGCCGCTCCTGCGCTGGCCACCAGCGGGTGGTGCACCATGGCCAAGCCCAGCGTCCAGGCCGGATGCAGCCGCAGCACGCTCCAGTTCACCACGATCAGCAGCACCCGCTCGCCCACGAGTGCGGCAAAAAGCGATACCACGCACAGGTTCCACATCTGCGCGGGATCCACTCCAACGATGCGGGCGGTGCGCTGCGCCAGCCCCAGAGCCAGCAGCACGCCAATTGCCGTCATCACGCCGTACGACGGGATCAAAACCGAGCCAAGGTGAAAGAGAACCGGGTGCACAGAGAGAAGGATACGGTACGGGGAGAGGGCGGAGCCAGCAACGCGAGCACCGCGAAGAATAGAAATCCGGCCCACTGGGCCGTGAGCAATGCGCTGGTGAACCCGTCCTAAGACGGTGGAGCTCCCCGCGGTTCGTTAGGCATTCCGGACTGGCGGACACGGCACACGGAACCGATGGTCGAGTCGAGCTCCTGTTCAATGAATGTAGGTTCAACCAGCGTTGACCACCCACCTGCTTTGCAGGCCGGTTTCTATTGCGGATAGTATGTGTCTCCGCGAGGAATTGCAAGTCTTGTGCAGCGCGCTGGATTGTGCTACCTTCTCCGGGCTCCGCATTTGGGACATCACGCGTAGGTTCCGTGTCAGGAAGAGTTTATTTCATCCCATGCGAAAAGGCCGGCGCTTAGGCGCCGGCCTGCTGCTTCGCTTGATGCGCGGTCTTACGAACCTGTCTTCAGCTCTTCGTCCAGCACTTGATCCAGCAGAACGCGCAGATTGGCCGCCCGGGCGCTGCCCTGGCGGGCATCCACCGGTGCGGTGCGTGACAGCTCATCGGCCAGATTGAGCGCCGCCAGCACTGCCACGCGCAAGGAGTCCGCGGTCTGGCCCTGAGCGGCCACCGCGCGCATCTTGGCGTCCACACGAGCCGCCAGATCACGAATGTGCTCAGGGTTCTGTCCGGTGAGGTGATACACCTGGTCGTAGATCTCCACCGTCACGTAACCGGCTCCGCTGCCCGCCTGCTTGTCCGCCATTTGCCGCCTCACACTTCCAGCGCGTCCAGTTGTTGCAGCAGCAGTTCCACGCGGCGGCGCACATGGTCACGCTCCGCCTTGAGTGCTGCCAATTCCGTTTGCATCTGCTCGATCGCCGAGGCCTGCTCGCTCACCTGCACCTCTGCCAGAATGGCGCGTTCCTCGGCGGCTGCGCGCTCCTGCCGCTCCTGCTTGACCAGCGCCACCGCGCGTACCACGCGCTCTTCCAGCGCCGAAAAATCGTCTGCGCTCACCGCGAACGCGCCTGTTTCCTCTGCCTGCATGTTTCTCCTGCTCCTGCTTGCTTCACGGCCTCGGCCGGTTGCATCTCCGGCGCGTCTCGCGGCGCCGTAAACTTTTGCTGTTCATCTTTCGCACCCGGCGGCGCTTTCAGCACGGGCACACTCTCGGCGATTCGCTTGCAGTAGAGCGCCGATCGCTTTTTCCATTATGCCTGTGCGCGCAGCCGCGCCCCAGCCTTGCCAACAGCCTCCACCACGCGGGCGTGGAAGCCCTGCAACTCCTCCTCGCGCAGCGTGCGGTCGGCGGCCTGAAAGGTGGCGCCCAGCAGCAGCGAGTACTCGCCTTTGCCCAGCCGCGAATCCCGGAAGACCTCGCGCACCCGCCACTCGACCAGTTCGGGAATGCGCAGCTCGGCCATGGCCCGGTCGACTACCTCCCACGCAACGCTCTCATCCAGAACCAGGGAAAAATCACGCCGCACCGGCTGGAAACGCGACAGCTCGCGTGCTGCCGGCTTACGCAGTGGCAGCTTATAGAGCCGGTCGATGTACAACTCGCCCACCAACACGGCTTGCCGGATCTTGCGCGCGGAAGCCTCGCGCGGATGCAGTTGACCGAACCAACCCACCGTAACGCCATCGACCACTGCGCGGGCCGAGCGATAGGGGTGCAGCCACTCCGGCGTGATGCCGGCGTCGGCGGGAAAACGATCGAAGTAAAGGCCGCGCGCTTCGAAGTTGCCGAGCACCTGCTCCACAACTCCTTTCACATCGTGAAAGTCGATCTGCCGTGCCGCGTGTAATGCGCTGTCCTGGGGAATGGCACCCGTCGCTGCGAAGCCGAGCGCCGGCCGCTCTTCCACCTTATCGGTGGTGCCGCTGAAAATGGTGCCCAATTCGAACAGCCGCACATCGCTCACGTCGCGGTTCAGGTTGCCGGCCACCATGGTCAGCATGCCGGGCACCAGCGAGGGACGCAGGACGCCGGCTTCTTCACTGAGCGGGTTGCCCAGCGGAACCACCTGGCCGGGCTGCTGCGCGGTCTGGGCCGCCTCTGCCGCGGAGCAGAAGGTCGAAGCGATCGCCTCGTGAAATCCTGCTGCCAGCATCGGGGTGCGCACCGCGGCTTCCTTCGCCGCCCAGGGCAGTGCCTGCACGCCGCCGGCAAACGCAGGCAGGGTGTTGGCGAAGCGGTTGTAGCCGTAGACGCGCGCCACCTCTTCGATCAGATCGATCTCGCGCTCCAGATCCAGCCGCCAACTGGGCAGTGTTACCAGCCATGAACTGGTCCCTGCAGATGCCGCTTGAACGCCGCAGCCTAATCCACCGAGCACGCCCTCCACTGTCTGCGCGGTGATCCCCTCCGCATCGAGGGTGGTACCGAGAATCCGCTGCACCTCGCTGAGCTGCAACGCCACTGGCGTGCGGCGGGCAGTGCGGTCTTCGAGAGTCGGCACGCGCACATCTACCAGTTCACCTTCAACCGATCCGCCGCTTGCCAGCAAGATTGCGCTTACCAACCTTGAGGCCGTGGGCGCCGCAGCGAAATCGGCGCCGCGCTCAAAGCGGTGACTGGCGTCGGTGTGCATCCCATGCCGCCGCGCCGTCTGTCGCACCGCCATCGGCTCAAACCAAGCCGCCTCGACCAGCACGTTCTTCGTCTCGGGGGTGATCATGGTGTCCCAGCCGCCCATCACGCCTGCCAGCGCCAGCGCTTTTTTATGATCGGCAACCACCAGGTCTTCCGGATCGAGCACGCGCTCCAGGCCATCGAGGGTCTTCAGCTTCTCGCCCTTGCGAGCGCGCCGCACCACGATGCCGCCCTCGATCTTGTCCAGGTCGAAGGCATGCGTGGGGTGGCCCATTGCCAGCCAGGCATAGTTGGTCGCATCCACAGCATTGGAAATGTTTTTCTGATCGAGAAGCGCGAAGTAGCTCGCGACCTCGGCGCCTGGGAACCAGTCGCGCGACTCGGTAATGGTCACGCCGCGCAGCACTTGCGCCGTGAAGCGGCCGCACAGATCCTGCGCCTCGATTGCCACGGAAAAGGGCTGCGCCGCCGGCTTGGCCGCAGGCAGAGAAAACTCCAGGGGCTTCAATTCCAGCCCGTAGATGGTGGCCGCCTCGCGCGCCACGCCGTAGTGGTTCATGGCGTCCACGCGGTTAGTGGTGATGTCCATCTCGTAGAGCGAACCGTTGCTCCCGCCGAGATCATAGACGCCCTCGACGGCAATGCCGCGCAGCGTCAGGTCCTCGGCGAGTTGCGCGTCATTGACGCTCAGCCCGGGTAAGTAAGCGCGAAGCCATTTGGTAAGAATCTTCATCCAATCTCTCTCTGAGCGGGTTAGCGGAGCTGGCAGCAGCAGGGCGCTAACTCGCGAACAAGGCTACTTCGCTCTCACGCGAACTGCCCCAGAAACCGCATATCTCCCGCGTAGAACTGGCCGATCTCGCTGATGCCGTACTTCATCATGGCAATGCGCTCCACGCCCATGCCGAAGGCAAAGCCGGAGATCTTCTTCGGGTCGTACGCTGGCTGCTTCTGGGCAGCAAACGCGAACACCCCCGGGTCCACCATGCGGCAGTCCAGTAGGTCAATCCAACCCGACTGTTTGCA
>JAJZCY010000118.1 GCA_021828835.1 Acidobacteriota bacterium | reverse complement strand
CGGCACGAGATTGAGAGAGGAGCTGCATGGCCACCAAATATCTGGCGACCAAACCGATCAGCACGATTCTCAGCGAGGCTGAGAACAAGGGCGAACACGCACTGAAGCGCGCGCTGGGGCCGATCAACCTGGTTACGCTGGGCATCGGGGGCATCATCGGCGCGGGCATCTTTGTGCTGACGGGCACGGCTGCGGCGCAGTTTGCGGGCCCGGCGATTGTGCTGTCGTTTGCTATCGCCGGCTTGGGATGCGTTTTCGCTGGCCTGTGCTATGCCGAATTCTCTTCGATGATTCCCATCGCCGGCAGCGCCTACACCTACGGCTACGCCACTATGGGCGAATTGGTGGCGTGGGTGATCGGCTGGGCGCTGGTGCTGGAATATGCTTTTGGCGCGGCAACCGTCGCTGTCGGCTGGAGCGGATACGTCAGCAGTCTTTTAGGGTTCTTCGGGGTTCACCTTCCGTTCAATGCCACGCCGCATCTGGCATTCACGCTCTTCGGCCACGCGGTCTCAGCCCAGGTGGATGTGTTTGCGATGGCGGCGATCTTCGTCATCACCTTTGTGTTGGTGGTGGGCGTGCGCGAATCGGCCAACTTCAACAGCGCCGCGGTGATGATCAAGGTGTCGGTGGTGCTGGTGTTTATCGGGCTGGCCGTGAGCTTTGCGTTCGCGCATTGGACGCACATGGTGCACAACTGGCATCCCTTTATTCCGGCGAATGGCGGCCATTTTGGGCAGTTTGGGTGGTCAGGCATCATGCGCGGGGCGGGCGTGGTGTTCTTTGCCTATATCGGCTTCGACGCGGTTTCCACTGCCGCGCAGGAGGCACGCAATCCGCAGAAGGACTTGCCTTTCGGAATCCTGGGATCGTTGATCGTCTGCACGATCCTGTACATCATTGTGGCCGGGCTGCTGACTGGCCTGAAATCGTACACCACGCTGAATGTGGCGGCGCCGGTGGCTGACGGCGCGGCAGAGATCGGCGCGCGCTGGGGGGTGATTCTGATCGACCTCGGCGCCATTGCCGGCCTCGCCTCCGTGATGCTGGTGATGCTGCTGGGGCAGTCGCGCGTGCTCTACACCATGTCCCACGATGGCTTGCTGTGGCCGTGGGTCAGCCGCATCCATCCGCGCTTCCGCACGCCGTATATCACCTCGATGGTGGTGGGGGTGTTTGTGGCGTTCCTGGCGGCATTTTTCCCGATTGCCTTCCTGGGCGAACTGGTCAGCCTGGGCACGTTGCTGGCCTTCACCATCGTCTGCCTGGGTGTGATTATCATGCGGGCCCGCGCGCCGGAGATTCACCGGCCCTTCCGAACGCCACTGGTGCCGCTGGTGCCGATTGGCGGAATGATCGTCTCGCTCTCGCTGATGTTCTCACTCGATGCGCCGGCGTGGATCGGATTCGGCAGCTGGCTGATTGTGGGGCTGGTGATCTACTTCTCCTACAGCCGCCAGCACAGCAAGGTGCAGCGGGCGCTGGCTTCCGGGACGGCGGCCAAAGTGCCGTCTCGCTGAGCTGCGCGCCCTCCCCTGGGAACAAGACGGATCGGACTCCTCGGCATCCGCAGCCTGCTGCCGGATGCTGTTCCGTTTCCGCGCCTTCGTGGAGGAGAATCATTGCAGTTCTTTGCAGTTTCGACCCGAGTATCTGGAGATCCGATGAAGCTCAAAAGTCTTCTTTCCCTTGTGCTGGGCGCAATAGCTGCTTCCTGTTCGGCTCAAACGGTTCCTGGAACCGTGCATCAGTTCTTGCCGCAGCGGCTGCAATCTGCCGATGTGGTGACCTACCAGATGCAGCAGTTTCTCATGGATCGGGCGGCTAAGCTGCCGCATCCGGCCAGTGCTGAGCAGTGGACCGCTGATGCGCAGCAGATCCGCGAGCGTGTTCTGAAGGAAGTGATCTATCAGGGATGGCCGCAGGCTTGGGTGGATGCGCCGCCGCAGTTCGAAGACATGGGACCGGCGCCGGTTCCGGCGGGAGCGGGATATCGAGTTGAGAAGTTCAGGTACGAGATTGTTCCCGGCTTCTATTCGGTCGCGGTTCTCTACGAGCCGGCGCAATTGTCGGGCAAGGCGCCGGCAGTGCTCAACGTCCTGGGCCACTATCCCGACGGATTATCGATGCCGTTTCAGCAGAAGCTATGCATTAATGAAGCGCTGCGCGGCATGATCGCCCTGAGCCTCGATTTTGTGGGCATGGGGCAGTTGCGGGCTCCCGGCAACGATCACTACTTTGGGGCGGATCTCGATCTGGTTGGAGCGCGCGGGGTGGGGCTGTTCTACCTGGCGATGCGCCGCGGACTCGACTACCTGTACGCTGACCCGCATGTGGACAGAAGCCGTATTGCCATGACCGGCCAGTCCGGCGGCGGCTGGCAGACGCTCATGCTGTCTGCTCTGGATACCAGGATCAAAGCGGTGATTCCGGTGGCCGGCTTTGCTTCTCTGGCAGGTCGGGCGATGAGAGTTCCTGGCGAACCGGGAGACTATGAGCAGATTGCGCCGGACCTGCTGAACGGACAGGATTATCCCACCTTCGTGGCCATGCTTGCTCCCCGGCCCACGCTGGAGCTCAACAACGCGGAGGACTCGTGCTGTTTCCGGGCGCCCCTGGTGAAGCCGCATATCTACGATGATGTGAAGCCGTTCTTCGCTCTGTACGGCAAGCAGAGCTCCTTCGGTTTCCATGCGGACGCCGAAGTGCTGATGCATAACTACGACCATGACGACCGGCAGCAGACTTACCGGTTCCTCGATAAGTGGTTCCAGCTTGCCGATAAGCCGGATGAGATTCAGGTGGGCCAGAATATTGACACTTACACCCAACTTTCGGTGGATCTGCCGCAGAACAATCTCACGATTCTTGAGCTGGCCAGACAGTTTGCGTCCAAGCTGCAGCATCCGGAGGTCCCGGCTGATTCCGGGCAGCGTGCTGCATGGGTGAAGACGGAGAGAGAGAAGCTTGCCAAGGTGGTGAATTACCAGCCGGTGACCGTTGCGCGGCCATGGTACATCACCGATACGGATCACAACACGGTCGAGTCCGTTTCGCTGCGCTTCGAACTCAGCAATGGCCTGAGCGCAACCGGTGTGTGGATCAAATCCAAGTGGACGCCCGATGGCGCCCCCTTGACGGTGATCCTGAACGACGCGGGAAGGGAAGGGGCTGACAAGGAAACCTGGGACCATTACCCGGAGGTCGGCTACCAGGTAGAGCGCGGGCATCAGGTGCTGGTGCTTTCGATTCTGTTTACGGGCGATGCGACACCGGCACGTGGAGAGATGGGCCGGTTTGGCAATATGATGCAGGCCGCAGGATATCCGCCGCTGGGATTGGAAGCGGCGCAGGTGATCGGTATTACGCACTGGGCGCAGCAGCACTGGAATGCCCCGGCGATCACGCTGGAGAGCTCCGGCTATCGCATGCAGGTGGTTTCGCTGGTGGCGGGCGCGATGGCGCCGCATCTCTTCAAGAGCATCACCATCCATCAGGGAATGCGAAGCCTGGATTACCTGCTGCGTGCCTCGGTCTCCTCCAGCAAGGTTCCGGACATGTTCTGCCCTGACCTGTACAAAGATTTCGATCTGACGATGCTGGAAGCGCTGACGGCGCCGGCGGCTGTGACGGAAACAGATCCCGTGGACGCCCCGTAACGATAGCGAGGGGCGCGGGAGGGTGTTTTGCTCGCGCTGCGCCTCGCGGAGGCAGTGTCTAGAACGTTTTCGAGCTGTCCAAAAGAATGGTCACCGGGCCGTCGTTGAGGAGCGAGACCGACATCATGGCCTGGAACTGGCCGGTTTCGCAGCGCAGACCGAGCTGGCGGATCTGCGCGACGAAAGAATCGTAGAGCTCGCGGGCGCGTTCCGGCCGTGCGGCATCGTCGAATGAGGGGCGTTTTCCGCGGCGGACGTCGCCGTAAAGCGTGAACTGCGAGACGGCGAGAACCGCGCCAGCGATCTCCGCCAAGCTGCGATTCATCTTGCCTTCGCCATCCTCAAAGATGCGCAGCCCAGCGATCTTCGCGGCGAGGTAGGCTGCATCGGTCTCAGTGTCGGTTTTAGAAACTCCCAGCAGCACCAGGAGGCCCTTTCCGATTTCGCCCACGATCTTTCCTTCAACCTCGACCGACGCCCTTGAAACACGCTGTATGACCGAACGCATGGTGCTCCCAGCGTAGCATTGGACCGATCGCGGCTGAGGGCACCTCGCTGTAGCTGTGAGGTGCGCACGGCACGGAATCCCTGCCCCGCCCGCGACCACCGCTAATATTTAAGCTCCTACTCGACCGTTACTGACTTGGCGAGGTTGCGGGGCTGGTCTACGTCGCAGCCGCGGCGGACGGCGATGTAGTAGGCCAGCAACTGCAAGGGCACAATCTCGATCAGCGGCGCCAGCACTTCGGGCGCGGCCGGAACATGGATGACGTGTTCCACCAGGCTGCTGACCGTAGTGTCGCCTTCGGTCGCAATGGCAATCACACGGCCGGAGCGTGCGGTTACTTCCTGGATGTTGGAGAGCGTCTTCTCGTAGCGGAGTTGCGAGGCCGGATCGGATGCATCGCGCGTGGCCAGCACGACGACAGGCAGATCCTCGTCGATGAGGGCGTTGGGTCCGTGCTTCATCTCGCCGGCGGGATAGCCCTCGGCGTGAATGTACGAGATTTCTTTCAGCTTGAGCGCGCCCTCCAGCGCGATCGGGAAGTGGATGCCTCGGCCGAGATAGAGAAAGTCGCGGGCGTGCGCAAATTCTTTGGCGAGCTGCTCGCATTGGGCGCTCCGGGTGCGCAGCAACTCCTCGATCTTGACCGGCACCTTGCTGAGTTGCTCAATCAGTTCGATGGACTGCGCCGTATCGACCTTGCCGCGCAGTTGGCCCAGCTTGAGCGCAAGCAGGAAGAGAGCCGTAAGTTGCGAGATAAAAGCCTTGGTGGAAGCCACGCCGATCTCCGGGCCGGCATGGGTATAGATGGCTCCATGGGCTTCGCGTGCCACCATCGCGCCCACTACGTTGCAAATGGCGACGGTCTTGGAGCCGAGGGCCTTCATCTCGCGCTGGGCGGCCAGGGTATCGGCGGTTTCGCCGGATTGCGTGATCAGCAGGCCAAGCGCATCCGGCCCGGCGATGGGATCGCGGTAGCGGTATTCGCTGGCGTAGTCTACGTCGACGGGCAGGCGGGCGAGCCGCTCGATCATATACTTGCCCACCAGACCGGCGTGCCAGCTTGTTCCGCAGGCGGCGATGCTGATGCTGGCGGCGCGCGCCAGCTCTTCATCGGCAATCTCCATCTCGCCGAGGAAGACTTTGCCGGAATCCAGCGAGACGCGGCTCAGAGTGGTTTCGCGGATGGCGCGGGGCTGCTCCCAGATTTCCTTCAGCATGAAGTGCTTGAAGCCGCCCTTTTCTGCCTGGATCGGATCCCACTGGATGCGGGTGAGCTCGCGCTCGATGGCCTTGCCTTCGAAGTCGGTCAGGGTGACGGCGTCGGGCGTGAGGACGGCCATGTCGCCGTCCGCCAAGAAGTAGATATTGCGCGTATGGCTGAGAATGCCAGGCACGTCGGAGGCGACAAAGGCTTCGCCCTCGCCTACGCCGATGACGACGGGAGGACCCATGCGTGCAACGACAATCTTGTCCGGTTCGGAGGCGGATAGCACGCCTAGGGCGAAGGCGCCGGTCAATCTCTTTACGGCACGCCGCACCGCGGCTTCCAGGGTGAGCGGTGCGCCACCGGCCTCGGCGTCCTTCTGCACCTGCTCGATGAGGTGGGCGATGACTTCTGTATCGGTTTCGGTGACGAACCGGTGGCCTTTGGCCGTCAGCTCGCGTTTCAGGTCGAGATAATTTTCGACGATGCCGTTGTGCACTACCACGATCCGGCCGGTGCAGTCGCGATGCGGGTGGGCATTCTCTTCGGTGGGTCGCCCGTGGGTCGCCCAGCGGGTGTGGCCGATGCCGAAGGTACCCTCCAGCGGTTCCTCGCGCAGCACCTGCTCCAGGTTGAAGAGCTTGCCGGGAGCGCGGCGCACATCGAGAGTGGGACGGCCGCAGTTGCCCACGGCGATCCCCGCGGAGTCATAACCGCGATACTCCAGCCTGCGCAGTCCTTCCACAATGACAGGCACAACTTTCTTGCGGCCGACGTAACCGACAATTCCACACATGCACTGATTTTATGCGAAGGGCGGCAGCGAGCCAGGTTTGCGCATCAGATGGGTAAGCGGCGCGGACGCGGATGCATCAGTCCTCAATGCGGTATGTGTATTCTTCGATGACCGGGTTGGTCAAGACGTCCGCGGCGATCCTCTCCACCTGGGCCCGGGCAGCTTCAGAACTGAGCCCATCGGCGAGCGAAAGCACGAAATATTTGCCCTGGCGCACGGCTGAGACTTCGCCAAAGCCGAGCTTGCGGAGAGCGTTCTGGATGGTTTGGCCCTGGGGATCCAGAACCGAAGTTTTAAGAGTCACGTAGACATGCGCCTTCATGATCCTTGATTATAGAGGGACCCTGGGGACTGCACCCGCCCGGCAGCCCGAACAGGAGCTTTGCTGAGCACCGCCGTTTTGATATTGTTTCCCGGGCCATGCAAGAGACGCGGAAGATTTCCCCAATCCAAGGAGCTAGACCGAATGACGAATTACCTTGAACTGCCCGTGGGCGATCGCGCGCCGGAGGTGTTCCGAGCGGTGATCGAAATCCCCAAGGATGGCACCCAGAAGTTCGAGTACGACAAAAAGCTGCACGTCTTCAAGCTGGACCGCAACTTGCACTCCCCAGTGCATTATCCGGGGGACTATGGCTTCATTCCTTCGACCTTGAGCGACGACGGCGACCCGCTGGATGTGCTGGTGCTGGTGCCGGATGCGACCTTTCCTGGATGCGTGCAGGAGGTCCGGCCGATCGGCCTGCTGGAGATGCTCGACCAGGGCATTCTCGACGAAAAGGTGCTGGCTGTAGGCAAGAACAATCCGCGCTACAACGGGGTGTGGAACTATACCGATATCTACCCGCACATGCTCAAGGAGATCACGCACTTCTTCTCTATTTATAAGGATCTGGAAGGCAAGCGGGTGGAGATCAAGGGCTGGCACGACGCGGCGTACGCGCGCGACCGGGTGGCCCGTGCGATGAAGCTGTTCAGCGACGGCAAGAGTGCTCTGGCGCTGGAAGCAAGCAAGGAGGCTGTAAGCAAGGCTTGAGGCGGCTGCGCCGCCTGGCGCGGCGCAGCACCAGGCCCTAGTCCTCCTGTTCGACCGCTTGATCTGCGGCCAGGGGTTTGCCCCGTGCTGTGCGAAGCGGCGCGGTGAGCCAGTAGAGCAGCGGTCCCATCAGGGCTACTGCCGCCGCTGCCCCCAAGGCCGATACCGATCCGATCAGCTTCTCATCCCGCGAAGCCCAAAGCGCATAGGCGATCAGCAGTGCCGGGCCCAGACCCAGCAGGAACGCCGTCACATTGCCGCCGGCTCGGAAGGGTCGTGCGAGTCCAGGTTCGCGGATGCGCAGCACGGCCAGCGCCGCAAACTCCAGCAGCAGGCTGCCGCCGTACAAGATAAGGTCAATGGAAATCAGCCGTTCGAACGGCAGCTTGAGGGCCAGCGCCCATGCCGCGCCACATGCCAGCACGCTCAACCAGGGCGCGCCACGGCGATTGCGCCGCGCCAGCGGCCGCGGTAGCAGGCCATCCTCGGCCATCGCCATGGGGAGCCGCGCGTAGCTCATTGCCAGGGCATTGAACATGCCCACACCAGTGATGCAGCCGCCAGCGATCACGCCCATTGCCAGCAGTGGCCCGCCCACCGCGGCGGCCGCCGCAGCCCAGTCGCCGGTTGCAAAGCTGCCGGTCGGCAAACCGGCCATGGCCATCGCCAGCAGCGGCAGAATGTAGCTGGCCACGGTCAGCGCAATTGCCCCGAAGATGGCTCGAGGGTAGTTCCGCTGCGGATCCTCGACCTCCTGCGCGACTGTCGTAGCGTTGTCCCAGCCCATGTAATTCCACAGCGCCACCAGGATCGCCGTGGAGAGGCCCGCATGCGAGGCTGAGCGGCTCCAATCAATTGCGGGGTGGGCGCTGAATCCATGCCGGATACCCAAGACGACGAAGATCGCAAAAGGCGCCATCAGCAGCGCGAACAGGGCGACGGAATCGCGGCCCACCTCGGGCGCGCCCAGCAGATTCCAGGCGCAGCACAGCGCCACCACGCCCAGCGACCACCCGTAGCCGCGCCATCCCGCCGTCAGCGCCGGGCTGAACTGGCCCAGGTACAAAACAAAGATGGAGGGGTAGAGCGCCATGTCAAAGATGCTGGCGGAGAGGGAGAGCCAGCTCTCCTGTGCGCCCCAGAAGGGGCCCATGGCGCGGCGCACCCACACATAAAAGCCGCCCTCAGCGGGAATGGCGGCGGAGAGCTCGCCGAGCATGAGCGCCGTGGGCAGGCACCAGACCAGCGGCAATGCCAGCAGAATGAGAATCGCATCCCGAAAACCGGCACCGCCAAGGATGTCTTCGATGCCGTAGGGGCCACCCGAAACCATGAAAAACGTGGCGGCCACCAGCGGCAGCAGGGGCATCCGGCTCGGCAAAGATCGTTGGGGGGGCGGCACAGTGTGAATTTATCATCGCCGCAGGCCGGGGAGGGTAGGGAGAATCGCGCCCGATTCCGGTATAATCCCAACTGTGACCAGGAGAGATGGCCGAGTGGCTGAAGGCGGCGGTTTGCTAAACCGTTATAGGGTCAAAAGCTCTATCGGGGGTTCGAATCCCCCTCTCTCCGCCAGACCTGAAATATTCCCTTCAAATCTCAGCCATCATCTATAACTCATTCAGAATGAGTATGAGTTATCTGTGCGTATCGTCCATGCAGAGCAGCCAGAGCATCACATCCGCCGTGTACGGGCCAATAATCCGTACATCCGTACACAGCGTGTACGGATTAATTCATAATGTGGTACGGATGGCGACGTCACTGCGGTCCATCCTCGTTGAAGACCTAAGAACGAGACCTTGCGCATCGCGGCGTCGCTCGACTCAAGTGGTGGCTTCCCCGCCGCTATGTTGAGCTTTTCGGCGCTGCTGTAAGGAGGATGCGAACTGTCCTCACCTTTCAATGCAGCTTGAAAGCTGAATGGAAATCGCCAAATCTTAAGATCCGAGCAAACGGCGATTCGGCCAGGAAAGTGGCGGTGAGATTTGATTGAAATGGAAGCCAATTGGGCGGATTGGTGGAGGAAGAAATTAGGCGGTGAACCGAATCTGACGAAGGGGTGTTGGCAGCGCTCCGCGGTGCTGAACCCAAGTCAGTAACCCGTCCCCAATCAACGCATGAAGACAATCCGAAGTAACGGACAAGGGTGCCGCGGGTGTGCGTCCGCAATAGTGGCCTGGGACGGCTTCGCTCATTGATTCGAAGTAACGCTCAGTTGCCGATGCACGGCTTCGTCCTGAATCCACGGCTCGAACCCACTACTTAAGCAAGAAACCCAATATTCACCGGAGGGCCTACCATTATGTCAATCGGTGTGATTTATTGAATGCGAGCGACCCAAATTCCTTGAATCGCGACCAGCTGTTGTAGGTAGGAATGGAGTCAAATAGTCTATTCGCGGTCGCCGAAGGGAAATCTCAGAGCAAGAGAGTGAGCGTATGACGAATTACTACATCGATGACCAATGGAATCTGATTAAGAGCCCGTTGTCGGTGCACGAAATATCGAGGCTCGCAAACGACTATCAGGAGAAATACTTTCCAGGCCCAAAGCCCGAGGTATCGATACAGGTTACGAATAGCCCGCTATTTCACGGTGCCGGATGTTATGAACCTGCCGCAAAGAAGATCTGGCTTGCCGAGCGTGTGACGGAGTTCGAGAACACGCTGAAGATAGCGCTCCTCCATGAGATGATCCACGCCAATATGCATGCGCGCGGTTTCGATGCAGATCCAAACCACGAACACCCGCCCGAGTTCAAAGCCGAAGTGAGGCGCCTGATGGCACTCGGTGCCTACGATGATTTGCTCTGATCGTCGTCCAGTTCTCGCGGTCGGACGCGTATCCATTTTCCCTTTTTCGGAACGACGAGCCGGCTGACGTGTGCAAACTGAATATCATCGATGTCCGGGAATTTCTCCGGATCAACATCTAAGGGCAGAGATTCTGACTGCGCGCGGTTGATCATGTCGATCAGCGCCTTGTCGTCTTTCGGCGGCGGCGACTGTTCGCGTTCGCCGTCCATCTCACCCTCTTCGCCGCCTTCTGCTACTCCCTCATTTTCCCGCGGCCTGGTGAGGTGCTTATCCCAGAGCTCTTTGACCTTTGGGCAAATGCCGTCCGGCGGCGACGTGGCGAACTTGTACACGCCCTGGTCCGTCTGCCCTTTGGGAAGCTGCTTGTAATATTCATCGATCCTCTTCAGGTCGGCCTTCAGGTCCGGCCCTTCGACGAACGACTGGTCAGGTCGGAGGAATAGCGGCACCACGCGTTTGTGCAGGTTGTCGCTCGATACAAAGACCATGCAGAACGGCAGATAGTAGAGATACGCGACGTCTACCTTGTTGTCCGCCTTTCCCTCAGGCCGTACGCGCGAGATGAGATCCGCGGCAATCGCGAGATGAAAGAAGAAATCGACGGAGAACATGTGCATGAAGTACGGCGCGTACTCGCGGAGGGGCGGTTTCCCAGCGGCGGCCCACCGCTGGACGATTTCGCCGTGCTCCTCGGCTGGCACGCCCAGCATCGAAAGGCCGAATAGGAGCGCCTTCTCCTCGTCGAGCAGTGAGATGAGCGTGTCGGCGATATGCTTCGCATCCGCAAGTGTTTTCGGCTTCCTGAAGCTCCCGTAAAACCCGCTGAACAGGGCATAGTTGCCGGTGTGGTCTATATTCGTGACGTTCCGGCGCCACACCTTCGCGATTTGGCGTTCGAGGTCGAGGAACTCGTGGCGCTGCCATCGCGCGAATGCTTCTTCCTCCGGCGTCCGTTCGTATATGACGCCTTGTTTGCCATCCAACGTAACGTACCTGCCGCCTGCGCGGGGGATGCGGCCGTCCATGGGAACCTTCTGGCCGTGGAGGTCGGCCCAGAGCAGCGTGCCGTGATGCGCGGCCATGTACGACTGCATATCGGGGGTCTTATATGCGAGGCTTCCGACCACCTGCTCCGGCGTTCGGCCGCGGTGGACTTCCTTCTCAAGATCGGCGAGCGTCTCGACGAAGAAGAGCGGCGTGATCACGGTCAAAAAGAAGTTGTCGAGCCACACCGCCTCATCGACGTTCAACGATTGCAGAAACGATTTGTCGAATATGAGGATCGGGCCGAGTGGCATAGATCCATGATAGTTATAGCGGCGCGAGGATAGTCCATTGCCCGGGGCCGTTGTTCTTTACCCGGATGTGCTCGTCGTCCGTCCTGAGCTGGTAGTAGCCTTCGGGAAGAGACGCGCCATCGGTCGCCGATACAGAGCCAATCGATGAGCTGCGGCCTTGCACTGCCGGGAAGCCAGGTTTGCGCACAACCGAGGTGGTGATCACGAAGTCGTAATCCACATTCCACTGCTTGTCGCCGCTACTCAGCACACCCTTGCCGGTAAGCCGTTCATCCATGGACCTCACCTCCGCCTTCCTATTTCGAACCGCGCTTCCTGCCCACGTCTTTGCGCGGCGTGCTCTTCCGCGGTTCGGGTTTGAGGAATGAATCCCACGTCTTGAATTGCGTCTCCTTATGGGCTACTTTCCGCCGTTTCTTCTTATTACCCAATGTGGGACAGGCGGACGCTCGCGAGACCGTCTTGCCGCCGACGGATTTCCCGCCGCTCTTACTTCCACCCTTGTTAGCCGATCTGCTGCGGGGTGGCCCGACCAACTCAAGCTTCGAGCCGCAATGCGGGCAATGAGTTCCTGGTCCCGTGAACAACTCCTGCCGAAAGCCGACGTTCGCTATGCACGTGGATCTAGTGTCCTGAGTCAGAGATTCGTTTACAAATGCGTTCGATCTTCCTGAGGATCAGATCTGCGTCAGCATGCCACTGGAAGGGCTTGGGATTACGGTTGCGCTGGTC
>JAJZCY010000117.1 GCA_021828835.1 Acidobacteriota bacterium | reverse complement strand
GCCAGGTCCGCATGGCCCGGGCAGCATACGGGTCCGGAATCCAGACCTCCGCCTCGACCTCGTGGTCCATCTTGTCGGAGACGGGAACCAGCTCCGCTTCCGCCGGAAATTCGCGCAGCAGTTCCGGCAGCAGGTTTGCGGGATAGGCAACTCGTATCATGGGGATCTTTTCTTGGGAGTGCGCCGGCGGTTCCGGCCATTGAAAGTAGGTTACCCCAGAACCGCGGGAACTCCATCCTTCGCACGGCTTCATCGCGCAGGACGGAGTGAACCTCTCTGCAATTTACACCGCCAGCAGGTTCGTATACACGGCCATCCCCGCCACCGCATCCACTCGCATGCGGTCCAGCTCGTCGATCTCCGCCTGGCTGCGGATGCCGCCCGCTACGATGAGCTGCTTGCCGGTCAGCTTGCGCAGCCGCTCCGCCGCCTGCATGGGAAAGCCCTGCATCATGCCCTCGCCGTCCACGTGCGTGTAGAGGTACGCGGCCACATGCGGCTCGAGCTGCGGAATCGCATCGTCCGGGGTGAGATCCACCTCCGCCTTCCAGCCCTTCACGGCGATGCGGCCATTCTTGGTGTCGATGCCCGCGACGATGCGCTCCGCGCCCACGCTCTCTGCCAGCCTGGCCGCGAACTCCGTGTTCACCGTACCCTCGGCGGAGAACAGCGCCGAGCCTACGATCACGCGCCTGGCGCCCGAAGCGAGCACCTGCCGCGCGCGCTCGATGGTGTGAATGCCGCCGCCCACCTGGCATGGCAAACGTTTCGCGATCTTCTCCACCAGCGCTGAGTTCTCGCCCTGGCGCATGGCTCCATCCAAGTCAATAAGCTGCACCAAAGGAAAACGCGCGAAGCGCTCGATCCAATAGTCGAAATCGTCGAAGGCCAGCCGCAGCTTTTCGCCCTTTTCAAGCTGCACAATGCGCCCGCCCATCAGATCAATTGAAGGAATCAGCATGGAAGCCTCACAGGAACTCCGGATTGCGCGAGCTCCTCTTTGAGCGAGCGCGCGCTGGATACCCCAAAATGAAAGATGCTGGCCGCCAGCGCCGCGTCGGCCCGCCCGCGCGCGAATACATCGGCAAAGTGCGCCACCGTGCCCGCACCGCCCGAGGCAATCACGGGAATGCTCACCGCCTCGCTCACTGCCGCGGTCAGATCGCAGTCGAAGCCGTTGCGCGTGCCGTCGCAATCCATCGAGGTAAGAAGGATCTCACCCGCGCCGCGTTGCTCCGCCTCGCGGGCCCACTCCACCACCCGGCGCCCCGCCGGCTTGCGCCCGCCGCTCACGAAGACCTGCGCCTCGCGCACCGGGTCCGCGGCGGCCGGATCGCGCCGCGCATCGATGGCTACAACAACTGCCTGCGCCCCAAAGCTCGCGCCGATGGCGCTGATCAGCTCTGGATCGGCCAGCGCCGCCGAGTTGATGCTCACCTTGTCCGCGCCGGCCTCAAACACCTGCTCCGCATCGCGCGCCGAGCGGATGCCGCCTCCTACGCAGAAGGGCACAAACAATTCCTTCGCGGTCCGCCGCACCGTGTCAAGCAGCGTCGCGCGGCCTTCGTGCGTAGCCGTAATGTCGAGCAGCACAATCTCGTCCGCACCTTCGCGGGCGTGACGGGCTGCCTGCGTGGCCGGATCGCCCGCGTCAATCAGATCGACAAACTGCACGCCCTTCACGACCCGCCCGGCATGCACATCAAGGCACGCAATAATTCGCTTGGTCAGCATGGCTAGCTCTTCACCTCGTGGCCGGGTGCCCCAGGTCCCGATTTTGAGACCTGGGAAAGTACGAACGCACAAATACACCGCACTAGAGCCCTTCCCCCTGCAAAAAATTCCGCAGCACCTTCAGCCCCGTCTCCCCCGACTTCTCCGGATGAAACTGCACGCCCATCACATTGCCGCGCTCCACCGCCGAGGCAAACGGCTCGATGTAGAAGGTAGAAGCAGCGGTATCGGCCGTAACCGGTGCCTTGTAGGCATGCGTGAAGTACACAAACTCGCCCGCGCCCACACCGGCCAGCAGCTTCGATCCCGGCCGCACCTCGAGCGAGTTCCACCCCACATGCGGCACTTTTTCCTTGCCCTCAGGAAAGCGCGTGCACTGCTCGGTAAACTGCCCCAGCCCTGGCTGCTCCGGTGCTTCCGTCGACCCCGCGAAAAGCCACTGCATACCCACGCAGATGCCCAGATACGGCACGCCTCGCGCGATCGCTGCGCGAATCGCGCCGGTCATTCCCGTCTCATCCAGTCGCGAGGTGGCCGCGAAGTGGCCCACGCCCGGCAGCACGATGCGCTCGGCGCTCTCGACCAGGCTGAGATCGCCATCGGTGACAATCGTCTCCGCGCCCAGATGCCGCAGCGTCTTCAGCACCGAGGTCAGATTGCCGGCCTTATAGTCAATGACCGTAACGCGCATTACAACAATCCCTTCGTCGAAGGCAGCATCTCTCCGAGCTGCTTATCGCGCGAGCAGGCCACGCGCAGCGCCCTGGCAAACGCCTTGAAGATGGCCTCGATCTTGTGATGGTTCGAGCGCCCGTACATCGTTTTCACGTGCACGTTGGCCCGTGCCCCGCGCGCAAAGCCCTCGAAGAAGTCCGTCACCAATTCGGTTTGCAAGTCGCCCACCAGCCGCGTCTTCACCTTGGTGTCCACCGCGAAGGCCGCGCGCCCGCTCAGATCAATCGCGGCAATCGCCAGCGTCTCGTCCATCGGCATCAGAAAATACCCCGCGCGCAGAATGCCGCGCTTGTCGCCGAGCGCGCGATCGAAGGCTTCGCCCAGCGCGATGCCCACGTCCTCGACGGTGTGGTGCTGGTCCACATCGAGATCGCCGGTGCACTTCAACTCCAGGTTGAAGGCCCCGTGCCGCGTGAACAGCTCCAGCATGTGATCGAAGAAGCGGATGCCGGTGGAGACCCTGTACTGTCCCTTGCCCTCGATGGTCAGCTTGATCGCGATCTGCGTCTCGGTGGTGTTGCGCTCAAAGCTCGCGCTGCGTCCCTTGGGACCGGCAGATCGAACCGCTGATTTCGTCTTCACAGGCATTCTTTGGTCCTCGTTCCTCTGAATCTCGCTCCAACCTATGGTGCCCCAGGTCTCGATTTTGAGATCTGGGAAACCGCAGCTTTCATGCTCCTCGCCGCAGCACTGCCATCGTTTCCTTCAGTGCGGCAATCGCCCCGCCCATCTGTTCGCGGGTACCAATCGTGATCCGCACCCGCCCCTCGCAGCCCGGATCGTTCGAGCGGTCGCGCACCAGCACACCCGCCGCGCGCATCTGCTGCACAAACTCGCGGTGCTTGGCTCCGATATCCACCAGAATAAAATTGGCGCGGCTCGGCCAGCGCTTCACTTGCAGCTTATCGAGCGCCGCTTCCAATTCGGCGCGCGCCGCCAGCACCTCGCTCACATACCAGTCGAGATACGCCGTGTCCTTCAGCGCCGGGGGCAGGCAGGCCAGCGCCAGCGAGTTCACGCTGTACGGCGACAGCACGCGCCGCACCCAGCGCATCAACTCAGCCGGGCCGGCCAGCAGTCCCAGGCGCAGTCCGGCAAGCCCGTAGGCCTTCGAGAAGGTGCGCGCCACCATCAGATTCGGCACCTGCCCAATCAGGTCCATCACCGTCTCGCCATGAAAGTGATAGTAGGCTTCATCCACCAGCAGCACGGCCTGTGGCGCGCGGCGGGCAATCTCCAGCAACTGCGCGCGCGTGGCCACTGTTCCCGAAGGGCTATTGGGGTTGGCCACCGCGATGATCTTGGTGCGCGGAGTGATCGCCGCCAGCAGCCGCTCGAAAGGAAACTCCAGATCGTCGCCAGCCAGCACCGTCACTGCCCGCGCGTCGGTCGAAGACGCATAAACTTGATACATCGTATACGTCGGCACGGGCAGCAGCAGTTCATCGCCGGCTTCGAGAAAGGTCTCGAAGAGCACGTGAATCGCCTCGTCCACCCCGTTGGTCAGCGCCACCTGCTCCGGCTTCAGCCCCAGGTGCGCGGCGACGATCGCCTCCACCGGCTCGCGCTCGGGATACCGCGTCAGCGAACCCGCAGAGATCTGCGCCAGCGTCTCGCTTACCTTAGGCGAACAGGCCAGCGTGTTCTCATTGAAGTCCAGCCGCAGCGCGTCCCGGCTACCCAGCGGCGGATGGTACTCCATCATCGCCTGCACGCGTGCTCGCGCTGCCGGCATTTGCACCGTCATCTCAGCCACGGCTCCTCCTTGGCTTTCCAGTTCTCCGGGAACTGCCTTCGGACTTCAGCCCCCGAGGGGCTCCGAAGCCAAACTCGAACGAGGTTCTCTTGTCTCTTTTCGACAAGCTGTCGAGCCGTATGCGGATCGCCGCCGCATGCCCCACCAGCCCTTCGGCCTCGGCCAGCAACGCGGCCTTGGGGCCCAACTCGCGCATGCCAGGCTCGGCATACTCCTGCACCGTGATCAGCTTCACGAAGTCATTCACGCTTAGCCCGCCGCGCACCCGCGCCATGCCGCCCGTGGGCAGCGTGTGGTTGGGACCGGAGATGTAATCACCCATCGGCTGCGCCGACCAGCGCCCCACGAACACCGAGCCCGCATTCGTCACCCACTCCAGGTCGGATGCCGCATCCACCGTCAGATGCTCCGGAGCAAGCCGGTTCGTGATTGCGCGCGCCTCATCAACGTTGGCCGCCACAACCACTACACCGTTCTTCCTCAGCGACTCCTTCGCCACAGCGTTGCTCTTGGACTGCGCTTTGGTCTCGTTCACAACCGCCCGCGCCAGCACCGCATTCGCTGTCACAAAGATGGCCAGCGCCGCTGGATCGTGCTCCGCCTGCGCCACCAGATCCGACGCAATTTCCGCCGCGTTGCCGCGCTCGCTGGTGACCACAATCTCCGTCGGCCCGGCGATCATGTCGATGGCGCAATCGAAGGCCACCAGACGCTTGGCCGCGGTCACGTACAGATTGCCAGGTCCCACAATCTTGTCCACGCGCGCTACCGTCGCCGTTCCATACGCCAGCGCCGCCACCGCATGCGCGCCACCCAGTCGGTAGAACTCGCGAATCCCCAGCAGATGCGCGGCCGCCAGCGTCTCCGGAGCCGGCTTGGGCGAGACGGCGACGATGCGCCGCACCCCCGCCACCTGTGCCGGCACCGCCGTCATCAGCAGTGTTGAAGGCAGCGGGTGCCGTCCGCTGGGCACATAGCAGCCCACCGCGTCGATGGGCCGCACCAGTTGCCCGGTCGTCAACCCCGCGCGCGGCGAAGCGCTCCACGATTTCGGCAACTGCCGCTTGGCAAAGGCGCGAATCTGCTTGGCCGAGGTTTCGAGCGCGTCGCGCAGCGCGGGATGCAGTGCCTTCCATGCCGCCGCCATCTCCTCCGGCGTCACGCGCACCGTACCGGGTCCACTCAGCCCGTCGAACTGCGCCGCATAGCTGAACAGCGCCTTATCGCCGCGCCGGCGCACGTCGCTTACGATGCGGCGCACCGCCGGCAGCACCGCTTCCAGCGCCGCCCCGCCCCGCTGCTCCAGTTGCGCTACAAGGTCCGCTGCCTGCTGCGCATTGCGGCCTTTGGTACGGATCAACTTCATCGTTCTTTCCTGCCCGGAAATCTCGGTTTGAGTTGCAGCGCGGGTCCGCAGACCCGCACAACAGCCGATCCGGAGATCGGCGCTACCGGCTCAAAGCACCACTTTGTTCAGCGGATACTCCACGATTCCGGCGCCGCCCGCCGCCTTCAGTCGCGGAATCACGTCGCGAGCCACGCGCTCTTCCAGAATCGTGTTCACCGCCACCCACTCCGAGTTGCTCAACTGCGAAACCGTCGGCGAGGTCAGCGCCGGCAGCACGTTCAGCACCGCTTCCAGATCGGCACGCTTCACGTTCAACATCAAGCCCACCTGCGACTGCGCATCAATCGCGCCGCGCAGCATGGTCGCAATCTGGTCGATCTTCTGCTTCTTCCATTCGTCGGCAAGCGCCGCCCGGCTGGCGATCAGGTGCGTCTCGCTCTCCAGCACCGTGTCGATGATCTTCAGGTGGTTCGCCTTCAGCGAGCTGCCCGTCTCCGTCACCTCGACGATGGCGTCGGCCAGCATGGGCGGCTTCACCTCGGTGGCGCCCCAGCTGAACTCCACCTTCACGTTCACGCCCTTCTGCGCAAAGTAGCGCTTGGTCACCTCGACCAGTTCGGTCGCAATAATCTTGCCCTCCAGGTCCTCGGCCTTCTCAAAGCCGCTGGCCTCGGGCACGGCCAGCACCCAGCGCACCTTGCGCCGGCTCTGCTTGGCGTAGGTCAGCGTGGTCACGCTCTGGACGTCCAGGCCGCTCTCCACCACCCAGTCGATGCCGGTCAGGCCCGCGTCCAGCACGCCGTGATCCACGTAGCGCGCCATCTCCTGCGCGCGGATAAGCATGCACTCCAGCTCCGCGTCGTCCACGTTGGGGAAGTACGACCGCCCGTCGGCGTAGATGTTCCACCCCGCGCGCTTGAACAGCGCCAGCGTCGCATCCTGCAGGCTTCCTTTAGGGATCCCGAGGCGCAGCTTGTTTCCGTTTCCGTTCCCGTTACCCACGGCTCACCTCCATTGCAACCGGCCGGGTAAAGCAGCTCACCGTGCCCTCGTGGCACACCAGTCCATCGCCTTCCACCTCCACGCGAAACAGCAGCGTGTCATTGTCGCAATCGGTCGACGCCGAGATCACGCGCAGCCGGTTGCCGCTGGTCTCGCCCTTCATCCACAGCTTCTGCCGAGTACGGCTCCAGAAGGTGACGAAGCCCGTCTCCAGGGTCTTGGCGTAGCTGGTGGGATTCAGAAAGCCCAGCATCAGCACCTCGCCGGTCTTCGCGTCCTGCACGATCCCGGGCACCAGCCCGTCCATCTTTTCAAAATCGATCTGTCCCACGGTCCTACCTCTCGATTGAGATTTTGCGCATGAAAAAACCCGCTGGCTTCGGTCGCCGGCGGGCTGGGTGGTTCTTCGAACTCTCTGGCCGTTCTCAGGCCATAACATCCGCCGGCATGGTGGTCCCATGATGATGGTGGTGACCGTGATGGCGGTGGATCTGCATCTGTTTTCAAGCTACGGGATGAGCCGAACCGCTGTCAAATCAAAATTTGGGCCGTGCGCTTTCGACGGCCTCAACAGATGCTCATCTAGGAGCCGGTCAGCTCCTCTTTCTTGGCAAGCGCCAGATCCGGCCGCAGCGACTTCGCCGTCAGCTCATCGGCCTTGCGCAGGTGCGGGAACAGCAACGACCAGCTTCCTGCCACCGCCAGCGCGCCCACCCCGCCGATCACCGTGGCCCGCACCGCGCCCCACCACTGTGCCGTCAGGCCGCTCTCGAACTCGCCCATCTCGTTCGACGCGTTCACAAACAAGGCATGCACCGCGCTCACCCGGCCGCGCATGGCGGGCGGCGTCGCCAGCTGCACCACCGAGCCGCGAATCACCACGCTCACCATATCGGCCGAGCCCAGCACCGCCAGCGCCCCCAGCGAAAGAAACACGTTCCGCGACAGCCCGAAGACCACCGTGGCCGCGCCGTACACCGCAACCGCGATGAACAGCTTGCGCCCGGCGTGCCGCTTCATCGGAAAGCGCGCCAGCGCCATCGACATGAAGACCGCACCCACCGCTGGCGCGGCGCGCAGCATGCCCAGCCCGCGCGGTCCCTGGTGCAGAACGTCCTCGGCAAAGATCGGCATCAGCGCGGTTGCTCCCCCCAGCAGCACCACGAACAGATCCAGCGAGAAGGCTCCCAGCAGGATCTTGGCCTTGTTGACGTACTCGAACCCCGCCAGCAGCACCTGAATGGAGAGGTTGCGGTGCTCCATCCGGCCGGGGCGCACGTGCAGCGACGCCATCAACACCAGAAAGCACACCAGCATGCACAGCATGAAGACATAAACGATGCCCGCGCCCTGCAATCGCGTGCCCGGGAAAAAACGCGCCAGCGGAAAGGTAAACAGCAGTCCGCCCAGCGCCGGCCCGGTGATGTTGGCCAGTTGGAAGATCGCGCCGCCCCAGGTCACGGCGTTCACAAAGTGCTCCTCCGGCACCAGGTGCGGCACCAGCGCCGAACTGGCCGGCCCGGAAAAGGCCCTCCCCGTCCCCACGAAGAACAGCACCGCATAGATGGGCAGCACGTTCTGCGTCGCGTTGCGCGCCAGCATCACCAGCGTGCCGGTGCAGAACAGTTGCAGCGTGTAGCACACCATGATCACGTGGCGCCTGTCGAAGCGGTCGGCCACGTGGCCGGCGGGCAGCAGGAACAGCAGCATGGGCAGGAACAGCGCCAGTCCGGTGTAGCCCAGGTCGATGGCCCGGTGCGTCATGGCATACACCTGCCAGGCCACAGCCACGGCCTGCGCCTCGGCGCCCAGGATCACCGCGCAGCGCGCCACCTGGTACAGCCGGAAGTCTCGGGAGGCAAACGCCTCCATACCGCGTCGCGGAGGCCTCGGAGAAGAAGATTCCATCTTTATCTCTAGATCAAGCAGTATTGGGGCTCTGGTGTTGCCAAGGACGCAAATACCAATTGGATGCCGGCGCTCATCTTTTCGCGAGCTGTTCCGGCGCGCCGTCCGGGGCCCTACGGCCGGCCTGAGCCACTGAGGGGGAAAGGCTTCCGCCAGAGCCGGTGAAGATCAGGATACCCGTTTCGAATCAGCTTGTTTTTTGAGACGAATGTGCAATCAGGAAAGACCGCGGATGCGCGCAACCACGTACTCGCGGATGAGACGGACAGTCTCGATGGCCTCCATCCTGTCTACTTTCGAGCCTGCTGAAAGATCCCTGCGGAGCAGGTCTTGTGTCAGGGCACGACTTCAGTCGTGCCGCTAAGGTCATCAAATGATCGGGGCTTTAGCCCCTGAGGGATGTCCTTCTTTCACACTTCCCGCAGCAACTGCTCTAACCGTTTGCCCCAATTGCGATTCCCGATAGTTACCGCATACCGGGCCATATCTCCGAGCATTCTCTCGTGCCCGGTAGCGCCAGATCCTCAATCGAGTCGAAGAAAAGGACTTGAATCCCTGGGATCAGAGCCTGTCCCCCCGCATGACCCTACACCCCCACCGGGAACGGCTTGGCGTTGGCCTCGTCCGGCGGCGCCGCGCCCGTGCGCCACCGCTCGAACCGCCCTTGCAGCAGGCTCATCAGCCCCGTGTACCAGTACCCGATCACAAACAGGATCAGGAACGGCGCGGTGAAGTAGTTCTGGTTGGAGAAGGTGTAGAGAATCGCCAGGAAGAAGTACAGCCCCAGCAGCAGTTCGATCCACGGCGCCAGCTTCAGCCGCTTGCGGTACTTGGCCGCCTGCGACTTTTGCCCCTTCTGCGCTACCCGGTACTTGGGCGTGCGCACAAACGCGCTCTTGATCCCGAATAGCGCTTCCATCACCGCCTTGGTGTTGGTCACCGTCAGCCCAATCCCCACCGCCATCAGGAACGGCAGGTACAGAAACGTCTTCTTCCAGGTCTTCGGAAACAGCTCGCGCTGACTCATCACGTAGAACACTGCAATCGAGAAGCTCGACGCCGCGAACAGCGGCACGTCGATCAGCAGCATCTGAAACCAGCCCTGATAGAAGCGGCAGATCATCGCCGGCAGCAGAAACGCCGACATGATCACCATCAGCGGATAGCTCAGGTTGCAGGTCAGGTGATGCAGCGCCTCAAACTTCGCCCGCCACGGCATCTTCGACCGGAAGACCGTCGGCAGAATCTTGATGCTGGTCTGGATCAGCCCCTTGGCCCAGCGCGCCTGCTGGGTCTTGAAGGCGGTCATCTCGATGGGCAGCTCCGACGGGCACTCCACCTCGGGCAGGTACTTGAACCGCCAGCCGGCCATCTGCGAGCGATAGCTCAGATCGGTGTCTTCGGTCAGGGTGTCATGCTGCCAGCCGCCGCCGTCCTCGATGGCCTTGCGCCGCCACATCCCCGCCGTGCCGTTAAAGTTGAAGAACTCGCCGGTCCGCACCCGCGACCCGTGCTCCAGCACAAAATGCCCGTCCAGCAGAATCGCCTCAATCTGCGTCAGCATGCTGTAGTCGCGGTTCAAATGCGCCCAGCGGGTCTGCACCATGCCCACATCCGGCTCGCCAAAGTGGTGGATCACCTTCATCAGCCAGTCCGCGGGCGGCACAAAATCGGCGTCGAATATGGCAACAAACTCGCCCTTCGCCACCTTCAGCCCCTCATCCAGCGCACCGGCCTTGAAGCCATGCCGGTTGGTGCGGTGGATATACACAATCGGGTTCCCCAGCGCCGCGTAACGCGCCACGATCCCCGCCGCCACCTCCTGGGTCTCGTCGGTGGAGTCATCCAGCACCTGGATCTCCAGCTTCTCGCGCGGATACTCCATCGCGCAGACCGCCTCGATCAGCCGGTCGATCACAAACTGCTCGTTGAAGATGGGCAACTGCACCGTCACACGAGGCAGCTCCGCAAAGGGCTGCGGCGGGTTGGGATCGTAGTTCTTCTTGTTCTTGAAATAGCGGTAACACATTGTGTAGCGATGCACCCCGTAGAACGACAACAGGATCATCACTGCGAAATAGGGCAGCAACATCGCCGCGTCAAACCAGTTCCAGTGGTACAGCCCCTGGAAGGTCGTATCGGCATACTGCGCCTTCAGATAATGCGTAAAGCTGTTGGGCGCAAAGATCGCCGCCAGCGCCGGCACATGTGCGGCCGCGCCGCCCACCCGGGCGGCAATCGGATTCCAAATTGGTTCAAGCACTTGAGACAAAAGCCCTCCAGGGCCAATGGTCAAATTTTACGCGAATCCTGGCCGCCGCCCTATGCCAAAGATCACTCCCAGGGGCCACGCCGATCATCCGGGTCGCCCGGCCAGGGGCGTTCCATCCCCAGAAATCTCTCCGGCTTGCGAACATCTAGCGAAAACATGGGGGATTAGCCCCTCCACATCCGCATCGTGCTGCTGGCGGCCCCGCTGCTCTGCTTTCCTCCTTCGGTTGCCCGCATCTATCTCCATAACGTAGTGTTCTCGGAGTGAAACCGCCGATGTCCACACTCGCTTCTCCTGCCCAGTCCTCTGCCCCCGAGCCCTCCGCAATTGTCCCCGCGTCCGGCGGCAGCTTTCTGCTCGAAGACCGCGCCCCGGCCGAGATCTTCACCCCCGAAGACCTGAGCGAAGAGCAGCGCCAGATCGCCGCCACCGCCGCCCGCTTCGCCCGCGAAGAGATCGCCCCGAAGATCCCTGCCCTGGAGGCCAAGGAGCCGGGCGTAATGGCTGGCCTCCTCCGCAAAGCCGCGGAGCTTGGTTTTCTGGCCGCCGATATCCCCGAAGAGTACGACGGCATGGGCATGGACAAGACCACCTCCTCGCTGATCGCCGAGCACCTCTCCGTCCTGGCCAGCTTCTCCACCGCTCTGGGCGCGCACATCGGCATCGGCACCCTGCCGCTGGTCTGGTATGGCACCGAGGAGCAGAAGCGCCGCTACCTGCCCAAACTAGCCAGCGGAGAATGGCTGGCCGCCTACGCGCTCTCCGAATCCAGCTCCGGCTCCGACGCCATGAATATCCGCACCCGGGCCACGCTCTCGCCAGACGGCAAACACTACATCCTCAACGGCGAAAAGCACTGGATCACCAATGCCGCCATCGCCGGGCTTTACACCGTCTTCGCCAAGATCGACGGCGAAAAGTTCTCCGCCTTCCTCATCGAGCGCGACACTCCCGGCCTGAGCATCGGCCCCGAAGAACACAAGCTCGGCATCCGCGGCTCCTCCACCTGCCCGCTCATCCTCCAGGACTGCAAGGTGCCGGTCGAAAACCTGCTCGGCGAGCCAGGCAAGGGCCACCACATCGCCTTCAACGTGCTCAACATGGGCCGCCTCAAGCTGGGTGTCTTCTGCGTGGGCGGCGCCCGACACGCCCTCGCCGAGATGATCCGCTACGCGCAGGAGCGCCGCGCCTTCGGCAAGCCCATCGCAGAGATGGGCCTCATCCAGCGCAAGATCGCCACCAGCGCGGCGCGTCTTTACGCCGCCGAGTGCATGAACTACCGCACCCTGGGCATGATCGATGCCAGCCTGGGCCAACTGGCCGACCAGGCCCACTCTCCGCGCGAAACCCAGGAGCGCATCGAGGAGTATGCCGTCGAAT
>JAJZCY010000116.1 GCA_021828835.1 Acidobacteriota bacterium | reverse complement strand
CGCTATCCTCGAAGGTCGGCACGGTCTCATCGGTGAGCGTGGTCACCTTGCCGAGGATGTTGACCACGCCCTTGGAGACCCCATCCTTGGTCACGAAGGTGATATCGCGATTGCGAATCTGAACCGTGATCGGCACCAGATCGGTATTATCCGTCACCTTCACGAAATCAGTGCGGACTTCGAATGGGAACGGCGGCCCGCTCAGAATCTTGTGCTCGGAGACGAAGGCATCCAGATCCTTGAACTTGATCTGCGGAGGCGCAAAGATCTTGGCCGCCAGTTCGATGCGGTCAAACTCCTTCCCCTGCTCGCCAGCCGCCATGGAACCGAGTCCCAGCGATTCGATGCCGCCGCGGAAGCGATCCGCCTTGCTGGACTGGCCCATCATCTCGGAGGTGGTCAGGCCCGCCCCGGGCACGTGCAGCAGCGCATCCTTCTCACTGCGGTCGATCGTGAAGTGATAAGCCCCGCACTGGCAGGTATCCACAAATTCCAGGTTGATGTTCTCGCCAATCCCCGGAATATAGCGGTAATGCCACACCTCGAAGGGAAAGGTGACGGTTTCGCCGCCGCCCTCGTCGGGTGGACGCTCGTAGGTACCGCCGCCCGGATGCGAGTCGATGCTGTCGGGCGCGCCGTACATGATGTAGATGCGACCGCGATCGGTCTTCCAGCCTGGTTCGCCGGCTGCGTAATGTTCATTGGCGTAGGCGATACGCCGATAGTGCTCTTCGCGATAAGTGTTTTCCGGCGAATTCGGGTCCGGATTGCGGCGCCGCCAGAAGTTCTCGATGAAGGCGTCGCGTTCCTCGTCGTTACTGAGGCTCAGGAAGGCCTTTCGCTCCTGGTCGGTAATGATGTACGGCACCTCTTCGTTCAGCCATTTCTTGTAGGTGCCCTTCAACTCCTGCCGCAAGGCTTTCTGGGCCTCGTAGCGCTCTTTGTCCGAGCGCCGGCGCTTGCGGGGATCGAAGTTGGGATTTTCACTGGAATCCTGGCTTTGACTCGCCGCCTGCGCCTGCGCGGATTTCCCGGAATCAGAGTTCTGGGCGTGTGAACAGATGGCGGGAAGGCACCCCAGACCGCATACCAGGGTGGATACAAAAAGACGGCGGCGATTCAACATCATTTGCCTCGAAACTCCTGCGAGCCTTTATTCTACGTTTCCAGCGGATGGTGAGCAAGGCTTTCAGGCGCTGTTGAACGCCGTTTTGGACGATCCGCTGGGCAAAACGTCATCCCCCGCCCCCTTCGCGATGAACTAAAATCGTTCTCAACCAAGTCGCAGAACCTGCTTGATCGCATTCCTGACGGAGGGTTAACCCTGTTTGTTTCCCTGAGGCCGGGTCCAACCGCCCCTCGGTTACGTCTCAAGGAACATAGGACCTCTTCGACTCTGCCTGAGAGCAACCGCGGTGCAGCCGAGAACCAGGCGCTGCTGCAATACGTACACTTGTGAGAAAGAAGTCGGAGCCATTATTTCCATGAAAAAAATTCTGCTGCTCGGCCTGGCCGTTCTGACCGCCGCCGGACTGGTGACCTATATGGTCGTTCGCCAGCAGTCCGGCTACACCAAGGTCTATACTGCCCGGGCCGTGCGGCAGGACCTCTCCAGCATCGTCAGCGGCACCGGCCAGATCAAGCCCAAAACCTACGTCAACATTGGCGCCACCGCCATGGGACGCATCACCCATCTCTATGTCCACGAGGGGGAAAAGGTAAAGGCCGGCCAGGTGGTGGCCACGATCGAAAACGTACAGCAGGAAGCCTCGGTGGCGGGCCAGCAAGCCGCCATCCAGGCAGCCCAGACCGACATCGCCTCCTATGTTGCCGCCGAGCAGACCGCCAAGGCCAACGTGGAGCGCGCCCAGGCCGACCTGGAGCAGAAGAAGCTGGATTGGCACCGTGCCCAAGCGCTCTATAAGGACGGGATCATGGCCCGTCAGGACTATGACGCCAAAAAGGCCGCCTACGACCTCGATGTAGCCGCGCTGGCCCAGGCTGCCGCCGGGCTCAATCAAGCCAAGGCCAATACGGCCTCCGCGCGCGGCCATCTCGATACCCAGGTCGCCACCCTGCGCGCCAACAAGGACATGCTCGCCCGCACCATCGCCATCGCTCCTTTTGACGGTATCGTCACCAACGAGCCGGTGCGGGAAGGCGAAACCGTCGTCGAAGGCATCCAGAACACCGAGGGGTCCACGCTGATGACCATCGCCGACATGAGCGTCGTGACCGCCGAGGTGAAGGTGGACGAAACCGACATCATCAATGTGGCCATGGGCCAGCCGGCTGAGGTCACCGTCGATGCCCTGCCCGGCAAAGTCTTCAAGGGCACCGTCACCCTGGTCGGCGACCAAGCACTGCTCCGTTCCACCGGCATCGCCACCTCGCAGTCCACTACCGGCACGGAAGAGGCGAAGGACTTCAAAGTGGTCGTCACCCTGAGCGATCCCTCGCATCAGCTGAAGCCGGGGCTCTCCTGCACTGCCAAAGTCACAACCGCACATAAGCCCAACGTTCTCGCGCTGCCCATCCAGGCGCTCACCATGTACGATCCGGCCAGCCAGCCGGCCACCGGCAAGAGCAGCGTGGAGGCCGCCGCCGCTCCCCCCGCCCCCAATCCGGTGCAGGGGGTCTTTGTGGTCCAGAAGGACTCCAGCGGGCATCTGCGCGCCAAATTCGTGCCGGTAACCACCGGCATCACCGGAGCCACCAACATTGAGGTGCTCTCCGGGCTCTCTCCGGGAGAAGAGGTCGTCACCGGTCCCTACAAGACGCTGCGCGTGCTTAAGAACGGCGCGCTGCTCAAACGGGATAAGCAGCCGCTCACTCTGTCCACCAGCACGGGGTCCTGATCGCAACAGCTCGCGCCGGTCCCCAATCAGCAACGCTCCGTAACGGCTCAGTTGTAGGATGAAGTGGATGGCTTCCAACGGCACCGGTACTGAAGAACTCGTGCAGCCCGATACCTCCCGCGCTAATGACATGATCGTGGTCGAGGATCTGTGGCGCACCTACGACATGGGCTCCGAGCAGCAGGTGCAGGCCCTGCGCGGCATCAACCTGCGGATCCGCCATAACGAATATGTAGCCATCATGGGCCCGTCCGGTTCTGGAAAATCGACGCTAATGAACCTGATCGGATGCCTCGACACGCCCTCCCGGGGCCGCTACTGGCTCAACGGCCAGTTGGTCAGCGAGCTCAACGACGATCAGCTCGCGCGCATCCGCAACAAGGAGATCGGCTTCGTCTTCCAGACCTTCAACCTGCTGGCCCGCGCCACCTCGCTGCACAACGTCGAGTTGCCGCTCATCTATAACGGAACTCCGGCCGCCGAACGCATCGAGCGCGCTCGCCAGGCCCTCACCGCCGTGGGTCTGGAGTCGCGCATGTTCCATAAGCCGAATGAGTTGTCTGGCGGACAGCGCCAGCGCGTGGCCATCGCCCGGGCGCTGATTAACCACCCCGCCATCATCCTGGCCGACGAGCCCACCGGCAATCTCGACTCCAGAACAGGTCAGGAGATCATGGCCCTCTTCGATCATTTGCACGCCCAGGGCAACACCATCGTGCTGGTCACCCACGAGCCCGACATCGCCGAATTCGCCCACCGGGTGGTCCATATCCGCGACGGGCAGATCTTCTCAGACGAGCCCTCGCGCCGCAAGCGCTGAGTGCATCGGAGGTCGCTGGCTGCGGAAAATCATGGGCGAATTTACGTGGCTGCAATACCTTGCAGTATTCATTGAAAATTCTGCGAGAATTCCGATTTCCCCGTCTTGACACTGGATCGATTTGGAGCCAGTATTTCCACAGATGTTTGGGAACAAACGCACGCGGTCAGGGTGAACGTGGGCGGACGTAGAAACCGCCGGCCCCCTTTTTTGGTCCCCAATCTCGATGGACAGCGTTGCGGGCGCCGCAAGGCGGTTTGGTCCCATTGCCTCAGGCGCAAACAGGCACATGTGTTGTGAAGACGTGGTGACGACTGCCTCTACTGACGATGAGACACAGTCGATGCCGCCGAAAGGCGGCTCATCTGGGTTGAAGTTTTCGTCGAAGCGGAACCACCCTTAGTCCTTTTCTCCGTGAGTCCAGCGGCCGATCGCTCGAACATGGCTGGACCCTTCAACCGTCGATAGGGCTTGAGCGGAGGTGACCATGGTTGTGAAAACCCAGTGCAAAGGCCATGAGGTAACCGGGTTGGTGGTGGGGACAGCCAACGCTCGGCGTTACTTTCCCAAAAATATCTCGGAGATCGAGCTGCAACTCGATCATCTAAGAATTGAGTGCGGACTGTCGCCGGGCTTCTGGCAAGGCCGTGCGGAGATCCATGACCGCCGGCTCTGCGCTTGGCTCGAGCAGAAGCAGTTCCATAGCGCAGCCTCGCGGGCTCCTATCCCGCTGGACATGATCCCTACGGGAAGAAATTCATTCCGCCTTGGCCCGGTTTCCCTGCGCCCCGGCCGCTTGCAGCAAACCCCGGAATTAAGCTTCGGCGACGCAGCGTAAGAGCGGTTTCCGAGATGGATTTTCCTAACCTGCCGACCAAAGGAGATGCACATGAAGGCAAAGAGCTCAATCGATGAACTGGAAGCGAAGGCCACCGAGGCGCTGCGGTCCCTGCTGGGGCAGGTGTCGGTCATCAAGCTCAAAGACATCCACCGGGAAGCCGGCGGCGCGGTGCTGGCGCGCATCGATGTGCTGGGCCACAGTCACACCCTCGCCTGCGACGTACAGCCGAACGCCCGGCCGGATGCTTTGCGCACCGCGTTGCGCACCCGGAAAAGCTCCCGTGAAGCAGCGACGAAGGTCGTCATCGCGCCGTACCTTTCGCCTGAGGCCCAGCAGATCTGCAAGGAGAACCAGGCCGGCTTCCTCGATCTCGAAGGCAACGCCCGCCTGGCGCTCGGTGAGTTCTTCATCGGCAAGCGCGCGCTGAGCCGCAAGGCCCCTGTTGCCGCGCATTCTGGCCGACCCGCCGGCACGGCACGCGCACACACGCCTGCCGCCTGACGCTCATCTGGAGACGCCAACGCGCGAACCCACTGGGTTCGCGCGTTTTTCTTGCTTCACTAAAACTGAGTGCAGGGAGCAGCTACCGTTTCACAATCCCAGCCTGGACCAGACCGCATCCACCTTCGCCTTGGTCGCCGCGTCCATCTCGATCATCGCCGGCCACGGCCGTTCAAAGCCTTCGGCCTTCCACTTGCGCGTTGCATCGATCCCCATCTTCGAGCCGTAGTTGGGCAGCCGCGAGGCATGATCCAGCGAATCCACCGGCCCCAGCGTGAACTGAATGTCGCGCTCGGGATCGATGTTGTTGGCCACGCGCAGCACCACTTCCCCCATGTTCTGCACATCGCAGTCCTCGTCCACAACCACCACACACTTGGTAAACATCGCCTGCCCCAACGACCAGATGGCGTTCATCACCTTGCGCGCCTGCCCCGGGTAGCTCTTGCGGATCGAGACGATCATCAGGTTGTGAAACACGGCCTCCACCGGCAGATGCACATCCACCAGTTCGGGAATCGTCATCTTCATCGCCGGCAGAAAGATGCGCTCCACGGCTTTGCCCATCCATGCATCCTCCATCGGCGGCTTGCCCACAATGGTTGCCGCGTAAATAGGATCCTTGCGATGCGTGATGCAGGTCAGATGAAAGACCGGGTAATCGTCGGTCATCGTATAGAAGCCGGTGTGGTCGCCGAAGGGTCCTTCGCTGCGCAGCTCGCCCAGTTCCACGTAGCCTTCCAGCACGATCTCGGCGTGCGCGGGCACCTCCAGATCCACCGTCTCGCACTTCACGATCTCCACCGGCTTGCCGCGCAGGAAGCCGGCGATCATGAACTCCTCCACCTCCGGGGGCGCCGGCACAATCGCCGAAAAGGTCGTTGCTGGATCGGTGCCGATGGCCACCGCCACCTCCAGCCGGGAGCCGTTGCGCTTGCCCATAGCCACCTGCGGCATGCCGCCGATCGACCCCGCCGGCATGCGCGCCGCGCCGCCCGCCGTCTCCGCCATCACCGCCACCCGCGCGCTGTCGCCGCCCTCCGCTGCGGCGCGCAGCGCGTTGCGATAGTGCTCCGCCGCCACCTTCTGCCGCTGCCAGTGCATGCCTGTCGTCTGCCCGTCGTATACCTGCATCCGGTACATGCCGATATTGCGCTTGCCGGAGCACGGGTCGCGCGTATGCACGCAGGGCAGCGTGATGAACCGTCCGCCGTCGTGCGGCCAGCACTTGAGAATGGGAAATTCGTTGAGGTCGAAGCCCTCGCGCCGCACCACCTCTTTGCAGGGCGCATCCTTCGCGTTCACGATCTTGGGAAACGCGCTAGCCAGCGCCCCAAGTTGCGGCAGCATCTTGAGCTTGTCGAAGAGCCCTTCGGGCGCCTTCATATTCATCAGGCCGCTGATGCGCTCCGCCACCTCATCCAGCCGCTCCACGCCCAGCGCCATGGCCATCCGCCGTTCGCTGCCGAACTGGTTGATGAGCACCTTGTGGCCGGCATGCCCCTTCACGTTCTCGAACAGCAGCGCCGGCCCTCCCGGCGCATAGCTTCCCTTGGTGGAGATTGCGCTCCGCGCCCCGATCTTGCTTATCCGGTCGGTGATCTCGGTGATCTCCAGCTCCGGCGAAACTTCCTCGCGGATGCGGCGCAGCTCGCCCTTCTTTTCCAGCGCCTGCATCCAGTCGCGCAAATCATCGTAGGCCAAGGTATCGCTCCCTTCGGCGAAACACAATCGCTCATCGCCGAATCTCATTTCTTTGATTCAGTGTATGCGGTTCGATCCCCATGCGCCGCATCCGCCGCGATTGCCCTGCGAGCTCGGTTGTGCGATGCTCTCGTGAAGCATCAAGGAGGTCACCGTGACCCGCTCCCCCCGCTTCGGTTGCAGACCCTATTTCAAACTCCCCAAACCTGGCATGATGCCGGCGGCGGTGGCCGCGGCCTGGAATGTGCCCGACCTGTGCGCCGCCTACAAGTGGCCCGCCGCCATGCCCGGCGGCGGCATCATCGCCATTGTGGAACTGGGCGGCGGCTGGGTGCAGTCCGATATGGATTCATTCTTCCAGTCCCTCGGCCAGCCCACACCCTCCATCACCGATGTATCGGTCGACGGAACCCAGAACACACCCAACCAGAGCAACGCCGACATCGAGGTCGCGCTGGATATCCAGGTGGCCGGCGCGTCCTACTACGCCGCCACCGGTCAGGCAGCCACCATCCGCATGTATTGGTCGCAGGACATCGCATCCGCGGTGGCCAAGGCTGCAGCCGACGGCTGCTCCGTTTGTTCCATCTCCTGGGGAGCCGACGAGGCCAACTGGGGCAGATCAGCGGCGGAACAGATGGAAGCCACCGCGCAATCGGCCACAGCGGGCGGAATGGCCGTATTTGCCGCATCCGGCGATAACGACTCGAGCGACGGCGGCCCCACACCCGCCAATGTGGACTGCCCCTCCTCGTGTCCGCATGTGATTGGCTGCGGCGGAACGCACAAGACAGCCGCCTCGGAGACGGTGTGGAACGACAATCCCGGCCAGACCAACGGCGAGGGAACCGGCGGCGGCTACTCGACCATCTTCCCGGTGCAGAGCTTTCAGATCGGCGCTCCGCCCGCACCCGCCAATGCGCCTTACGGCAAAGGACGCATGGTGCCCGATGTCAGCGCCGACGCCGACCCCAATACCGGCTACAACATCTTTGTGCATGGAGCGCCGGCGGTGGTTGGCGGCACCAGCGCCGTCGCCCCCCTCTACGCAGGCCTCTTTGCCGCCTTCGGCACCAGGCTCGGCTTTGTTGCGCCCGCGCTCTGGCAGCATCAGACCTCGTTCCATGACATTACGGTGGGGAGCAATGGCTTTTACAGCGCCAGGGTCGGACCGGATCCGTGCAGCGGAATCGGTTCCCCGCTCGGCGACCGCATTGCAACCTGGCTTGCTACGCCTGCGTAAGCCGCTCGTGCGGCGGCTCTGCCGCCATGGGAAGGACAGGGGGAATGGCATCCACCGGGTAGCCGCGCCGTTTCCACTCGTCGTAGCCGCCGCGCAGCGGACGCACCCGCTCCACGCCCAGCCGCACCAGCGTCAGCGCGGTCTTGGCCGCCGTGGTTTCGCTGGGGCAGCTGCAAAAGAGCACGACGTCGCGGTCGCGCGGAATCTCGTGATGCCGCGCCGCCAGTTCATCGGGACCAAAGTGCAAGGCCCCCGGCAGCGTGTAGGGCTCCGGCACCAGTTCCAGTGGATGGCGCAGGTCCACAATAAACACGGCGTCGCCGGAGTCGAGCTGGCGCTTCAGATCGTCGGGATCGAGCCGCGCACCGGCCAGACGCCTTAAAATTGCCCGCCGGCGGAGTACGCGCGCCACGAAAAATCCCACAATTCCCAGCAGCAAAAGCAGACCCGAAAACTGCCCCACCCACTCCAGCAGCCGCGAATTGCGTTCAATCGCCACTCCGAAAAAGCGGCCGCTGACCAGCATCGCGACGGCCCAGAGCCCCGATCCCAGGCAGTCCATCACCGCAAACGCGGCATAGCTCATTCCGCTCTCCGCCGCCACCGGCGCCGCAAGCAGCCCCAGCCCCGGCAGGAATTTTGCAAACAGCAGAAAAAGCGCTCCGCGGGTGTGGAAGGAGCTCTGGGTACGCTGTACGCAACTGGCGGGCTCCAGCGAGAGCCTGCACAACCTGCGCATCACGCCATGTCCGTAGCGGCGGCCGGCCAGAAACCAGGCGCTGTCTGCCAGCAGTGCTCCCAACACCGCAGCCCCCAGCGCCACCGGAAACCGCACCAACCCCTGCGCCGACAAGGCTCCGGCGGCCATCAGCACTGGGGCGGCCGGCAACGGCAAGCCAAGTTGCTCCACCAGCACCCAGCCCAGCAGCAACAGGGGACCATAACTGAGCAGGATGTGGAAGGGCAGTTCCATAGGCAGTCACCGCGAAACGGCTGAAGGATGTGAATCCCCGGTCCTTACGCTGGACCGGGACCAAAACGGGAAGACTCTTCTATCCGATGACACAGGGATGGATCCCGGTGCAATTTAGACCCTAAAAAATCCAAGAGCCGCCCGCGGGCGGCTCTTCGGCAAGACTCCAGCCGTATAGGCGCTACTGCGATGCCCCGCTGCCGCCGACTCCCCCTGCGGGCAAGTCCTGCGCCTGCTGCATCTTCACGGCAAAGTAGTCCTGATCCCACAGATCGCGGTAGAAGTGTCCGGCAATCTCCGCCGAGTGCGGACCCGAGGTGCCGTGACGCCCCTTAAAGAAGAAGACTGCCACCAGGTTGCGCTGCGGCGACTTCAGGAATGAGGCAAACCATCCGAACCGCGTCCCCTCGTTCGAGCAGGTGCCGGTCTTGCCGAAAACGGGGATCTGGTCGAAGCTGACCCGCAGGCTGCGCGCCGTGCCGTATTGCACCGAGCCTGCCATGCCGTCGATCATCTCGGGAATTTCGCGGGCGATGTCGAGCTTGCGCTTGATCATCGGCTTGAACTCAGCCACTTGCTCCGGCGTGGTGGGATGCTGCAGGTAATAGAGCGTGCCGCCGTTGGCGATGGTCATCACCACAGCGCCGAGTTGCAGCGGCGTCATCGACACCCCCTGCCCGAAGCTGCACATGCGGCCCACGCCGCCCTGCGCCACCGGAATCGGATGGTCTGGATACTCGCCCAACTGCTCGCCGGCGATGTGGTATCCGGCCAGTTCGCCCAGTCCCAACTCCTTTGCGTAGTGGTGCACGCGCTCGAAGCCCAGTTCGCGGCCCAGTTCCTCGAAGTAGAGATTGTTGCTGTGGGCCAGCGCCTGCGTCATATTCATGCGGAAGCCAGGCAGACGCACCATCGTATCGCGCGTCACCAGCCCTTCCGACAGAGCCGCCAGCGCCACGCTCAGCTTGATCGTGGAGCACGGCTCGGCACCGGGCGAGAGCGCGATCTGCTGATTCACCATAGTCAGAATGCGGCCGTTTGTGGGATCGATCACCACCACCGTGCCGTTCAGGTCGCCCAGCGCATCCACCGCCGCCTGGCGCACCACCGGGTCTTCGCCCGCCGTCACGTCGCCCGCGCCCACTGTGCCCGTGAGATAGGGATTCGCGGTGAAGCGCTCGTAATAGCGGTGGCGGCGCAGAACCGTCCGGCGCACATGCGCGCGCGTCATTCTCTTCACCGTCGTCCGCGTCCGCCGCACCCTGCTGCTCGTCGTGCGGGTGGTCTTATGGACGGTTGTGCGAGTGGTTCGATGGGCCACCGTGGTGCGCACCCTGCGGCGCACATGGTGCGGGGTGGTCTTGTGCGAGGTCTTGCTGGTGGGAGCCGCGGCGGGCGTGGTATCCAGAGCGGAGGCGCCCGCCGCGCCCCAAACCGCCAGCGACAAGAAAACTGCAAAAAAACAGGATCTCTTCATCCCGCCCGCATGCCTCTCAACTTCTTCAAATCTGCGGCCGCGCCCGCCGCCGGGGCGGCGCGTCCCGTACACTCTGTTGCCGACTTCCCGCACCCGGGCTTTTGCGGACTCGGCAACCTTGCCTTTCCCCGACAAAGCTTCTCAATAAGTGAGACGCCTGAAACAACCCTGCGGGCTGCCTGCGCCTCACTTGGGCTTCTACATCCCTGGCGGCCGGCAGTCATCCACATTGGCGGGGCTGGCCGGTCGTTCTGTTCGGGGCCTTTTCGTCTACTATACCGTCGAGTTTGCTCCTTTCGTCCCAAAATCCGGCTTCTCACGAGCTTTCCCAATCCCGGCTGGAACCAGTGTTGAAAAGGAACGGCCTAGAATCGCACGCGGCGCAGAAACGCCGGAACATCCAAGTCCCGCTCCGGTTCCTCCTGGCCGCCAAACAATACACTGTCGCCCACTGGCGGTTCTGCTGTGGCGCTCATCCGGGGCATTCCCGAGCCCTGCTCCATTCCCGCCTCACCCCGCGGATCGACGCGGAAGGCATCGACATTCTGGGCCGGCGCTGCGGACTCCTCCATGCGGGCCATCGCCACCGGCTCCGCTGCTTCCTGAATCTCCTGCGCATTCTTCACCGGCGGAGGCGCAAACGTTACCGTGGTGGCCACGGGCGGCTGCGCCGAGGAAAAGAAGAAAGGTTCGTCCTCCTCCTCCTCACTCTGGAAGCGGACCAGCGCGGGTGCGTTGGAAGTCTCCGGCTCAGCATCCGACTCTCGCATCCACGCGTCCGGCGCCACCACCGGAACCGAAACCACCGGCGCGTCTTCCACGCTCAGCATGCGCGCGCGCCGCTCCGGCATCTGGTCGCGGAAGCCGGTGGCAATCACGGTGATCTTCACCTCTTCGCCCATCTTTTCATCGAGCACAGCGCCAAAGATGATATTGGCGTCCTCGTGCGCGGCCGACTGAATCAGCGACGAGGCTTCGTTCACCTCCGACAGCTTCAGCGAGCTGGACCCGGTGATGTTGATCAGGATGCCGCGGGCGCCGTCGATCGCCCCGGCGTCGAGCAGCGGCGACGCCATGGCCGCCTGCGCTGCCTCGATAGCGCGGTTCTCGCCCGCGCGAAGGGCCGTGCCCATCACCGCCTGGCCCATGCCGGCCATCGTGGTCTTCACATCGGCAAAGTCGCGGTTGATGATGCCGGGAATCGTGATGATGTCGCTGATACCCTGCACGCCCTGGCGCAGCACGTCATCGGCGATGCGGAAACTCTCGAAGAAGCCAGCGTCCTTGGCCACCGCCAGCAGCTTCTCGTTGGGAATCACGATCATGGTGTCCACGCTCTCCACCAGTTCGCGGAGTCCGCGCTCGGCCTGCTGCAACCGGCGCTTGCCCTCAAACGAGAACGGACGCGTAACCACGCCCACCGTGAGAATGCCCATCTCGCTGGCCAGCGAGGCAATCACCGGTGCCGCGCCCGTGCCCGTGCCGCCGCCCAGGCCGGCCGTCACAAAGACCATGTCCGCGCCTTCCAGCGCCTCGATGATCTTCTCAGAATCTTCGAGCGCGGCGCGCCTGCCCACGTCCGGGTTCGAACCCGCGCCCAATCCTGACGTCAGCCGCACGCCCAGTTGCAGCTTCACCGGCGCCTGCGAAAGCTTGAGCGCCTGCACGTCGGTATTCGCGGCGATGAACTCCACCCCCTCCATCCGCGCCTGAATCATGCGGTTCACGGCGTTGCCGCCGCCGCCGCCCACGCCGATCACCTTGATGCGCGCTCCGCGCACCGCTTCTTCGTGAAACTGAATCCGCATCTCGCCCGCTTCGTTCCGCTGCTCGTCCATCTCCGCCCCCTTCACTGCCAGCTTCTAGCCCCATCTCAAC
>JAJZCY010000115.1 GCA_021828835.1 Acidobacteriota bacterium | reverse complement strand
CGTCGTTGTCGTCCTCGCCTTGGAATCACCAAAGCCTTCGTCCTCCGCCTCGTCTGAGGCAATTTTCCCGCGCAACGCCATCCGTTCGGGTAGTGTGAACAGGCCCTAACAGCTTGGAATTGAGATGAAGAGAAGAAACTACGCCCGGCAGATCTTCCGCCTGATACGCGAGGAATCGGGCGCGGAGATGGTCGAGTTCGCGGTGAGCGCGCTGCTCCTGATGACCCTTTTGCTGGGTACGATGGGATTCGCACTGGCGATGTACAGCTACCACTTTGTTAGCTCGGCCGCGCAGCAGGGGATGCGGTTCGCGATCGTGCGCGGGCAGACCTGGAGCAAGAATGTAGCGGCAGACTGTTCGACCTCGTCGACGAACTTTGCGATGGCCTACAACTGCACGGCGTCAGCCTCGGACATTCAGAATTATGTCCAGAGCCTGGCGACGGCGGGAATTAATCCTTCCAACGTGACGATTAATACGAGCAGTTCCTATGTATGGCCGGGCACAACGCCGGATGGGGCAGTATGCTCACCCGCGAACAGCCAGGGCTGCCTGGTCAAAGTGACGGTGAGTTATACCTTTAACTATTTCCATCTCTACTTTCTTCAGAAGCTCCCTGCCTTATCGATGAGCGCGACCTCCGAAGGGGTCATTCTGCAGTGAGCTCATTGGAATGCCGGCGGCCGCGATTGTGACCGGCGCCCGGTCGCGCGGTTGTGCTGCCCGGATCAACCGGCGGCGTGGCGGAATGGCGATGGGGGCAAGGAGAATGCCCGCAGCCTCCGCGCTCCCAAGAATCTTCTTCTTTCCAGTGTTTGCGCCTGCGGAGTAGAGTAGGGGCAATTACTTTGTAAAGCGCACAAGGTCCCCATGACCGCGCGCAGAAGGATGATACGGATGATAGAGAGAAAAAGAATCACCTCATTTGCGAAGCAGGCGCAGCGAAACGGAATCCTGATAGCGCTTGCGCTGCTGTTTTTCGTCCTGGCATCAACCGGCGCCATGGCGGCCGCACAGGCGCCGCAGCATCCGGTTCAGAACCTCAAAATCACCATCCTGTCCACCAACGTGGCCGGCGCTCCCAACCACACGATTGCGGAATGGGGCTTTTCGGCGCTGGTCGAGGAAGACGGCCATCGCTTCCTGGTCGATACCGGCTCCCACCCGGATACGGTGCTGAAGAATGCTGAAGCCATGCACATCGACCTTTCCAACGTGCAGGAAGTAATCCTGACGCACCATCACTGGGATCACGTCAGCGGGCTGCTCACGCTGCGGCGCGAACTGATGAAGCAGAATCCCAAGGCGCTCTCCATCGTTCATGTGTCGCAGGGCATCTTCTACAGCCGTCCGACGCCGCAGGGCGAAAACAACCCGATGATCGCGATCCGCAAAGAGTACGAGGCCACCGGCGGCCGCTTCATCGTGCATGCCACGGACGCGGAGCTGTTTCCGGGCGTCTGGTACACCGGTCCGGTTCCGCGCATCTACCCCGAGCACAACTGGAGCGGATCGGGGAAGGTTCTGACCCCGCACGGGCTGGTTGAAGACAATATCCCCGAGGACTCCTCGATCGTCTTCGATACGCCCAAGGGGTTGGTGATCCTGACCGGATGCGGACATGCCGGCATCGTGAACATTACGACCTTCACGGAGAAGCATTTTTCCAACCAGCCGGTGTACGGGATTGTCGGGGGGCTGCACCTGTTTGCCCAAACCGACCAGACGGTCGACTGGACAGCCTCCAAGCTGAAGGGTTTTCACGTGGAAAACCTGCTGGGCGCGCACTGCACCGGGATGGAGGCCACCTACCGGCTGCGGCGGGAGCTGGGGCTCGATCGCAAGACCGCGGTGGTGGCGACGGTGGGCTCGTCGTTCTCGCTGGCCAACGGCGTCCAGACCGGCCCGCTGGCAAGATAGGGCAAGCAAAACCACGCCAGAGTTGGCGGCCCATGTCTCTTTTCAGGGACTTGGGCCGCCGGGGACTTCCCTCCCGGCTTTTTTCCTCAATTTCCTCTATCCGGCCAGATTCACACAGGTTTCCCTCCATCTCCGCCTGGCCTACACTCATCCCATGGCCACTTTCCCGGACCTGACGCTCGAAGCAGGCCTTCCCGCGAACATTGACGCCGAGAAGACCATTCTGGGCGCCATCCTGCTCGACAACACGTCCCACGCCGAAGCCGCGGAGCGCCTGGAGCCCGACGACTTTTCGCTCGACTCGCACCGGCGCATCTTCCAGCGCATGACCGACCTGCGCGACTCGCAGCGCACCATCGACATCGTGACGCTGGCCGAGGAGCTGGCCCGCTACAAGGAAGTCGAGTCGGTCGGCGGGGTGGCGTATCTGGCGTCGCTGACGGAGGGACTGCCGCGCCGTCCGGTCATCGAAGAGTACATCCGGATCGTCAAGGACAAGAGCCTGCTGCGCCGGCTGATGGGCATCTGCTCGGCCGCCATTGCGCGCGCCGCCGACCAGAGCGAGACCGCGCTGGAGGTGCTGGGCGACGCCGAGGCCAAGCTGCTCGAGGTCAGCGAGAAGGGCATCGTCACCGGCCTTCAGCCGCTGGACCAGATCGTTGCCAACTCCTTCGGCTCCATCGACAACCTCTACAAAGAGAGCCGCGAGGTCACCGGCCAGGCCACGGACTTCACGGACTTCGACCGCATGACCAGCGGCCTCCAGAAAGGCGAACTGGTCATCATTGCCGCCCGCCCCTCGATGGGCAAGACCGCCTTCGCCATCAACATTGCGCAGAATGCCGCGGTCAATCACGGTTCCACGGTGGCCGTCTTCAGCCTGGAAATGAGCAAGGAGTCGCTGCTGCGACGCATGCTGGCCTCGCAGGCCTGGGTGGATCAGCGCAAGCTCCAGCAGGGCTTCCTGGGCCGCGAAGACCACAGCAAGCTGCAGAACGCCCTCAACCAGCTCATCGAGTCGCGCATGTTCATCGACGACACGGCCGGCGTCTCCCTGGCCGAGATGCGCGCCAAGTCGCGCCGCCTCAAGCAGACCTCCGGCAGCCTCGACATGATCGTGGTCGATTACCTCCAGCTCATGTCGGCCACGCTGCCCACCCAAGGCGGCAAGCGCTATGAGAACCGCACGCAGGAAGTGTCGGCCATCTCGCGCGGCTTGAAGGCTCTGGCCAAGGAGCTGGATGTGCCGGTTGTGGCGCTCTCGCAGCTCTCCCGTGCCAGCGAGCGCCGCGGCGACGACAAGCGCCCCATGCTGAGCGATCTGCGCGAGTCGGGCTCGATCGAGCAGGACGCCGACGTGGTCTGCTTCATCCACCGCGAGGCCTACTACAACCGCGATGAAGAGATGTCGGAGGCGGACCGCGCCAAGTCCGAGATCATCATCGCCAAGCAGCGCAACGGCCCCACCGGCACCGTGTATCTCAACTTCCTCAACCAGTACACGCGCTTCGAAAACGCCGACAACGTGCACCAGGAGATGTAAGGGCGGGAGTGTCTCGCTCTTACCGCAACGCCGCAACCACCGCCACGGTGATGAACAGCACCATGCCCTGGTGGAAGGCCACGATCATTCCCGGATTCTTCGGTTTCAGATTCACTGCGTGGAACAGCAGAAATCCCACGGCGATCTGGGCGACGGCCGCAAAGAAGGCCACCGGAAACACGGGCATGAACCACCCGAGGGCGGCGACCAGCGACAGCGCCGAAAGGATGTGCAGCGCCACCACCCAATGGACAGCCCGCTGTGGCATGTAAAACGCGTCAATTGGCTTTCCGAAGCCACGCTGCCCGGTGGTCATGCCCCCCAGAAAAACCGTGACCAGGACCGGATGCAAAACCCACATCGCCCCCAGATACGGCCAGAACGCCACGCCGTGGAAGAGGAATCCGGCTAGATAGCTCAGGAAGACTCCGTAAGCCAGCAGGCCGTGGGTGCCATGGACAAAGGAGGGAAAGCGGCCCGATAAGACATGGAGGGTGCCGATGCCGAGCAGTGCAGTGAGCACGACCAGTGCCAGGCCGTTCCCCGTCGCCGAGCCGGGGGCGAGAAGGGCCAGAGCCACAGCGATGAGGCCCACCAGCGTAGCCACCACGCGATGCGCCGCCTCAGGATCGCCCGTCGCCAGCAACACAAACAGGTTGCGCGTGTAAGGCCAATGGGTGCCGAGCGACAGCCCGAAGCCAAAACCTTCTACGAGGCTGCCAAGCAGGATCAGGACAGCGGCCAGCAAGATCTGCGTAAGAAACAGCCCGTCCACCAGTGCTGCTCTGCCGTGCTGCGAACTACTCGCCGCCTCCCAAACGCCGGCAGCGATGGAGCCCAGCACGAGAGCAGCAATCAGCGAGCGCACCACGCGCACCGCCGGCGTCAACTCTCCTTCCACGACAGACGAGCCGGCCGCTTCCACGGCAGTTGGTTCGAAGGTTCCCTCGCCCGAAAAATTCTGATCAGCCATCCGCAACACGCCTCAGGAAATGGAGAATCACAGGACACCCGCTGCGCGAGCGCAGGCCGTAGCGTTGCAGGCCATTGGATCTCCCATCCTCTCGCAATGGAACTGCGAGAGGATGGGAAGGGAGTGTCTAGGGGTTGGAACTGCTACCAGAGGGCGTTGGGGAACTGGAAGAAGGGCTGGAGGAGGAACTGCCTGTGCTCGGCGCGGCTTGCGCAGCGGCACCGTTGCCTTGGGACTCGCCTGATTTCGGCAACGGCACGATCACCACGTCGTTCACGTCAGCCTGGATCGAGGCTCCTCCACAGTCACTGTTCTTCCCGGCTGCATCGAAGCGGCAACCGTAGAGACCCTCCCGGGGCACGCCGCAATCACCGGCGTGCAGCTCCGATACCCACCAGCCCGAGCCGGCAGGCCGCTTGCGCGTATTTCCCTTGGCATACACCGCCATCAGCGTTGAGCCGGTGGCCGTCTGTCCGTCGCCGCACATGAAAGTGCGATCGTTGCTGACGTAAAGCACCTTGTCGTGATTGTCCCAGGCTTCATCCACAAGCACCGGGTTTCCAGAATGATCCACATCCAGCTGCTCGGTCCAGAAAGAGCGAGTCTTCGGCCGTCCCTTGAAGTGAACGGTTGCTGTTCCTTTGCCGAAGGCCTCCGTGGCGGTTTTCCTGGTGGCATGCGGCCCAGGCCGGGGAGCCTTGGCCTTTGCCTGGACAGCCGGAGAGACCTTGATGTTCGGCACGGACGGGGCAGGCTTGGGCGCGACCTGTTTCGCAGCCTCGGGCTTCGGGGCTTGCTTGCAGGCGCTCGCCAGCAACGCCAAGGCAGCGAGGAGCGGAAAGACCAATGTGCGGCGGTGTCGAACTTCCATGCTTCTCCTCCCTCTGACGGCAACTTCTCTCATCAGAGTTTGTGAAAATGATGTGTTGCGGTTCCCTCTGCAGGATTTCGAGTGCTAAATCGAAAAAAGGTTGTTATTGGGCCAGGGTGAGGACGGCAGAAGGGCTGGCTTCCCGGGCACGGCGCGCACGGTGAAACCTGCCTCCGGAGTTCTTCGTGTCAAACCTCATCGACGATCAGCGCCACCCGCCCGGCGATCAGGTCTCCGGGCGTCTCTCCGGGCGCAATCTCCAGCAGGTCCACCGGAAATGTGGAGACCGCCGGTCGCAGCACCAGCCGGTTCTGGAGAAAGTCCAGGTAGCGCAAGCGCAGGTGCGCCCCATGCCGCACGGCGTATAGGCTGGGCCGGTTGGGGCGGTAGGCATGCAGCGACGTGTAATGGCGGTCGATGAGCACCAGCGCGTCCGGCTGCACCAGCGGCTCCATGGCCAGCGCCTCGGCCGGCGTGATGCGCACCGCTACAAACCGCCGCCAGGCATAGCGGTTCTGCGCGGTCCGCCGTTGCAGCGATTCCAGCAGTCCGGCCGAAAGGTGCAGGACCCCGTGGACTGCGGAGGGCCGGATCACCGGCTCAAAGAGCGCCACAGCATGGGACACGACCGGAACCGTATCCCGCGTCTCCAGTTCGACCGGGTCCATGCGCGCAGTCGCCGGCAGCAGTTCTTCCGCGGTCAGGTGCTGTGCGGCCAGAACGCGGTCCATCGCGTCCACCGAAAGCCTGCGCCGGGTGCGCAGAAAATTCGACAGGTGGGCTTGTGCCAAGCCGGTCTCCCGCGCCAGCAGCGACACACTGAGCGTGCCCCGCTGGATCCTGCGCAGCAGTTCCAGGCGGAGTCCCTCGTGCATCTGGGTGAAGTTCATCTGTGGATCGTTCGCCGGCAGCAATAGGCGCCAGGTCTCATACTTTTCTCCAGGAAATGGTGCTTGCGCGGATTGGCCCTATTTTCCGCGCTCCGACTTCGATTGCAAAGCCGGCGGGCAGAAAACTGCCGGCACCGGTTGACGCGCGGGAAAGGCCTCTCTAGATTGTGTTTACTTCATCGCAATGAATTGTGGGATTTCGATGGGAACCCTTTCGTCTCCAAGGGCTCGGCGACAGGCGAAGCACTGCCTGCGCGGGCCGGAGTTGAACACGCGCCGGGCAGCATCGCCGGCGCGCGCGTGGTTTCCGGCCCGCGCAGGCACGCCGCGGCTCGCGGCTCTGCCTGCGCAATTCAAGGCGGTAACCCAGGATCTGCGCGCTGCGGTTAAGACACGAAACCAGACCCGCACGGCAGTCCCCCGTCAGGACGCAACAGCCCTGATGCGCCGTCGCCGGTTCTCCTCATCCCGCAAGGCTGCTGTTTGGCTTTGCCGGGCCAAGTACGACATGAAGGGCCGGAGAAACAAACATGGAAGTGCGCGTGCAACTGAAAATTTGCGAGAGCTGCGGATGCCTTTGGTACCGCGGCCAGGCACAACAGAACATCTACTGCAAGGAGTGTGAGAAGAAACTCAAGGAATTTCCGGAACCGGCCAGCCGCAAACGGCGCGGCCGTCCCGCGCGCGCAGTGCTGCCCCGCGTCTGGGGTGTCGCGGAAGCTGCGGGAGGTGCGCAATGAGCGCAGCCCTTCAGATCTTCGCTGCCGCCTGGAGCGCCAGCCCGCGCCAGGCCGTGTTGGACATCGAGCGCCAGCGCGCGCAGCAGAGCCAGCGTGGTCCTCATGCCCATCCGGCCTCCGAGCCGTCCGGCAAGCGGCCCACCGAGGGCTTGGCCTTCTACCGCAAGCATACGGAGAGCATCTTGCGCCGCTACCTCTACGCCTCCATGCAGGTGGGCCGCGCGCCGTCGGTTCTGGCCGATCCGGTGGGCCGCGGCTGGGCTTCCAGCCGGCCCATCCGCACCTTCGAGGACGCGGTCATCTTCGTCCTCGACGTAGAGCGGTGCCTGGGCAAGCTGGGCGCTCTCGACCGTCAGATCCTGAGCCGTATTGTGCTCCAGGAGTACACGCAGCCTGAAGCGGCTGTTCTTCTCGGCATGAGCTCCAGGAGCATCTGCACCAAGCTGGGCCTGGCGCTCGACCGGCTTACCGCGGAGCTGCTGGCCACCGGCCTGTTGATTCTTCCGGACTAGTTTTCATACCCGCACAAAGAAGAGCGCCGGCAGAGGGCAATCGCTCTCTGCCGGCGCTGCCGTTAGCGTTGTAGGACCGCTCCCCTGATCGGCTGTCGCGCGGGCCTCCCGGCCCGCAGAATGCTGCTGGCTTTGAGCAGGCCTACCGGTGCCAGGGAATCAGGTGCCGCGGGCTGGGGTCGCCGGCCTGCATCAGCACAAACGAGTTTCCGTCCGGGTCCTGCACGAAGAGCAGCTTCTTGTCCCTCATCACGTGCAGCTTTTGCCTCTTGAGCTGGTCTGCCGCGCGCCGCGCGTCGTCTACGGGGAACAGGAACTGGGGCTGATCATTGGCTCGCGCCGGATGCAGCTCGATGTGCAGATCCTCGTTGGCCGGCAGCGTGAGCCGCACATTGTGTCCATCGGCCTCGGCCGTGAATCCCAGCTTCTCGTAGAAACTGCGGGCCGCCGTCACGTTGGTCACCGGCATCTCGAACCCGATCAGCTCATCGGATACGCGGCTGTCGCCCAGGTGCTGACCCCGGTCCATCATCTGCCGGCCCTCGGGCAGATACTGCGTAAACTCTGTTTGCCGGCTGTCGGGATCGAGCACGGAAAAGATGATGTTGTTCTCCGGCGAGGGCCGCGCCAGCGTGGGCCGCAGCCCCTCGGCCTGATAATGCGCGCGCAGCGCCTTCAGGTCGGGGGTCTCATAGCAGACGCGCATCAGCCCCAGCGGCTGGTTGGCATCGGTGCGCGGAAACAGCTCGATGAACTGGCGGTCGTTGATCTTCAGAATCACTGCCAGGGCATGCCCGTCCACCACATGGGAGAAAGCTTCCTCGTAGCCGAGCTTGCCGAAGAAGTTGGCTTCCTGGTCCACGTCGCTTACCCGGAAGGCGATGTGCGAGATGCCGGTCAGTTCTGCCGGGTTCTGGTTCGCCTGCTGCGCCGGGAGCAACGCTGCTGCCGCCAGCCCCACACCGGCCACCATCCACGATAGCTTCATCCTCTGCTCCTCAAACGCCGGATGTCGCACCGGCTTCGGCGGTCAGGGCCCATCGGCTGCTTCAGTGCGGCAGCGCCACTTCCCGCTTGCGGCTCTTGCCGGGGTTGCGGAAGAAGATCAGGAAGGGGATGCATAGCAGGCTCAGGTACGCCAGCAACCGGAAGTCATCCAGATACGAAGCCAGTGTAGCCTGTTGCACCATGTTTCGGTACATGGCCGCCTAGGCCATCGGCGAAGGAGGTATCCAGCACCTCCATAAACGTAGCCAGCATTACCGAGACGGCGATCAGCCAGACGTTGTGACTGGGCCGCCACGCACTGTCTCCGGCCCCGTGTTGCCCTCCCGCTTGCGATCCCACGTCACCAGATTAAAGGTTGGACCTCAGAGGCGCTGGGCTGCCTCGGGACCGGATTTGGCCGGTGGAAACGGACTACTGCTCTTTGAGCGCCCGCATGATCTCCTCCGCCCATTTCAGGCGGTGCCTTGGTCGCTCGCTCCCGGCTTCACTACAATGCAGGAACGCGCTTCCCGCGCCGTTCGCCATGCACATCGCTGCCCTAATCGCCGGCATCGCCTGTCTCTGGATCGTGTTGCTCGACGCCTTCCAGACCATCATCCTGCCGCGCCGCGCCTCGGGCCGCTTCCGCCTCACCAGCCTGTTCTACTTCGTCACCTGGAGGCCTTGGGCCTTCTTTGCGCGCCGCATCCGCACCGCCCGCCGCCGCGAAACCGTGTTCAGCTACTACGGACCGCTCTCGCTCATCCTGCTGCTGATGGTCTGGGCGGGGGCCATGATTCTTGGCTTCGCACTTCTCTTCTTCGCCGTCGGCAGTCCTGTTCTGGATGCGCACGGGACCTCAGCGGTACGCTCCGACCTGTACGTCAGCGGCACCACCATCTTCACCCTGGGTCTGGGCGACGTCACCCCGCTGAGCGCCGCATCGCGCGTGCTCACCATCCTCGAAGCTGGTACAGGACTGGGCTTCCTCGCCGTGGTCATGGGCTACTTCCCGGTGCTCTACAGCGCATTTTCGCGGCGCGAGGTCTCCATCGCGCTGCTCGACGCGCGCGCCGGCTCGCCGCCCACCGCCGCCGAGCTCATGCGCCGCCACTCCCACGAGGGCGCGGACCGCGCCTTGGCCACGCTGCTCATCGAGTGGGAGCGCTGGTCCGCCGAACTGCTGGAAAGCCACATCTCCTACCCGCTGCTGTGCTACTTTCGCTCCCAGCACACCAACCAGAGCTGGCTCTCGGCCCTCACCGCCATCCTCGACGCCTCGGCCCTGCTCATCTCCGGGATTCGCGGCTCTGAGGCCCGGCAGGCACAGCTCACCTTCGCCATGGCCCGCCACGCGCTCGTGGATCTGGCCCAGATCTTCGGTCTCGCGCCGGTGGCCGACGCCCCCGATCGTCTGCCCCCCGAAGACTACAAGCAGCTCTTTGCGCTGCTCTGCCAGAGCGGGATCAGCGTGTGCCGCGACGACTTCTCCGCCGACCGCCTGCGCCAGATGCGGGCTCTCTATGAAGGCTACGCCCAGGCTCTGAGCCGCTATCTGGCGATGCCCTTGCCGCCCTGGATCTCCAATCAGACCCACAAGGACAACTGGCAGACGGTGGCGCGGCTTCGCGCCCAGACCGAAGCCACCGAGCGGCCGGCCGGTGCCGCCGACCCACCGGCAGCGACCGTCTTCCACGACCCTCCGCACGATTTCTGATCGCGCGACAGCGCCGGTCTCCAGACGGGCTGGGCGTGGGTCTCCCGACTCACGCCCTAGTGACTCGCGCCGCGCGTTCTTCCCAACCGGACAAACTTTAACAATTAACTCGTCGAAGGCTTTTGTTACATCCCTGTAACATCCGCCGCCTCGCGTGTGGAAATGTGTCTGTAAATCCTGTAACTCCAGCGACAGATTTACACCGCGTTGATTCTGCGTTGAAGATCCCTTCACACTTCCAGCGTTCAATCGAAATACCGGGCCCTGCATTGCCAGAGGGATTGCGGCGATCTTGCCTTCTCGCTCTGGTCCAATCCGATTCCCCGCACGTGAAACACAGTCGATTGATAAATGAAGCCATTCCCACGCTCTTGTGGAGCCGGAAAAGACAGAACATCGCGTTCAGCGAGCTGCTGCAACCTGATCCGGTTCTTCCGCACTTACGAACTCGATTTACGTACTGGAGGTCCACGATGAAACGACTCGCAGCACTCGCATCTGTACTGGCAGTCAGTTGGGTAATTGCGCTTACCTCGATCTGCAGCGCTCAGGGCTTCTTCTCCATCCAGGGCAAAGTCACCGACGCCGCCGGCGCCGCCATTCCGGATGCCCAGGTCACTCTGACCAATCTGGCTACCAATAAGGCGAGCCACACCACCACCGGCGCCACCGGACGATTTATCTTCTCTGCGGTGACGCTCGAGCCGCAGCTTGTCACCATTGAGAAGACCGGCTTTCAGTCGCTCGTGCAGCGCGTGACGCCTGGCACTCAACCTACCGTCACCCTTGACCTCCGGATGAGCGTAGCGTCGCTGGCCTCCAGCGTGGTAGTGCGCGGCACCGTGAATCCCGAGGCCACACCGGTGCCCACCCGCGAAGACGTGATGCTCACGCCCGACACGCTGCGCGTGCTCGACCGCAAGCAGCTTGACGCCGCAGGCCCCGTTGCCGGCGGAGCGCAGATGATCCAGCAGACCCCCGGCGCCAACGTCATGGGCTACGGCCAGACCGGCGGCACCAAGTACTCGATTATGCTGAATGGCATTCAACAGGGCTGGGCCGGCGAGGCGACCAGTTTCACGGCGCCCGGCTCGCTGGGCGTTACCTTCGACGGCATTCCCGTTTCCGATCCTGCGACCGGCCTCTGGCAGTCGGCCACCTTGCCGCAGAACCTGGTGATGCAGGACCTGTCGGTAACCTACGGCCCCGGCCAGCCCATGAGCCGCTGGTACAACAACATCGGCGGATCGGTGGAGTTCACGCCCATCCAGCCCACCGTGGGCCGGCACCTCAGCGCGGAGGTTTCGCAAGGCCCTTACGGCCAGCAGAACTTCGCCTTCGTCGGCAACACCGGCAACTTCGAAGGCTGGTCCACGGTGCTCGGCGGCGGCCTCGGCCGTGGCGACGACTACCTCCAGGGGCCCGACGGCTTCGGCAACCAATCCACCAACGGATCGGTGTTCGGCAAGACTCTGAAGACCTTCTCCGCGGGCAGCATCGCGTTGGGCGTCTTCTATGCCAAGTCCGGCGGCTACCGGCCCACCACCATTCCGCTCACCGACGTGGGCCTGCTCGAGCCGGGTTCCTCGACCCACTTCAGCGAGCCGACCAGCGGTTACTACAGCGTGATGCCTTACGCCGACTACAACAAATACGACACCAACGAGATGTTCCTGGCCTACGGGCGCGAGCGGCTCTTCCTGAGCAGCAAAAGCACGCTCGAGAACTCAACCTGGTACAACCACATCCGCCGCTTTCACCGCCGCAACGAGGATGCCCTCGACCTGGGTTCGCAGGTGAATGAGTGGAACAACCCGTTCAGCAACATGTTCGGCGACCAGATCAACATGTCGGTGGTCCTGCCCCTCAACACCGTCAACTTCGGCGGCTATCTGATTCACGAGATTTATAACTCGCACAACCTGTTCTTCGATCCCTCAACCGGGGCCAGCGGCGCGCGGCAGATTGTGGGCGCGGGTTCGAAGTTCCGCTCCGGCTACTTCCAGCAGGACAACGTAGCCTTCTACGTGCAGGACGATCTTCACCCCATTCCGCGCATTCACATCATCCCGGGCCTGCGCGTGGTGGGCTTCGGCACCAGCTACAGCAACCAGGCCTATCGCGACTTCACGGTTCCGGGGGGCGTG
>JAJZCY010000114.1 GCA_021828835.1 Acidobacteriota bacterium | reverse complement strand
CAAGCTAGGCGAGAATGTGCAGCTCAAGAACGGTCCCGATCTGCCCAAAGGCACGGTGCTGATCGGCAAGATCACCCAGGATCATGCGCAGTCGGACCATGTGAAGATGGCGCTGCGGTTTACCAGTGCCAGGCTGAAGAACGGCACCACCGTTCCTATCAAGGCCATGGTTGTGGCAATTGGCGCACCCAGTGAAGGGCTGAATGCCTATGGCAGCGCCCGTACCCCCGCGCGCGACCTGTGGAATCGGAACACGTATCAGGTGGATCAGATCGGCGCTGTCTCCGGAGCCGACCTGCACAGCAGGATCGCAGCCCGGAACTCGGCAGTGATCTCTTCCGATAAGAAGAGCGACGTGAAGATCATCGCCGGCAGCCGCATCGATATGGCCATCGCTAAGCAGCCGCAGTGGCATCAGAGCAACCAGAACAACAGCAGCCCGACCATGTAATTCACCAACCGAGTCGCGCCTGCGGTCTGGCTCTCGCCAGCCGCAGGCAGGTGGCTTTTACAGGTTGTCCCACTCATTCGGATAGCGGCGCAGCTCCCAGCAGGGATCCTTCCCCCCGTGCGGGAAAAGGGCCACTGCGCAGGGCGCCGGACCCGAGCCCAGATAGTCGTACTCTTCTCTCTCACCCTTCAACGGAACCCCCATGAACCGGTTCACCGTGACGGTTGAACTGGGCGAGCCGCGCAGCAGATACACAACGGAATCGACCCCGTACGCAAGAAGCGTACACACCGCCAAGGCAAGAAATGCGCGCACCAGCCATCGGCCCATCAAGCGAAGCAAGGTGTAACCTCCGAGGCCGGTTCGCGCCGGCCTCCCTCGAAACTCCAGTTGCAGAGCAGCAATAGAATAGACGGCCTCGCGGGCCATGAAGTCGCAGCCGATCTTCGCCCTTGCGCAGGTTGGGCGCATGATCAGCAGCCGATCTTCTCCTTGCGAACCGCAAAGGCGATCGCCATCGCCATCACCCGATCGTCGTGCGTGCCGGGCTGCGCGGCCATGCCGCCGCTGGGCAGGCGCACAAAGGTGCGGCACTCGCGCAAAAAAGCAGCGCTCAGGAAGATCTGCGGAGCCTTGGCGACCATGGCGCCCAGATGGGCCAGTGCCCGCGGACGGGTGAACGCAGTGGTAGGCCAGCCCGCCTCTCCCTGCCTCTCGTAGAGGTTCGGGTAATTGCAGTCGGAATGGAGAAAGGCCAGAATCCCCGTCCCGTGATTGTTGCGCTCCACCACCAGACAGGCCCGGTTGTACTCCGTTGCCAAAGCCGCGGCTTTGCGCGCGAGTTCCAGCCCGCCTACGTGGCCCGCGAATTCCGCGCACTGGTAGCCTTCCTCCATCTCGATCACTTCCATGGCCGAGTAATCGCCCCCCGTGCCGCCGCCGGCCGGGTCCACCGCCACCAGGTACGTTCTCCCGGGTTGCGGCTCCAGCCAGATGCTGAGCTCTCCATTGGAACGCCTGTGCACCGGCTCGTGCGTCTCCTTCAGCCGTGCATCCAGGATGTCGGCCTCGAAATAGCAGCTCCCGCTCATCTGGAAGCAGGACTCTGGATCCTCTGCGTACTCCTGTGGCGCCAGCCGGCCAAAGTTGGCACGCAGCCTGCGGCGGTAGGCGATCTGGCCCGGGGAGAGCCCCGCGCGCTCCACCAGTTCCTGCTCCTCCTGGGTGTAGGTCTGCGGGTCCACAGGGGGAGAGACGTACTCCTCCTCCAGCCACCAGGGAAAGAAGTGCCGCACCAGGCCTGTCTCCGGAGCGCGCTGCCACTCGTCGTAAAAGCAGCCGCCCGCCCCGTCCGGTGTAGACTCCAGCACCATCTCGGCTCCGGGCGCTAACGTAGCGCGCAGGCCGGCCAGCGTCTCGGCGGGATCGCCCGGCCAACGCGCCAACTCCGAGCAGTGCAGATTTTGGACGCTGAGCCCGCGCCCGGCATTGCGGTCCGCCGCGCTCTCCACGCGGTATTGGGAGTCGAACGCCGGGAACACCAGTTGGCGCACGTTGGCCCGCGAGGTCTTGAGCGGACCTGTGCGCAGCACGGCGTTCAGGTGCTGATAGAAGCGGTGGACGATCCGAAAGATCTCCTCGGCCGCCGGCCGAGTGTGCGCCACCTGCAGCGTCAACGTCCCTGGTCGGGTGATGGTGCGCATGAAGAAACGCGCTGCCACCCAGGTCGTCAGTCCCATCTGCCGGGCCTTGAGAATGATGTGGCGATTGCCGCCGGCATCTTCAAAAGAGCGCTGCACGGTATTGGCAATCAGCGGGGCAATGCCGCCGTCGCGCGTGCGCACCCGCAGGTGATCGCTGGCGAACTGCAATGCTCGCGAGCAGCCCTCCAGCTCCGGCGGCCGCTCGTCCAGCCTTTGGCCCAGCGCGATGAGCTCATCCGCTGTCTTCGGCCGGTACAGCTTTTGCGCCTCTGCGTCGAGACGCAAATCTCCTTCCCCTTCTCGCGCCACGTCTCCTCCGGTTCTTTCGCAGCTCAGGGGCTGCTCTGGCGCAGGTCAGGTTGGTTGGCGGTTTTATCGAGGATGTGCAGCCTGCGTGGGCGCAGCTACTGTCCCAGCACCACGACATTGCAGGTTTCCGCCGTCATGGACGCGTTCGCCGGCAACGTCAGCGCTGTTGCGGATACCGAGGGGTTATAGCTCCCGCAGGTTCCGCCGCTCTCCAGCAGGACCGGAGTGGTGTTGTACGCAGCCGGGAACATGTATGTCTGCGCAGTTCCGGTGTGCGCATAGTTGTTGAGATAACACGATGCATATTTCTGAGTGCCTTGGATCCCTTGCGAACAGGTGGCCGTACCGCTGGTTCCGCTCATGACGGTTGCGGTGGGCACAGAAGCAATCGGCTCTCTGGTCACCGCCACCCCCGGATGATTCCAGCTTGCAGGAACGGCTCCATGCAGAAGCTGCCGCTGCCAGCGCGCCACTTCCTGCGCGGGAATGTTCGCTGAAGCTGGAATGTAGATGAAGAACGGGTTGGCGTCGTAGATCGTGTGGCTCGGATCGCAGTTCAGCCGAAGTTTGATCGAGCCGGAGGTCCCGTCCGCAGCGGTCACCGTGTACATCGACACAATGCGGTGATACCAGTCGCCAGCAATGCTCAGTTTGTTATTGGCGCTGGCCGCGTTGATACTTCCCACTGTCTGGTAATTGAATTGAAAATGCGAGCCGTAGGGGTAGTAATCAAGTGCGAAGGGCCCTCCCCCATACACGGCATCGGTTGCAAGCTGCGGGTCAAAGGAATCCAATCCGACGAGTATCTTATCGCCCACTGCTGGAGTCCCGCTCCAGGTGTAGATGCTGTCATAGCTTCCAGGACTGCTGGCCGTGGTCAATTCTCCTGCCGTCATGCTTCCATCCGGCCCCAGCACTCCAGGCGTCACCGTGCAGCCCCCACTCCATGATGCTGGATCGGTTGCTACATTCTGTGTCGCAAAAGGAACTACCTGCGGCCCGAATCCTGCTCCTTCGCCACGAAGCTCCGTGTCGGTAAAGCTGCCGTTCGTCAGTGTCCCCATCACGCCGACCGGATTGTTGATGCTGTACTGGTAGGCAAACTGGTTGTTGTTATTGGCATACAGGCTGCCACTGAAGTAGTCGTTTACTGAAATGCCATTGGCCTGTTCCAGGTAGACCCAAGGTGCGGAGACACCGGTGACCCCAGGGTACATCTGGTAAACATCCGTGCTGGGAAAACCGTAGAAGTTATCTTGCGGGTTGGTGTTCTGGAAAGAGAGAATCTGCTGATTGGCGTTCCAGTAATTCGTGGGATCGAATACCACCATCCCCCGCGCGGCCTGCTCGAACACCACGTTCCTGGTGTAGAGAATCGCGCCGCCATGATCCATCTTGATGCCGCCGGAGACGAATGAATCGTTGATGTAGTAGGGCCCGGAAGCATAGCATTGCGGACCCGAGCTGCAAGTTCCCCCCGCAGTCCCAGGGTCGTACATGTGGATCGACTCAGGCGCTGGGCAGGCCAGAAGCGAGGAATTGTTGATCTGATTGAAACTCCCTCCCGCCACCAGGGACGGGAACGGCATCGCAGCATGGCTGTTGCAGGTAGATTCGGACTGGAAGCCCACATTCTCCATCAGCCCCTTATAGCCCTCATACCAAACCTGCGAGCCGGGTGCGGTGTAGATGGTCAGGTTCTTGAACACGGGACCGCTGCCTACGTTCATCTCAGCGAGTGCAATCAGGCCAATCGCCGCATTGGCGCTGTGCGGCCGGAAGAACTCTGCCGTAAAGGTGGTCGCCGTGGTCGCGGTGACTTGCACATCTTCGAGAGTGTCATCGTTCGGGCCGGACGCTGTTCCTCCGCTGCTCGCGGGAAGGCCAGTCGTGGACTCATACCACGTCAGCACATTCGTGTTGCGGTCGTTGCTGGTAGCAGTCCACGTACCGTTATAGCTTGAGTTCGCCACGCCGGCCACGGTGACAAATCCGCCCGGCGCGATCGGGCAAGAGCCGGATAGATGAGCGCTCACCGTGCTGCCTGCCTGACTGACCGTGGAAATATTGCAGGTTGCCCAGTCGCCTACGCTGACCGCAGAGCCAACCTGAATCCCGGCCATGCTGCCTGGCGTCACTGTCACGCTCACGCCCGTGCCCGGCACGGTGCTCACGGCAGTTCCCAGAGTGGTCTGCCCCACGCCTGTCATATTGATGCAGGCATTGTTGCTGCTCTGCTGGAACTGTACCTGCATGCAGCCGCCGATTCCCAGCAGGTTGACGCGAGCATTGCTGGAGATCACGAATGTCGTTCCCACATTCAGAGTCCCCGCAATTTGGATGTTGATACCGCCGCTGGTAGAGGGCCACACGATTCCAGCGGGATTGGAGAAATAGCAGGCATTCGGGGAACCGATGATGCGAATGGTCCCGCCCGAAGAAGGTAAGGCGTTGAGCGCCGCCTGGAAAACGGCGTCAATGGGATGATTTTGGCTTCCGTCGCAGATCGCACCTCCGGCAAAAGACGGGTTCCGGATATCGAGCACTGGGGGCGCAGAAGGTTGGGTCGTGGAGTCATTGACGGCGCCATTTACATTGGCATTCGCCGCGGCAACAGCGCCGCTGAAGATCGCGCTGGTGCCGTTGAGCTGTCCCGTCATGGTCCCGCCCGCCTGCGCGAGCGCGCCCAGATTCTGCAAAGCCGCGGCTGCCGTCGCCGCGCCTGTTCCCCCTGCCGTGAGCGGAACCGCGCTGGTGCCGCCGATCACCGTTCCATCCGCGTTGTAGTATGCGATCTGCCCGCTGCTTCCTGACTCGATGGTGCCTGTCCCCGCCGAGCCGCCGGTCACGCACGCTGCGCCGGTATTGGTGATGTATCCGGAGCTGTCGATTTGCAGGCAGTTGTGCCCGCTGCTTGCGGCCAGGCCGGGAAACGCGATGGCATTCGCAGCGGTGAAACTGGCATAAGGAGTGCTGCTGCTCCCTCCATAAACCTTGAAGCTGCTGCCTGAGCCATTCTCGTAATTCACGCGCACCGCACCCGAGGGATTGGCGGCATTCACGTACGTGTCCCCGCTGTTCGTGCTCTGGTAGGCCTTGAAGCTGTCGAGCCCGCCCACCGCGGAATTCAGCGCCCAGTTGTTGTTCTGGTCCTTCACCATGAACCACTGGCTGTTGCCGTTGAAATCCTTGTAGGTGAACGATCCCTTCTGGCTGGTGGTCAGGCCTGGCCAGAGATAATAATCCACCTCGGCGTCGGCATTGTTGCGCACCGTCATGGTGCCGGTCGATTGCGAGGTGCCGCCTACCTGCAACGTGCCAGCTAACTGCGCGTTGCCTGCGTTGCTGATGGTCGCCACCGTGGCGGAATTCGGTCCGCCCGAGCCGATCACCACTCCGCCGGTGCCTGCGTTGTTCGAGCCGTTCAGCACCACGGCGCCTGTGCCCGCCGCGTTCACCACGGTCTGATCGTTGGTGCTCGCCTGCCCACTGTTGTACTGCCCGACAGAGATGCGATAGACGCTGTTTAACTCATCCAGAAGCTGGTAATACTGCTCGCCGCCAGTGGCGTCGCTCAGCCCCATCGTCCAGCGGTAGCCGGAGTCGGTCTGATAGCGGTCGAGCAGTCCGCGCTCGTTGCCCGCGCCCGTGCCCAGACGATAATGATTGGTCAGCGTCGCGTCCTGCTGGCTGCCATACCAATCCCCGTTGAGTGCATTGAAGCTGCGGTGAAAGGTGTCGAGGAAGCTGTTGCGGATGCCGTTGTCTACCAGTTTGCCGGTGAACATGGTGCCGCCGGTGATCCAGTTGTTGTAAGAGCTGCCCGCATCCGCCACTACCTGGTATGTGGAGTTTTCGTTGCGCAGTCCCACGATGGTATTGTTCTGCGCATTCGCGCCCAGGTGCAGCGCCGTCGAGCAGTTCTCCACGTCGCCGCCGGTGAAGGTGTTGCCGTCGCCCTGCTGCAGGTTGATCCCGTACGTGCCCGCAACCGGCGCCCCATTGCTGGTTGGGCAGTCGATGTGCACCCGGATAAACGTGCTCGCGTTCAGCCAGTCGGTCGTGGCTCCATTGGCGGTCTGGTGCCCGATGCCGTTCACCGCGGTTTGAAAGCCAACCAACTGGTCGTCGAGGAATGTGCCGCCGGTATAATTGCCGGTGCCGTCCAGTGTCATGCCCGTCTGGTTGGAATTGCCGAGGAAATAGACGCCTTCCAGATCCAGCTCCTGGGTGCGGTAGGCCGCCAGTCCCTCCGCCACGGCGCTCGAGGAGGCCGTGGTGTCGATCACCACGTTATCCATGTGAAAGCCGGGCGTATCGGTCGCATACGTGGGATCGCCGACTTGCACCAGCGCGCTGGAGCCCGAGTAAGCAAAGGCCGTGCCGCCGGCGCTGCCGCTGCTTGTACTGCCCCCGCGCTGCGCGCAGCCATGCAGAGCCACATTGCGCACGCCGCCCGGCACAAGGATCCGATACGCCGTCGTAATCGTCGCGCAGGGCAGCAGCACATTGGTGTTAGCAGCGGGAACGGTGAGATCGCCAGTCATCGCCAGATTGCCCGAGAAATTGCGCGCATCGCATGTGCCGCCATAGGTGTTGCTCACCGCGTTCACGCATGCCTGCAACTGTGCGCCGAAATCTGCGCCGGCAAAATGATCCGCCCGCAGAACTGCGCCCGGCCACGCATTGGCGGCGGCGGTGTCTACATAGCGCTTGTCCGCCGCCTGGAGGTCCTGGGTCGGATCGCCGTTCAGATAGAGAGGCCCGCTCAGGTTTCCGCCCGAGGCGCTCAGCAGGCTATGCGACAGCTCTGAAACCTCCTCGTCCACATAGGTTTTAGTCACTGCCTGCACGGCCTGTGCCGCCGGCATCACCTCAGTGCGCACCTGGGCCAGAGTGGCCTGCGCAGTTGCCGGCACCACCCAGTACTCCGTGCTGCTCGACCCATCGCTCATGTAGTACACCGCGCTGTAGAAAAGGCCGGCCGGAGTCGCGCCCTGATTGGGAGCCAGGCTCACGCTCACAAATCCGTCGGAGCCGATCTTGACGGTCACGCTGTCGGCGGCGATCGCCTCACCGGCGGCGGTTGTAAACGCGGGCCACTTCACCACCAGCGTGCCCGCGCCGGGCTGTCCGGTGGCCAGGTACACCGTCCCCTGGACCGTAGTCGTGGTCACGCCCTGCGCCTGTCCCTGCGCTGTCAATGCCGCCATCAATACTGCAACGAGCCAAATCACCGTGCCCTGTTTCCTGAGCCAGGCGTTCCTTCTTGTGAGCGTCATGTGTGTCTTCCTTTGCCGGTCCTCGCGCAGGACGCGCCGATTTCTGACCCACGGCCGTGCAGCGCCCCATGCTATTTCGCATCTCGCACCGCGAAGCTGAAACGCAACCCTTCTCTGAGCCGTTCCGCTCCTCATGATCCCGGAGTCATTGCATTCAGCTTAGCCAAATCTGCGCAAATTCCTCGCAAACACGGACGCTGCTTTTGATTGCAGCGAATGGGGTATCTGTTTGATTGCCCCTGTACCAAGATGTTGTGGTTGAACCCAGAGGCGAGGAATTTCTGCGCAGGCATTTAAATTGTGGTACCCACGTAGAGCCATTGAATATGCACAAAATATTACACTTACGATGGCATCGTTCACGGACAAGAGTGCGACGGTGTGAAGAAGTACATAGGGAGCAAGGCCCTGATTGAAGGCAGCCGGCTCTTCCACGGCAAGCTGCCTCATCCCCCGAGACACCGGTGCTTCCCAGGGGACGGATATTCGGGATGTTCTCAGCCCCACTTAAGGAACTTACCAGCAATCGCAGTCAACATCTCTTCCAGGAGGTGCCCATTCTGCACGGCAGTAGCTGCACGCTATCCTGAAAAGGACTGCTCAGAGCGCTCGCTCTCGAGATCGGCTCCGATCCGCACCTCAAACCACATCCCTTAGCTGCATCGGAGAGATGATTCAGCAATGGAACCTTCCCAGCCAAATCAGCCAGAACTCCACGCCCCCCTCCTCACTCCTTCGCTCCGAAATCTCCTCCCCTGGCTGGTTGCTGGAGCTGCCATCGAAGTGCGGGATCCGGATCAAGGAGCTATCGATTCTGACGTTCTGGCCAAGCATTCGGCATACCGGCAGAGCGAGGGAGCTTCCGGGCTAGGCGCTGTCATAAATCCGTCGGATAACATGCGCGTATAGGAGTTAGTCAAAATGCTTATGGGCACAAGACTGGCCTAAGCTGCCCATTCGGCCTATCATAGGGGCAAATCTGCGACGTAGCCACGGCAGATTCCAGCGGGAGGGGCAGTCTGAGATCGAAGGCGAAAAGGATTGGTTTGGCTATTATCGGCGGCGGCCGCGTGGGATTATTTCGAGGTGAAGTGGCGGCGCGTCATCCCGCCGTCGACTGGATAGGCTTAGCGGAGGTTAAGCCAGATCGGGCCGAGCAGGTGGCCGCGAGCATTGGTGCCGATTTCGTGACCAGAGATTTCCGGGAACTGCTGCTACGGCCGGAGGTAACGGCGGCAATTATTGCCACCGATGAGCATTTGCACGTGGATCCGATTCTGGCCGCGGTAGAGCGGGGGCTGCCGATTCTGATCGAAAAGCCGCTGGCCACCAAGCTTTCTGAGTCATGCAGGGTGCTGGAGGCCATCGAAAAATCCGGCACCGATGCGGTGGTGGGATACACGCAGCGCTTCCGAAGGCGCTGGCTGGCTGCCAAGGAAAAGGTGCGCACCGGGGCGCTCGGGGACGTGACCCTTGTTACCTCGCGCGCATTCATGAACCGGCTGGTGGCTATTGACAACTACCGCCGGGCTAACGACCCGTCATCCATTTCGCCGATGGTGATCTCGGGTACGCACGCGCTCGACATCGCCATGTGGCTCCTGGAGAGCAAGACCGCGACCGAGGTGTACGCGCGGTCGGTAGACAAGGTTTTGGGACCTCTGTTTGGCGGCATTGACGGCACGGCCGGGATGATCGCTTTCGAGGACGGATGCGTCTACCACCTGAATATCTCCTGGGCTCTTCCCGTCACTTGGCCCGCGGCGGTATATAGCCTCGAGGTCGGTATCGTAGGCACGGATGGCGTTTTGACCATTGATGACACCCATCGTGACATTGTCCTTGCTGTTACTGCCCCTCAAGCGGAAGGCTACTTGCCCGACAGCAGCCGCCTGGTGGATTTTATGGGGAGTTATCCGCCTGGAGATATGGCCCTGGGCGAGTTGCGCGGGCCGATGCGCGAGGAGACAAGCGAGTGGCTTAATCGAATCTCGCTGGGAGTTCCAACACAACATGCTACCGCCAAGGAGGCGCATAACCGGCTGATGCTAACCAAGGCGCTGGATCTATCGGCCAAGAAGCGGCAGCCGGTCCCGTTGCCACTCGAGCGGGAAAGTTGAATTGCGCGTGGCGACGCGACCGAGATGCGGACCGGCCCTAGAAAAGGCGTAAGAACGGCGGGAGAGTTGCAGGCGGAAACGCGCTCGGTCCGCGGATCGAGGGAGGGCAGATGAAAAGGCTCAATATTGGGATTATCGGGACAGGCTGGTGCGGGGGCATTCGTGCGGAGACATGTGCGGCCAGTCCCTTTGTGAACGAGTTGCACATTGCAGAAATCCGGGAGGAGCGGTTGCGGGAAGTGGCGCAAAAGACCCGGCCGGCGACGGCGACAACCGATTACAGAGATCTTCTGGCCATTCCGGGCATTGACGCGATCATGATTTCCGCGACTCCAGAGACGACGCATTACCCCATGGCAAAAGAGAGCTTAGAAGCGGGCAAACACGTCTTTCTGGAGAAGCCGATTGCCCTGCAATTGGCGGAAGCGGATGAGCTGATCGAGTTGGCCCACTCCAAAGGACTTCTGTTTACAATTGGCTATTCGCAGCGCTTTAATCCGAAGTTCGCATATGTAAAGAAGTCCATCGCCGATGGTGCAATTGGCCATCCCATCAGCGCACTGGTGAGCCGTCATATCACCCGCAATCTGGGTCACAAGATCGGCGGGCGCATCAAGCTCTCCCCGGCGGCCATGGAGGCAACCCACGATATCGATTTTTTGTTGTGGTGCTTTGAGCCCCGCAGGCCGGTGCGCGTGTACTGTCAGCAGGTCAACAAGATTATGCAGGGCTCGCACAATGTGCCCGACTGCGCCTGGATCGTGGTGACGCTGGATGACGGCAGCGTCCTCACCATCGGGGCGGGCTGGGTTTTGCCGCCAGCTTATCCGAATTTCTCGTCTACGTGGATTGAGATGGTGGGGACCGAAGGCGCAGTCATGGTTGATGACACTCACCGGGATGTGTATGTGACCACGATGAAGAGCGGCATCGAGTTCCCCATCTCGACCATGCCGGGCGAGAAGCTGGGGCATGTCTACGCCGGACCGATGGAAGCGGAAACAATCCATTTTCTTGAGTGTGTAGTGCTGGGCCGCCAGCCGCTAGTGACAGCCGAACATGCGCGCATGGTGATGCGTGTTTATCAGGCGGCCGACCGGTCGGCGGAAGAGGGGCGTCCAGTGAGTATTGACTGGCTTGGCGTGCCCGATGTGGATCGCCACAGCGCGCCGGCAGACCTGTCGACCGCGCGCTGAAGCAGGCCGCCGGCGGACTCCAGTGTTCGCCGCCGCGCGGTCAATTCATGATCCGGGTTGCAATCCGGGGCCAATACTATTTCAGCCGTTCGCGCAGGCACGATCGCGCCGCCGCGCTCAGCGGCTCGTTTCTTCAGAGAAAACTCCCACAATCCTCAGGTCCGGCGATGACGTATGCCGACAGCGGCTGAGCTGTGGGCACGATTCTTGCGGTATTGCGTCCATAAGTAATTCGACTAAGTTTCATACCAGAGTTTTATTTGTAATGCGATCATGTATGCCGTTTACTAGGACTCTGTAGGCAGCTCCGCGTGAGCGCAAGTCCCGAAAAGAGAGGTGCAATTTCTCATGGATACTTCCTTTATCGCCAAGCCGAAACCTCATGAAGTTGTGGACACTTCCTTCATAGTCAAACCTCACGAGTGGGATCCGCGGCGAGTGTACAGCCAGACCGCAGCAGACTGGCAACACCGTGTCGATTTCGATCGTTTGCGCCGGGAGCGTTTGGAGAAGCTGCAGGCCCAAATGAGGAAGGACGATATGGGTGCCCTGGTGTTGTTTGCCGGTGCCAATATCCGCTACGCGACCGCTGCCTATCAGGGGAACTGGAAATACAACATTAACATCCGCTATGCCGTGGTGCCCCACACCGGCGAGCCGGTGCTGTTTGAAACGGCGGGCTCTGACCTCCAATGCGCCAAGATCGATTTGCCGTGGATGGCTGGGCGAATCCGACCGGCGATTACCTGGCAATGGGCTGAAGGCGCCGTGCCGCACATGGCTGCGCGGATGGCGGAGAGCGTACTGGAAGTTTTGAAGGAACACGGAGTGGCCAACGAGCGGATCGGGATCGACAACCTGGATATTCCGGCTCTGGAAGCTTTTCAGAAGGCGGGAATCACGATCATGAACGGCTGGCCGACGATTTCCGCGGCGCGCGTAGTCAAGACGCGGGACGAAATCGAGCTGCTCAAGCAGGCCGCGAGCCTAGGCGACGCGGCGATGTGGAAGATCAAATATGAGTGGCTTAAGCCGGGTGTGCGCGAGCGGGAGATCGAGGCGAAGGTCCATGAGTTCATGCTGGAGCGTGGCTGCGAGATCATCTACGACATCATTGTCGCCACCGGGGGCAACACCAGCCCCTATCGGCGCTGGGCGACCGACAAGCTGATTCGACAAGGCGACCTGGTGATCGTCGATATCAATGCCGTGGGGCCCTCGGGCTACTTCATCGACTTCGT